>DASZVD010000299.1:0-3395 GCA_035547375.1 Steroidobacteraceae bacterium
ATCGAATTCGCGCGCCGGCACAGGGTCGGAGTGGTCGTGCGCGGCCTGCGCGCGGTTTCCGACTTCGAGTTCGAGTTCCAGCTCGCGAACATGAACCGCCACCTGGCCCGGGACATCGAGACCGTGTTTCTCACCCCACAAGAGCAATTTACGTTCGTTTCCTCGTCGCTGGTCCGGGAGATCGCGATTTTGGGCGGCGATGTCAACGAGTTCGTGGATCCCATCGTGGCCGCCGAGCTGAGGAAGCACCGGCGCGCCGGAATCTGAACGGCAAAAGAAACCCTCAACGGAAGCGGGAGCGAGAACCATCAACGTCGGGATACAGCAAGGGCTCGAAGGCGCCTGGGTGCCGATCGCCGCGAACGTCGGCGGCAAGGAGCTCATCGTGCACGAGCTCCGGGTCAAGTATCTCGTTCTCGATGGGGCCGGCTACAGCATCGTCGATCGCACGAACCATATCGTCGACAGCGGTGACTATCTGGTCGATGAGGCCGCTTCGCCGCAGACGATGGACATCGTCGGCCGCGAAGGCCCGAACGCCGGACGCACGATGCTCGCGATCTACGAGCTCGACGCGGACCGGCTCACCGTGTGCTACGACCTCGACGGCAAGGAGCGTCCCAGCGGCATGCAGCCTCTCGGTGACCAGCTTTTGCTCAGCATCACTTACGAGCGCGCGCGACGGCTGCTTTCCTAGCTTTCTTTTTCGGCCGCGCCGGCTTCCCGGCCCCCGTTCGCACCGCCTTTTTCGCGGACGGCCGCGCGCGCCTTTTGATCCGCAACAGACGAACTTTCTCGACCGGCTCCGGCAGCTTGCCCGCGCGCTTCAACTCGACAGCCCGCCACAGATACCAGGCCGCGGCCGATCGATGCGGCCCCCAACGCTCGCCATAGGCCGCGAGCGCCTTTGGCGCCGGCATCTTGCGCAAGCCGTACGCGAACTGAAAACCGGCGCGCACGCCGAAATCATCGACCGGCAACACATCGGGGCGCCCCAACTGGAAGATCAACAGCATCTCGACTGTCCAGCGGCCTATGCCGCGCACCGCGGTCAGACGCGCGATGATCTCGGCATCCTCGAGGAGTACCAGCGTTTTGCGATCCGGCACCACGCCCTCGATCGTCTTGGCGGCCAGGTCGCGGAGCGCAGCGATCTTGGAGCCGGACAAGCCCGCCGCCCGCAACGTCGCTTCCGGCGCAGCGACGACGGCTTGGGGAGTAGGAAATGCGCCTCCGCCCACCGCGGTGACAAATCGCGAGAAAATGGCTCGCGCGGCATTTGCGTGCAGCTGTTGGTATGCAATCGCCTGCGCCAGCGACTCGAAAGGATGGCACTCGGTCTCGAGCACCAGACCGTAAGGCCCGACCGCCCGAATGAGCCCGCCCAGGTTCCGGTCGACACCGGCCAAATGGCCCAGGATGTGCTCGCTCATGAGGGGGGACATTCCTACTTCTGACACGTGGGGCAGTAGTACGTCGAGCGTTGTCCCTGGGTCAGCTGACGCACGGCCGTCCCACACTTGCGGCAGGGCTGGCTCGCGCGCTCGTACACGTACAGCTTCTGCTTGAAATAGCCCGGCACGCCGTCGGCGCCAACATAGTCGCGCAGAGTCGTGCCGCCAACCCGGATCGCCATCGCCAGCACAGTGCGCACCGCCCGTGTCAACCGCACGACTTCCGCGCGAGACAGACTGCGCGCTTGCCGGCGCGGCCGCACTTTCGCGCGGAACAGCGCTTCGCTGGCATAGATGTTACCCACCCCGACGACCAATCTGCTGTTCATCAGGAGCTGCTTGATGGCGACCTTTCGTCCCCGTGTCGCCTGCCAGAGGTACTCGGCGTTGAACCCTTCATCCAACGGCTCCGGCGCAAGGTCCGCCAACAGCGGATGCCCGTTCGGATCTCCGGTGATGTAGTGCAGGCTCCCGAAGCGTCTCGGGTCGTTGAAGCGCAGCGTGCTGCCTGAGTCGAGCACGAGATCGAAATGATCGTGCGTCAGGCGCGGCGTGCCGGCAGGCAGGACGCGCAGGCTCCCCGACATCCCCAGGTGCAGCATGAGGGTCCCGGACTCGAGCTCGAGCAGCAGATATTTTGCTCGTCGCTTCGCGTGCAGCACGCGCTGTCCTGCTACGCGTGCCGGCAAATCGTCCGACACCCGCCAACGCAAGCGCGGCTCGTGGACGGCCAGCTCGGTAATCCGGTGCCCCACGGTATGGGGCTCGATTCCCCGGCGTGTGGTCTCGACTTCGGGAAGCTCGGGCATGGGACGGAGAGGCTACCGGGACGGCGCCCCCAAAAGCAAAAGCCCCGGCAGGGCCGGGGCTTCGCGGAGCTCCAGATCGGCCGGCACAGCGCACCGATCCTCGAGGCGGCGAGGCGCCTTACTTGATCTTCGTTTCCTTGTACTCGACGTGCTTACGGACGACGGGGTCGAACTTCTTCACCTCGAGCTTATCGGGGTGCAGGCGCTTGTTCTTCGTGGTCACGTAGAAATGGCCCGTTCCGGCCGAGGACAGCAGCTTGATCTTCTCGCGCATGGGTATCTCTCCTTACGGCGACCGGGGTCAGATCTTCACGCCCTGGGTGCGCAGCTCGGCAACGACTTTGTCGATGCCCTTCTTCTCGATGGTCCGCAAGCCGTTCGCGGAGATGCGCAGGGAGACCCAGCGCTTCTCGGTCTCCACCCAGAACCGCTGCGTACGCAGGTTCGGCAGGAAGCGGCGACGCTTCTTGTTATTGGCGTGCGAGACGCGATTACCGACGCCCGGCTTCTTGCCGGTGATTTCGCAAACGCGGGACATACGAACAACCTTGAGAATTCAGTGACTTGTGAGCAAGGCGGTGGCCGGGGGCCCCTCGCCGGGCCGGACTTTATACCAGCGCGGCCGGCGGATCTCAAGCTGGACGGGTCATTCCGAGCGGTCCCTCTACCTGAAACCGGAACTGGAACGTCCGCTTGACGCGTCAACGTTCACCAATGGGGGCGACCATGAACAAAGATCCCGGCGCACGAGCGGACAGTCCGCCTTCTAAGAAGATATGCCGAGGCGATCTGGCGTGCGCGTCCCGTTCCGAGCCGGCTCCCGGGTCTGTCAAAGCAGCCCCGCTTCGGCGAACGAATAGCAGCGCGCATCCCCGACGATCACATGATCCAGGACCTTCACGTCCACCAGCGCCAGAGCGTCTCGCAGGCGGCGCGTGATGAGCTCGTCCGCCGGGCTCGGATCGATCGAGCCGGACGGATGGTTGTGCGCGAGAATCACCGCAGAGGCGTTGTGCGCCAAGGTTTGGCGGACGACTTCCTTTGCGTGGACGTGGGCGCTGTTGGTGGTCCCGCGAAAGAGTTCCTCGAAAACGATGAGACGATGGTGGTTGTCGAGATAGAGGACACAGAA
>DASZVD010000300.1:0-2146 GCA_035547375.1 Steroidobacteraceae bacterium
GCATCCGCGGCGCGGCCGAGGCTCGCTGCGAGTTGCGGATCGAGACTCTCCTGGCGCGAAAACGCAAGGTCCGCGCTCTCGAAAGTGCTCTCCGCCCCGACATCCCACAACAGGGCGGAAGTCTGCAGGTACGTCGCGCCGGTTCGCAGCTCGACGGTGGTAATTTCCCGATCATCACGGAGCTGTCCGGACGCGGCAGCTCCCAGACTCAGCTCTCCATTCAACGTCCGCTCCATGCCCGTCATGGCAACGGAGGTGCGCGAGTGCAGCTGACTGCTGGGGGTCCAGTCGGCGATGATCCAGGAGTAAACATCACGATCGTGGGCAACACCCTGCTCCGCGCTGGGATCCGTCGAGGATGTCACTTGGTCATCCATCATCAGCCAGCCAAACGTGAGCGCGGTCGCGGGACTCACCTGCCACCGCAGGCGTCCCAACGTGTCGAAATAGCTCGGCTCCCCTACGTCTCCGGTCGGCTGCAGCGTGATATTGGGCGTGCTGTGCCGCGCCGTAGCCAACCAGTCGACCGGCCAGCTATCCGAGTGCCCCACCGAGGAAACGTCATAACCGAGAAGATTCGCCCCCAGGCTGTTCTCATACCCGCTAGCGAGAGCCCGCGGCGTAACATCGATGACACCTCCTGATCGCGTGCCATACCTCACCGGGAATCCACCCGTGTAGATATCGATCCGGTCTACCGTTGCCGGGTCGAAAGCGCTGATCAGGTTCTGGAAGTTCTTGAAATGGAAAGGATCCATCATGGGGATGCCATCGAAGCGGACGAGCACATCCTCGAGAAAGGCGCCCCGGACGTATGGCCTGGACGACAGATTGTCAGCCAGACCGGGTACGGTGCGGATCGCCCGAAGGGCGTCCTGCTCGGTCCCTGGCACCTGCTCGATGTCATCGTGTCCATAGGACCCGGCGGCGCTCATCTGCTCGTCCTTGAGCACGTAACGGCTTGCGAAAACCGTTATCTCCTCGAGCGCCGCCTCGTTGGCACGCGCCGCTGCCGCTGCCGCCTGGGGGGCCGCCGGCGCGAGCGACCGCGTGACAATGAATCGTCGCTGCCCATCATCCTTCAACTCCAGGTGATAGCCCGCCAACGCACGCTTCGCACGGATCAGCGGATCCGTACTCTGGTCAGTTTCGGGAACGGTCAGGTCCGCGGTAACGAGGTCGGAGCTGTAGAGAATATCGTAACCGCTCGCCGCGAGGGTGCGCAGCAGATCAACCAGTCTGGCCGTGGCTGCGTGTACCGAAGGGGCCGCCAGGCCGGCCAGCGTGAGGATACTAAGCCACCTGCGACGGCGAGACTTGGCAAGCACGTTTCCGGACGACAATCGCCACTTCAGGTTCCATGGTACGATTTTATCCAGATCGTGTCGCCGCGTATCTCGTAAGTCAGCGAAGTCGTCGACAGGACCGTGCTCAAAGCGTCCATCGGCTCCCGGCCTTTCACCGAGCCGTGCAGGATGGTGTGCTCGGCGACCTCCCGGGCATGCGGATCGGAGAACTTGACGGGGCGACCGAGCTCACGCGCCGCCCATTGCAGAAAGTTGAGCAACGGCTGCCCCTCGATCTCATAGTCAGGTGCCAGCTGGGCTACCCATGACCAGTCCTCTCCGTAGGACTCGATGCCCTTCCTCACCACGCTCCCGTCCGCGTTGGCCGTCAACTGCGTGCCGGCATCCAGCAGGGTCCGACCTGATTCGCTCCTCAGCTGCACGCGACCTTCGCGGACGCGGATCCGGACGACCTGCTGGTTACTCAGCACTTCGAACTCCGTGCCGACGTGGTCGATGGTTCCGGCCCAGGTCCTGACACTCAACGAGCCGGAACCCCCGCCGAGCCCGCCCAATCCGCCCAGCCCGCCCGGCCCACCTGGCCCGCCGGGCGGGAAATCCAGATAAATCCTGCCGCTCTGCAATGTCATTTGCGTCGCCGAGTCCAGCTTCAGCACCGAGTCCGGCGCGACGCGCAGCGTGCCGCCCACGGCGAGCGCAATCAGGGCCGGACCACGGCAGGTCAACACGCCCCCGCTTTTCAGGGCACCCCCGATCTCAGGGCGGTGGTGATAGAGGACGCTCTCGGTGATCCGGCAATCTCCAGCCCCCGCGCGCTCGAGCCGACCGAAGGCCGCCGG
>DASZVD010000301.1:0-14222 GCA_035547375.1 Steroidobacteraceae bacterium
CTCCGACATGTCCGTTGAGAATTTCGGCACGCGCCTGCGTCTGTCTGACGGCGCCGGCTTTGCCCACGACTTCCATGCCTTCTGGCTGCGCGAGAGCAGCACGAATCCCGAATACCGTGACCCCAATACAGGGCACAAGCTGAAGGATGCCGAGGACATTCCGCTGGATGTCAGCATCACACAGCTCACCGAGCGGCCCGGCGAGCTCGACCTGCAATTCAGCGACGGCCACCGCGCTACCTACGAGTTGGATCGCCTGCGCGACGCGGCCGAGCGGCCGTTCACGCAGGAACTGGTGGGCGAGAAGCAGCTGTGGAATGCCAGCCTGAAGCCGTTGCCGTGGTATGAGCAGTCGGCGCTGGAGAGCGATCCCAAGACGTTGCTGGCCCTGCTCAACGACATCGTGCGCCTGGGGTTCGCCCTGGTGCGGGGTATCCCCGCCGAGCACAACGGCATGGCGTGCTTCATCGACCTCATCGGTTACATGCGCATCACCAACAATGGCGGCATCGAGGACATCAAGGCGCTGCCGGATGGGAAGGTGTATGACCTCAGCATGACCCCGCGAGCGCTCGAGCCCCATTGCGACAATCCCTACCGGGTGCCGCAGCCGGGGTATACCTTGCTGCACTGTATCCGCAACGATGCCCAGGGGGGAGATTCCGCGCTGATCGACGGTTTCTACGTGGCGGATCGCGTGCGCCGCGAACGCCCCGACCTCTTCGAAGCGCTGTGTACGGTGCCGATCGTCTTCCGCTATGCCGATGACCAGGCGATCCTCGAGAACACCTGTCCCTTCATCGACCGAGCGGCCGACGGCACGGTCCGGCATACCCGCTTCCACGGCCGTTGCGACCAGGTGACCGCCGCCGATCCGGCGACGCTCAGCAAGTTCTACGAGGCGCGGCGCATGTATTCGCGGCTCATCATGTCCGATGAGACGCAGATCCGCTTCAAGCTCAGGCCGGGCGAGATGTTCATGGTGGACAACTATCGACTGTTCCACGCGCGCACCGGTTTCCGTCTCGAGACCGGGGTGCGTCACATGCAGCAGGCCTACATCGACCGCGATGTCGTGTCGAGCCGCCAGAAGACTCTGCTGCGTAACATCAACGCCAAGCCCTGGAAGTCACGGATCTGAGCTCCGCTCGTCGGCTGCGCCTGGCTGATGCTGGCGCTTTCGGCTGCCGAGCTGATCAGCGTCGCGCTCATCCTGGCGGGCGGAGTGGTCTTGAGTCTCGGTAACGACTTGCAACGGCGGCTTCGCGGACAATCGCAGGTTGCGACACGCTGAGGCTCGTTGAGCGGTGCTCGGACCACACTGATGAAGAAGAGTCTCCCATCACTGGCCCGGCCGTCCGCCGCCGCTTTCGTGACCCAGGCGATGGCATCCTCGGTGATCGCCGCAGTGAGCTTTGGGCATCTGCTCAACGACATGATGCAGTCGTTGTTGCTGTCCATCTATCCCATACTCAAATCGTCGTATGCCCTGAGCTTCGCGCAGCTCGGCTGGTTGACCCTGGCGTATCAGTTGACCGCCTCGCTGTTGCAGCCCGTGGCGGGGTGGTACGCCGATCGCAGGGCAGTGCCATACTCCCTTCCCGCCGGCACGTTGTTCACCGCGACCGGTGTGATGATTCTGGCGATAGGCCACGCCTACGCGCTGCTGCTCATCGGCGCCTGCCTGTTGGGAGTCGGCTCGTCGGTCTTTCACCCGGAATCCTCGCGAGTGACGCGGCTGGCCGCCGGCGACCAGCCCGGACTGGCCCAGTCCCTGTTCCAGGTCGGCGGTAACGCGGGCAGCGCCCTGGGGCCGCTGTGCGCCGCCATTGTCGTGACTCGGTGGGGGCAGCGGAGCCTGCTGGCCTTCGCCGCCGTCACGCTGCTGTCTGCCGTGGCTTTGTGGCACGTCGGCGGCTGGTACAAACATCGGCTCGCCATGAAGCCCCGCGCGGTCGTCGTGGGGTCAGCGCCGGCGGGGGGCTTGTCCCGCCGCTTGCGCGTGCGCGGCATCTGGATATTGCTGGTGCTGATCTTTTCAAAGTACGCGTACACCGCCACGTTGACCAGCTATTACACGTTCTACCTCATCGATCGCTTTCACCTGTCCTTGTCGGAAGCGCAGGTGCGATTGTTCGTCTTCCTGGCGGCGCTGGCCTGCGGCACGTTGCTCGGCGGTCCGCTCGGTGACCGATTCGGGCGTGACAGGGTGATCCGGTTTTCGGTGTTCGGCGCTCTGCCGCTCACGCTGCTCCTGCCGTACGCCAATCTGTACTGGAACGGCCCGCTCACCGTCGCCATCGGACTGGTGATGGCGGCGTCGTTTCCCGCGATCGTGGTCTTCGGTCAGGAGTTGCTTCCCGGCCGCGTAGGGACGGTGTCGGGTTTGTTGTTCGGCTTCGCCTTCGGCGCCGCTAGCCTGAGCGCCGCCTTGATGGGCCGTGTCGCCGACGCGGTCGGCGTCGGGCCGGTGTATGCGATCGGGGCATTTCTCCCGCTGCTCGGCGCGGTCACCCTTTTCCTGCCCAATCCCGAAGCGGGGCCCGAGCACGGTGTGAGCCGCCGCGTCAGCGCGTTCGCGACGTCCCGGAGAGTGTCCAAATAGACGAACAGGTCGGTGGCGCTGCCATTCGCCTGACGCCGCGCGATCGAAGCAACCGCGATCACGTTACCTTGCGCGTTACGGACGGTAGGGTATTGGCAGCGCGACGTGTGGTAATACTCCCACGCCTCCTCCAGTTCCTTGTTGGGGGCGCCTTCCTTGCGCAGCGGGGATCGTGATGTCCTGACCGCTCCTGCTCTTGAAACCGACCTTCTTCATGACTGCAGCTCCTTCGAAAGGTGCTTCTTGAAGAAGGGCACCACCTTTTGCAGGGCGATTCCGACCGGCTCAGGCCGATCGTACAGGTCGTAGTGCGAGAAGCCCTGGGCTACCACCAGCTCCTTGTCCTTCGATGCGGCCCGACCGTAGATCTCCATCCCGTCCCGGTAGGCGCCGAAGCCGCCGGGCTTGTCGCCGATCACGACGATGAGAGGTTGAGTCAGCAACACCTCCGCGCCGAAGAAGGTGATGAATGCGCCGCGAGGAAATGGCGGATCTGGCCGCCTTCGTGATCGTGGCGGAAGAACGGAGCTTTACCCGGGCGGCGCGCAAGCTCGCCCTGTCCCAATCAGCGCTGAGCCAGATTGTGCGTCGGCTCGAGGCACGTCTCGGGGTGCGTCTTCTGGCACGAACCACGCGCAGTGTGGCGCCTACCCAGGCCGGCGAGCGGCTCGTGCAGGCGCTGGGACCGATGCTCCACAATCTCGATCAGAGCATCGCGGACCTCAGCGAATTCCGCGACAAGCCCGCGGGCACGATCCGGATCACCACGGTCGAGCACGCCGCCAAAACCATCCTGTGCCCGGCGCTCAAGAAGATTCTGCCGGACCATCCCGACATCACGGTGGAGATCATCGTCGACTATGGACTTGCCAACGTGGTCGCCGATCGCTTCGATGCCGGTGTCCGGCTGGGAGAGCAGGTGGCGAAGGACATGGTTGCCGTGCGAATCGCCCCTGACATTCCGATGGCGATCGTCGGCGCGCCCGAGTACTTTCGGCACCATCCCCCGCCTGCCGATCCTCAGCATCTGGTCGAGCATCGCTGCATCAACCTGAGGCTCCCGACCTCCGGGACGCTGAACGGATGGCGACTTCTGCAGGATGGGCGGGAGGTGCGCGTCCGCGTGGACGGACCGCTCATTTTCAACACCATAGACCTGATGCTCGATGCGGCTCTCGACGGACTGGGACTCGCGTATCTCCCGTTGGATCAGGTTGACCGGCACATCGCGAGTGGCCGGCTGACGCGGGTTCTCGCGGAATGGACCCGGCCTTTGCCGGGCTACCATCTCTACTATCTCGGCCGCCGGCACACCTCTCTTGCATTCAAGCTTTTCGTGGATGCGCTCCGGTATCGAGCGCCGGAATCAGCGCCGCACTCCAAGGACCCGGGACACTCCCGCACTCAAGCCCGCCAATCATCGAACAGCGCGCGTATCCGCCGTGTCAGCAACTTGAAGTCATGCTCCACGTCCGGCCGGTCGCCCGTCAGATAAATTCCGAATTGCTGATTCAGCAGCGCGAAGATGATGGCGGTGGCATCCCGCAGCGACAGCCGGGGCGACACGCGGCCCGCGGCCCGCAAGCTCTTCAGCAGAGTGTGGATCAGCTCCTGGGTGCGCGCGTCGCATTCTTTCGTGAACTGTGCCAGCGCTTCCCCGGCACCGAGGCCGGGAAACACGGTAAGCCGCAAGATCTCGCGCTGGGACCAGTCGTGCTCGCGCACGAGATCCCAGTACACGGACATCAGGCCGATCACGGCTTGCACGGGATCCGCGGGCGGCTCATCGACGACCCGCTGACCCTTGGCGATCATGCGGCCCAGCGAGGGACGCAGCAGCGCCACGACGATGCCCTCCTTGGTGCCGAAGTACTTGTACACCGTCGCCACGCCCACGCCCGCGGCGGCGGCGATTTCGGAAAACGTCGTCGCGGCGAAGCCTTTCTTCTCGAACAGTTGCGCCGCGGCTGTCAGCATCCTCGTCCGCCGCTCGGACTTTCCTGACTCCCTTCGACCCACTATCGATCCCCCCTTTTGACAGACCTGTCGTCACTTGCCGATGTTGCCCGGGCCAGGGCCCGAGCCTGCTCCGCGAGCACCTCGCTTCTCAATAGTATTTCCAAACCCACTATCTTTTTCAAACTGATATCGATCATCGAGTGCAGCAGGGTGCGCTGGCTCACGCGCCGCCGTGCGCCATACGGGTACTCGATGTCGATGCGTTTCTTTAGGTGAAATCAGCGTAGCGCGTGTTGACCGCACCGTGCGGCATAGGCCGTTGCCGCCCCCACCGGGGAGTTCGGAGCGTACTCAAATATTGATAGTAATTTCAAATTTACTATTGATTTAGTCGAATCCTAAATATAGAGTAAAACCGAAGACACTCTACGAATCGAGTCGGCGCGAGGCCCGGCGATACCGGTCACGCCCGGCGGGGGGAACTGCAGCATGAAGATCGCGGAATACGCCCGCTTGGATGGCCTCGGCCTGGCGGAGCTCGTGAAGTCAGGACAGGTGAGCGCGCGCGAGCTGGCGAGTACGGCGCTTGCGGCCATAGATCAGCTCAACGTTGAGATCAACGCCGTCATCGCGAAGGTGCCCGAGGAGACCGAGCGCTCGCTGCGCGAGGGCCCGGGGAAGGGTGCCTTCGAGGGCGTGCCCTTCCTCATCAAGGACGTGGGTTCGCACTACGCCAACGTGCCGGCGGAGTGCGGCAGCCGTTTGTTTGAAGGCATCGCCTTTCCTTACGACAGCGAGCTTGCGGCGCGCTTCAAGAAGTCCGGCGTGGTGGCGGTAGGCCGTTCCAACATCCCCGAATTCGGGGCCAGCGTCTCCACAGAGCCCGTGAAGCACGGACCTACCCGTAATCCCTGGAACACGCTGCACACCCCCGGAGGCTCGAGCGGCGGTGCGGCGGCGGCCGTAGCTTGCGGCATGGTTCCGGTTGCTCATGCCAATGACGGTGGGGGCTCCATCCGGGCTCCCGCGTCCTGTTGTGGTGTCTTCGGCTTGAAGCCCAGCCGCGGCCGCCAACCGTTCGGCCCCGACCAGGACGAGGGCATCTTCGGCCTGGGATGCGAGCTCATTGTGAGCCGCAGTGTGCGCGACAGTGCCGCGATGCTCGACGCCACGGCCGGTTCGGACATCGGCGCGCGCTATCTCTTGCCCTCACCGCCGATCTCGTACCTGGAAGCCGCCCGCCGCGATCCGAGGCGGCTGCGGATTGCGTTTTCCGTGACCCCGCCCGAGGGGGCCCCGCCATTACACCCCGAGTGCAGGCAGGCTGTGCTCGATGCGGCACGGCTGTGCGAACAGCTGGGACATGACGTATTCGAGGCATCACCGGACGTGACTCACGAAGAGTCGTGTGCCGTCTTCCGCGACATAGCGGCGCCGGTGATCGCGGTCGCCGTGAAAATGGTCCGACAGATGACAGGCCGCGAGGTGACGCCGCAGAACTTTGAGGCCACCACTCGCGCCATCTTGCGTCATGGGGCCGCCATGAGCGCAGTGGATCTCGCCGAGGCGATTGGGGTTGCCAACACCGTCAGCCGCAAGCTCGGTCGATTCTTCACGAGCTGCGACATCTGGATGACCCCTGTGCTCAGCAGCCCGCCGCTGCCTCTCGGCGTGCTCAACGCCAACGAGGAAGGCGTGGATGCCGCACAGTGGATTCGCAAGCTGATGGATTTCTGCGCGTTCTGCTCCATGTTCAATGCCTCGGGCCAACCCGCCATGTCGGTGCCGCTGCACTGGAGTGCTGCCGGACTCCCCGTGGGCGTGCAGTTCGTGGGGCATCTCGCCGACGAGCTCACTTTGTTCGGGCTGGCCGGACAACTCGAGCGCGCCCGGCCGTGGGCCGGACGCATTCCCCCGCTCAGTGCCACCCGGCTGCCCTGAAGGTCCACGCGCTCCCGAAGCCTCCTCATACACGCACCTGCGAGGAATCCCATCGATGTTGGAACAGATCCGAGCGTCCAAGCCGCTGCCCGAAGCGGGCCTGAGCTTCGACACGATCAAGTCGCAATTCGCCCAGATCGCGCTGCCCGAGCCGCATGCGCACTTTGCGCGGGCATTCCGCGGCCCCCCGGACGTGCAAGCGGTGGCCAAGTACGCCTTCGAGCACTTCATGTCCGACAACGGCTTCTTCTCGCTTTATCTGCCGTACATGCAGCAGATCGAGCAGGAAGTGATCAGCATGGGTGTGAGCCTGCTGCACCCCGGCCCGACGTCCACAGGGAACTTCACCAGTGGCGGCACGGAGAGTAATTTCTCCGCGCTGCACGCCGCCCGGGAATGGGCCAAGACGCACAAGCCGGGCGTGAAGAAACCCAACGTCGTGGCGCCCTTCACGATCCATCCGTCCTTCCAGAAGGGAGCCCGTTACCTGGACATCGAGGTGATCACCACGGATCTCGATGCCGCCGGACGGGGCGTCGCCGCCAACATTGCCGCTGCGATCAACGACGACACGATCATGATCGCGGCCTCGGCCCCGACGTGGCATTTCGGTCGCATCGATCCCATACCGGAAATCGCCGCGATCGCTGCGGACGCGGGTCTGTGGATGCACGTGGATGCCTGTGTCGGCGGCTACCTGTCGCCCTTCCTGGAGATGCTCGGTGAGCAGCTGACTGCCTGGGACTTCCGGGTGCCGGGCGTCACCTCGATCTCCGCCGACCTGCACAAATTCGGCTACTGCCCCAAGCCCGCCTCCACCATCTACTTCCGCGAGGCCGAGCTGCAGAAGTATCACTACGTGGCCATCGAGGATCACTTCCTCGGCACCTACAAGCTGGCGAGCCTTTCCGGCTCCCGCTCGGCGGGTCCCATCTTTGCCGCCTGGGCCGTGATGAGCTACCTGGGTCGCGCCGGCTATCTGCGCCTCACGCGCGGCCTCCTGGAGATGAAGCGCTATCTCACCCACGAGATCAACGCCATCGAAGGGCTGCGCATGTGGGACGTGGACGTCATGCCGCTGCACTTCGATTCGCACAAGGCGCCGACGACCGCGATCTACCAGGGGCTGATCGAGAAAGGGTGGCTGATGCTCGGCCTGGCCAATCCGCCCGCCATCACGCTGCCCATCGATCCGGATTTTTCGCAGCAGGCCGCCGAGCTGTTCCTGGGGGATCTGCGGTCGGTCACCCGCGAGGCGCTTGCGAATGCCGGAGCCGGTAAGGGCGGGATCCGCTACGCGTGATCGCGGGTGTCGATGCCATGTTATCCCAACGCCGGGGACGCGTTGCCCGGCGTAACGTAAAACACCAACATTTGGAGGTCTGCATGAGAGCCTTGTGCGGGGTACTGTTCGCGGCGGGCGTCGTCGGACAGGGACTGACGACTGCTGTGCGCGCGGAAACGACCGATGACAACAATCCACAGGCCCTGGAGGAAGTCGTGGTGACGTCCCAGCGCCGCACGGAGCGGCTGCAGGACGTACCGATCAGCGTCAGCGCCTTCAGCCAGGCCGCGATGGACACACAAGGCATGCGCAGCATAGATGATGTCGCCCGCCTGACGCCCGGTGTCACGTTCTCTCACGGGACGAACTCGAATTCGGAATCCTCGACGATCTCGATTCGCGGTATCGCCTCGTCGGCGGGTGCCGCCACCACGGGCGTGTACGTGGACGACACTCCCATCCAGAGCCGTCATCTCTCCTTCGCCGCCTTCAACGCCTGGCCCGTGTTGTTCGACATCGATCGCGTCGAGGTGTTGCGCGGCCCCCAGGGCACGCTGTTCGGCGCAGGGTCGGAAGGGGGCACGATCCGCTTCATCACTCCCGAGCCCGGGCTGCACGACTACAGCATGTACGCACGCTCGGAAATCGCCTCGACCGAGTACGGTGCCCCCACCTACGAGGCGGGCGTCGCAGGCGGCGGTCCCCTCATCGACGGAACGCTGGGATTTCGCGCGAGCGTCTCGTACCGCCGCGAGGGCGGTTATGTCGATCGCGTCGACTGGCACACGGGAGAGACGGTTGACGCCAACTCCAACTGGAACAGAACGACAACGGCGCGGCTGGCGGTCAAATGGGTGCCGTCCGATGACGTGAGCGTCACGCCGTCGTTCTATTACCAGACCCGGTATGTGAACGATACGTCGGCGTACTGGAGCGTGCTTCCCGGGTCGGCCGATCCTACCGGCGGTCAGTTCGACACGCCGTTCAAGAACGGCAACGCGCTGGCCAATCCCAGTACGGACCGCTTCATGCTGCCCGCCATCAAGGTCGACTGGAATCTCGGCGCCGTGAGCCTTACGTCCAACACCTCGTATTTCAAGCGCGACGAGTCGGCCGTAACCGACTACACTCAGTACGATCGTGCCGTATTCATCGGCTCTCCCTATCCGCCGGCGAGCAGCCAGGCGCCCACGTACTGGGCGGATAACCAGAAGAATTTCACCCAGGAGGTCCGGCTCCAATCCACCGATCCGCGCGCGCGGGTGAGCTGGACGGCCGGACTGTTCTATCAGAGAGCCGACGAGAACTCGGTCGAGAACGTGTACGACCCGTCGCTACCGGCCGATTTCGATAACGCGACGGGTGTCCCGGGGCTGTTCACGAGCATCTTCGGGCCGCTGCTGAACGGTTATATCTACAAGCAGGATCCCTATCGGGGCGTGGACAAGCAGATCGCCGGTTTCGGGCAGGCGAGCGTCGGGTTGACCGACGCGCTCAAGCTGACTCTGGGGCTGCGCTATGCCAAGGCGGACTTCCACGGCAGCACGCAGTACGCCGGCCCCGTCGTCGGCACTCCGGTCTCCAGCACCGGCTCGCTCAGCGAGCATCCGGCGACGCCGAAGGCCGGGCTCGACTATCAGCTCACACCCGACAATCTGCTGTACGTGAGCGCGGCGAAGGGTTACCGGATCGGCGGATCGAACGCGAAGGTCGGTGTCGCGTGCGAGCCGGCGCTGGCAGCCATCGGCCTGACGGATGTTCCGGCGACCTACGGTTCCGACAGTGTCTGGAGCTACGAGGTCGGCTCCAAGAACGTGCTGGCCGACCGCCGTCTGCTGATCGATGCCAGCGCCTACCTGATCAAGTGGAACAACATCCAACAGTGGGTCTACCTGTCCTCCTGCGGCTTCCCGTTCACGGCCAACCTGGGCAAGGCGGAGAGCCGCGGATTCGACCTGCAGACGCGCTACAGCTTCCCGAAACTGCTGACCGTGGGAGCCACGTTCGGCTACACCGATGCGCACTACACGCAGACGGTGCAGTTGCAGGGAGCGGCTTCCTCCATCGTGCAGGACGGCGATCACATCGCCGGATCGCCCTGGACGCTCGCGGTGTTCGGTCAGCTCGACTTCCCGGCCCTGGGAAAGCAAGGCTACGTGCGCATGGATTACGAGTATGACGCGCAGCAGACTGACAAGGTCCCCAACCAGGACCCGGCCAACGGCACGTATGCGAAGTACTTCGCCAGCGTTCCGGTGCAGAGCTTCGCGTCATTGCGGGCCGGTCTGAAGTGGTCCGGCCTGGACATCTCGGTGTTCTCGCAGAACCTCTTCAACACGCGACCCAGGCTCACGAGCACGGAGGACGTGGGCACCCCGACAGGCGGGACTCCACTCTTCTATGACATTTCCTGGCGCCCCCGGACTGTGGGCGTCACGATGACCTATCACTACTAGCTGCCGCTCCGGAGCGTCCTCGCAGGTGCCGCTCAGGAGCGCCCCAGGACGCTCCTGAGTCCACGTGGAGGTGCCGACCTCGAGGATGTCGAATCGCCTTCGGACGAGCCACCGGCACCATCGGCGTACCGCTTCCCTGCTATTCTGACCCCGAAAGCACGCCGAGGGCGGTTCCGCGGCTGCCGCCTCGAACGGATTGCAGGGCGACGCGCTGCCGGGTCTTGGGCATTGCGCGCCAGTTCGAGGGTCAACCAGCGCCAGGACAGAGAGGGGTGTCATGAGAAAGCAGGTGCAGGGTTCGGTGGCAAAGTCGGTGGGACTCTTCCTGTTCGCGCTCGTGATGGGGGCGGCGAGATCGGATCGTGCGACGGCCGCCGATTGGGATCTCATCGCGCGCGACCCGCCGAAAGTCGAGCTGGTCATGCAGCTCGTCGTGACCTGTAGCGAGCCGGAGAAGGTCGGGGACTCGCAGAACAGCAAGGACGGCAAGCGCACCGAGATCTGGCCCATCATCGGCGGCCGTTTCCAGGGCAAGGGAATTCGCGGCACCGTCATCGCCGGTGGCGGAGATTTTCCCGTTCTGCGCCCCGACGGTGTCGAAGTCGTCGACGCTTTATATCGTCTTCGCACCGACGACGGCGTCACGATCATCATTCACAACCGCGGGCTGGCGTATCCGAACCGCCGGCCGGGCGATTGGTACTACCGGCTGGCCCCCGAGTTCATTGCCCCCCAAGGCAAGTACGAGTGGCTCAACAGCCAGATCTTTCTCGCGACCCTGGTCGATGTTCCCGCGAGCCTGCGCCTTGCCAAGGGCCCTCACGAGAACGACCGTTTGATCGAGGTTTATCGGGTACTCTGAGGCCGACAGGACTCATCGAATCCCGGCCCGCACGCTCAGTAATCGAGCTCGGCGCGTGCTCCGCCGTCGAGGCGACTGCGGGCGAGCGCGGCTGCGTTACGCAGATCGGCGAGAAAAGTCTCGATGACCACGGCATCGGTGGCGGGATCGATGGGCAGATTGATCAACGGAGGCTGGCGCGAGCCGACCAGCACCCACCCTGCCTTTTGCAGCTCCCCCATCACGATCTGCATGTCGAGGGTGGTGGAGCCGAACGCGAGCGGCACCAGATCCCCTGGAAAAACGTAGAGTCCGTCGATGCCGGTGATTCCTTCGGCCAGAAGGCGTCGCGCTTCCAGCACAGCGGCCGCCAGCCGCCGGTAGCCCGCTCGCCCAACATAGTTCAACACGGTCCAGGCGGCGAAGAGGGGACCGGCGCTGCGGCTTCCGGCGAACCCCTGCATCTTGTAGGGCCCGCCGGGCCAGTCATCCGGGTGTACGTGGTGAAATCGTTGCAACGATTGCGACCGCCACAGGACGGTGGACGCCGGCTTGGGGCAGTAGCCGTATTTGTGCAGATCCGCGGAGATGGACCGTACGGCCGGCACCCGGAAGTCCCAGACGGGCAGTCGGTGGCCGAGCTCCTCGACGAACGGAGCCAGATAGCCTCCGACACACGCGTCCACGTGCAACCAGAGGTTGTGTCGCTCGGCCAGCTCGCCGAGCGCTTCGATGGGGTCGTAGAGCCCGTAGGGCCAGCAGGGCGCCGAGCCAACGATGCCGACGGTGTTGGGACCTACAGCCTTTTCCATGGCTCTTGCGTCTGCGCGCAGATCCTCGCCCAGCGGCACCCGGACGATCTTGAGGCCGAAGTAATGACAGCCCTTGGATAGTGTCGGATGACCGGAGAACGGCACCACGATCTCCGGTACCGTGGCCTCGGGATGCGTCTCGCGCCCCCATTCCCGGATTGCGTGCAGGGCCGTGTAGTTGCTCTCGGACCCGCCGCTGGTGAACGTCCCCCAGGCATCGGGCGGCGCGTGAAACAGGCCGACGCACATGTCGATGATCTCCTCCTCCACGCGGCGCATCTGCTCGTTGCGCAGGGAGAAGATCCCGTTGTCCGACAGGAACATGGCGTATGCCATCTTGCCGATGTCCTGCACATCAGGCGGACCCCGGAAGGCGCGGCTCCAGTGCCCTCGCACGGGATCGAACGACATCGTCTCGAGCTGCGCCTCGAGTGTGGCGCGGGACATGCCTTCATTCGGGAGATCTTTGCGGTGACGGGTCATATCACTTCCTCGGGTCGGATCCGGACGGAGCCTGTATCTTTCGGCGAGCGGCTACGAGCGCCAAGGTCGAGGCGGCCGCTGTAGCAGCGAAGCCGAGCGCAATATCGTACTGCACCGTCCCGTCAGCGCTGCGCCGACGCCGATCGCTGCACGGCATGCCCTTGCCGCGCCGGGCTCTCCCGCCATGTCACCTCTCCCGTTCGGCAATTCTTGCGTGTGATAGATATAGCAAATAACATATCATTAAGGTAGTAAATTACATTTACATATCGACCACTGACGGGTGGCGCGCAGGAGGAGCCGGTGGAAGTCATGGTCACGGTGCAGAAGCGGTCCGAGAACATTCCCTGGCGTCCGTGATGGAAAGACAACCATGAAGCTCACCGGATATACCGATCGATGGTCCGTCCAGCGCGGTGAAACGCTGCGCGTTTTCGTCAGCTGCGCATCCAGCCGCTTCGATGTGCAGCTCGTACGGCTCATTCATGGAGATGAGAATCCGCGGGGGCCGGGCTTCAAGTCGACCCCCGTGCCGAGCCCTGTGGAGGGCAGCTATCCCGGAGAGTCCCAGGCCATTCAGACCGGCTCCTACGTCCTGATCGATTCCCGGGGCGAAGCGCTCGGCGCCGAGGGTTTCACGGTTGTCCTGTGGCTGCAGGCGACAGCACCGCACCAGGGTGAGCAGGGAATCGTGACACAGTGGGACGTGGAACGCCGCCGCGGCTTCGGACTGTTCATCGATGGCAAGGGCAATCTATCGGGCCGGGCGGCGCTCACCAGCGGTGAAGTGTGCAGCGTGACGTCGCGACGTACGTTGAGACCGCAAGCCTGGTACCAAGTCGCTCTGGCGTACGACCCGAAGCACGGGAACCTGACATTACTCACGCAAGACATGCACCCCACGGTGTTTGATCCCCCGGCGGAGGCTGTTGTCGCTCATCTGGACTCTCCGGTGGCGTGGGCGAGCGATCGGCCATTGCTGCTTGCCGCGGGCGGCTTGGTGAGCAGCGATGCGGGTCGCACACACGCCACGGGTTGTTTCAATGGGAAGCTGAGCGCGCCGGGTGTGCTGGCCCGCCCGCTGACGGCCGCGGAGCTGCCGGGTCTGAGTACCGGGCAGTTGCCCGTCGACGGCTGGCTCGCCAGATGGGACCTGTCGCATGACCCTGCGCGCCGTCGGATTCCCGATACCAGTGGGCACGGTTATCACGGCCGGACGGTGAATCGCCCGACCCGGGCGGTAACGGGCCACAACTGGACCGCCCGGACCGATTCGTTCCGGGAGGCACCGGAGCAGTACAACGCCATTCACTTTCACGACGATGACCTGGAAGACGCAGGTTGGAAGGAGAGCCTGCGCCTCGTCGTTCCCCAAGAGTTGCGCAGCGGCGTGTATGCGCTGAGACTGTCGACGGCGGACGGCGAATGCGACTACCTACCGTTCTTTGTGCGGACCCCCACCGGCAAGCCCGATGCTGCGATTGCAGTGCTGATGCCGACGGTCAGCTATCTGGCGTATTCGAACGAAGCGCTCGATCTGGAGCCGTTCGAGTTTCTGGCGCCGCTGTGCCCGCTGCGCAACATGGGTTTGCAGGCGCAAGCCTACGAGTACATCGAGCGGCTTTGGCTGAAGAGCACCTACAATCACCATCGTGACGGGAGCGGTATCTGCCACGTCACGATGCTGCGCCCGTCGCTCACGTCGATGCGTCCCACGCACCGCGCACGGCTCTACGACGGACCCCACCAGCTTTCCGCCGACCTGCACCTGATCGATTGGCTGGAGGAAAAGCAGATTCCCTATGATGTGATCTGCGATCACGATCTGCACCGCGAGGGA
>DASZVD010000302.1:0-9087 GCA_035547375.1 Steroidobacteraceae bacterium
CGTAAATGGCAACCCCCGCGAGACCCAGCGCCGCCGCGGCACCGGCAAGTGCGACACTCACGCTGGGCCGGCGTCGCTTGCGAATGGGCAGCTCCAAAAGCCGGTAAGTCAGGACGGCGAGAACGAAGCTCAGCGCGAGCCCTGCGACGCGGACCCCGATCTCCGGAGTTCCGGCGTGCAGGATCGCGGCGAAGGACAGGATGGGCCAGTGCCACAGATAGAGCGGATAGCTCACCAGGCCGACAAAAACGAGCCAGGGGTGTGAGAGAACTCTTTCCCGGAACCAGGATCCGGGAGCCGCGACGATGCACGAGGCGCCCGCAATCGGCACGAGCGCCGCGAAACCCGGAAAAGGAGTGTGCGCATCGAAGCCAAAGGCGGCGATCGCGATGAGCGCGACGCCCGCGATCGCCACGGCATTCGCGAGCGCGCCGGGAATTCGCGCCGGGACGCGGCTCGTTGAGGCACGCGCGCCTGGTGAATCTGCGGCGGCCGGGACGGCTCGCGCGCTCGCCACTCGCACTCGTGCGCTCGCCAACAGGCAGCCCACGGCCAGCTCCCAAAACCGGGAAAAGGGAAAGTAGTAGAGGCCGGTGGCCTGCCTGTTGGTCATGATGACATTCAACGCGAACGAGGCCGCCCCCAGGAGGGCGACCGTCGGCACGAGGTGCCATCTCAGGCGCCAGGCGAGCAGCAGCAACAGCGGCCACAGCAGGTAGAACTGCTCCTCGATCCCGAGGGACCACAGGTGCAGCAGCGGCTCGAACTGCGCCGCCGGCGCGAAGTAGCCGCTCTCGCGCCAGAACGCGATGTTGGCCGCGAAGCCGGCCGCGGCGGCGGTGTGCTTGCTGAGGTTGCTGAATTCGTCCGGCAGAAGGACGTAGCAACCGAATGCCAGACATGTCGCCAACACCAGACATAACGCCGGAAGTATCCGCCGCGCGCGGCGCGCATAGAACTCGCGCAGCCGGAAACCGTGGCGCGACAGGGCATCGAGAATGATGTTCGTGATCAGGAATCCCGAAATAACAAAGAATACGTCGACGCCGACGTAGCCGCCGGGCGCCTGCTCGGGAAACGCGTGATACGCGACGACCGCCAGTACGGCTATCGCTCTGAGACCGTCCAGGTCGGGCCGGTAACCTGTTCCTGGAGGTTGACACAACAGGGAACCGTTGGACACTGAATCTCGACCTCTTGCGCGGCGTTGGGCCAATCGCCAAGACCACGGCCTTGGCGCGTTGCCATGGAGTTGGCGGCTCGCAAGAGATGAGCCCGGCGGCCAGGCGGGACGGCGTTCCCGGGCTCAGCGTCGCAGGACATCCAGAAGGACGACGGCCTGATTGTGCAGCGGATCGTGAGCGGAATAGATGAGGGTGAGAGGACCTTTCCGGGCCAGCTCCGTGAGCTCGGCCAGCAGGTCGCGCTTGGCGCGGAGCTCCGCCTCGTAGCGGCGCCGGAACTCTTCCCAGCGCGCCGGATCGTGGGCAAACCACTTGCGCAGCTCGGTGCTCGGCGCGATGTCCTTCATCCACTGAGACAGGTGCGCGTCCGATTTCTTCAAGCCGCGCGGCCACAGCCGATCGACCAGGACGCGGGCGCCGTCGTCGGACGAAGGCGGATCATAGGCCCGTTTGATTCGAATCTGCGCCGGCGGCTTGGTATGACTCATGACGCTCCTCGTTCGTGCCGCCCTAAGCCGGGTCGGCGGCCATTTCCAGGTGCAGCCGGCCGCCCGCGTAGGGATGGCGCCGGATGAAATCCTCGTTCAACTCCACGCCCAGGCCCGGCTCGGTGGGCGGGATGACGTAGCCGGCCTCCCAGCGAATCGGATCCTCGAGAAGGGCGGCGTGAAAGCCGTCCCAACGCTCGATGCCTTCCAGGATGAGAAAGTTGGGCGAGCAGGTGGCGAGCTGGATGTTGGCCGCGCCCACGATGGGGCCGCAATACAGATGGGGCGCGATCTGCGCGTGATACACCTCGGCCATGCCGGCGATCTTCTTCGCCTCGAGCAGGCCGCCCACGCGGCCCAGGTTCATTTGCAGGATGGCGGCCGCGCCCGCCTGCAGCAGCCGGCCGAAATCGTACTTGGTGGCGAGCCGCTCACCGGTGGCGACCGGGATCGACGTCGCGCGCGCCACTTTGGCCATTTCCTCGGGGGCATCGGGGGGCACCGGCTCCTCGAGCCACAGCGGATCGTACGGCTCGAGGCGCTTCGCCAGGCGGATCGCGCCGGCCGCGGTCATCTGCCCATGGGTGCCGAATAGCAGATCGGCCTTCAATCCGACGGCCTCGCGCAGTTGCCGCGCAAAGCGCTCGCAGCGATCCAGGTCGGCCAGACGCAGTTGCCGCCCATCGAAGGCCGAGTAAGGTCCCGCGGGGTCGAACTTGAGCGCGGTGAAGCCCTGGTCGAGATACTCGACCGCCCGCTCGGCCGCGAGATCCGGATCCGAGTAGACGTCCGTCAGGTCACCGGGCCGCGCGTAAATGTAGGTGTAGGACCGTAGACGCTCGTGTACGCGTCCGCCCAGGAGTTTGTAAACCGGTTGCCCCGCCTCCTTGCCCACGATATCCCAACAGGCCATCTCGAGCGCACTCAAGACGCCCACGAGCGTGAGGTCGGGGTGCTGCGTGAAGCCGGCGGAGTAGACTCGCCGCCAGAGCTTTTCGATGTCGTGAGGATCCTCGTTCGCGAAGAAACGGGCGAAAACGTCCTGCAGCAGCGTCGCGACGATGTGCGGATCGAACGGCAGGCAGTAGGCTTCGCCAACACCGCTGACATCGTGGTCGGTCGTCAGCTTGACGAAGACGAAGTAGCGGCCACCATAGTGCGGTGGTGGGTTGCCGACGACGAACGTCTCGATGTCGGTGAGTTTCATGGCGGAGTGCCGAGCGCGCGCGCGTGATCGCTGAGGAGGTTGCGCGTCGACAGAAAGTAGTGGACCGTGGCCCAAAAGCCGGTGGGCACCAGGCAAAGGAGGGCAAGCCGCAACGACTCCGCGTTAGGACCGGAGCTCGGGGCGAACCAGTCGCTCAAGAGGCCGACGACCTGGGGCGCAATGACGAGATTGCCCACGTTGGCCACGAACAACGTCGTGGCACAGAACATCGCGCGCATGCGGCACTGCGCGAGGTTGTTGAGCAGGCCAAAGCAGGGTCCGATGTAGAAGTAGATCGCCGGCACGAAAATCCAGAACAGGGCCTTGGTCAGGGCAAGCGAGTGGGTCCAGAAGATGATCGCGGAAGCCAGTGTCGCCAGGCCGATCCCAATACCCAACAAGCGGACGATCCGACGCGGATCGGCCATGCTGGGCCGTCCCATGAGCCACCCGGTGAACAAGGTGGCGGCGGTGCCTCCCACCAGGTGGGCATTGCCGGTGATCGCTCCCGCCTCTCCCGCATTCAGCCCGTAGGTTCTCATGAGGAACATGGGCGTCCAGTAGGTCAGCCCCCACCCCCAGAGCGCGCACAGCGCGCTCGCCACCATCACGTGCACCGCCGATTTCTGCTCCCAGAGGAATCTCATGGTGGTGATGAATGAAGGCGCCGTGTCGGGGTTTTCCGCGTCCAGGCAGCCTCGCTTGGGCTCCCGGACGGTCAGGAACACGATGGCGCCGACGAGGATGCCCGGTGTGCCGAGAGCCAGGAACACGGCACGCCAGCCGTACTGATTCGCGATGGCACCGGCGACGTTGTAGCCGACCCAGGCCCCGATGGGCGCTCCCAGGGAGAAGATCGTCAGCGCCATCGGGCGCTGCCCGGCAGGGAAATAATCCGAAATGATCGAATTCGCGGCGGGAGTGCCGCCCGCCTCACCTACGCCGACGCCAATGCGCGCGGCGAGCAATTGCCAATAATTGCGCGCCAGGCCGCACAGGGTCGTCATGACCGACCAGGCCACCAGCGAGATCGTGATGATGTTGCGGCGATTCTTGCGATCGGTCAGCCAGGAGATCGGAAACCCGAACAGGACGTAGAAGAGGGCGAGGGAAACGCCGGTCAGGAAGGCGATCCCCGCGTCAGACAAATGGAGATCGATCCGCATCGGCTCCAGGACCGTGGAGACGGTATACCGGTCGGCGATGCTGAGGGTGTAGACGAGGCACATCATGATCAGCACGTACCACCGTGCCGTCACCGAAGCCGCGACGCCTTCCGCCCCGGACGAATCCGCCACAGATGCCGCAGCCGGGGCGGAGTCCCTGTCAAAGGCCTCCTCGGGTGCCATGGCGGAAGCCGCTCCAAAGGCGCCTTCCGGCACTGTTATGCTCCCCCGCGGTGGTGGCTTCATTGCCACTCCCAGCTAGTGCTGATTCGCCGGCATCTGAGTGTCCCCGTCATCTGGAGCCCCCTTTATCATGAACAATACCAAAATCGGCTTCATTGGCCTCGGCAATGTAGGAGCGAAGCTCGCAGGAAGCCTGTTACGCCACCGGATTCCCCTGACCGTCCGTGACCTGAACGCGGATCTGGAGGATGCCTTCGTTCGGAAGGGGGCGTCAAAGGCCGCCTCTCCCCGTGAAATGGCACAGAAGTGCGATGTGGTGATCACCTGCCTGCCCTCTCCGGCGGCGTCCGCCGACGTCATGGAGCGTGAGGACGGCATCCTCGCCGGCCTGAGCCCGGGCAAGATCTGGCTGGAGATGAGTACTACCGACTCCAAGGAGATCCAACGCCTGGGCGCCTTGGTGGAAGCACGCGGCGGGACCGCGATGGATTGCCCCGTCTCGGGCGGCTGCCATCGTGCCGAGACCGGCAATATCTCGATTTTTGCGGGAGGCCGCCGTGAGGCCTTCGAGACAGTGCTGCCCATCCTCTCGATCCTCGGCCGGCGCATTCTCCACACGGGGCCCCTGGGGTCGGCCTCGGTGTTGAAGGTCATCACCAATTATCTTTGCACCGTACACCTGGCCGCCCTGGCGGAAGCGTTGTCCGTGGCCAAGGTCGCCGGCCTCGACATGAATATGACGTATGAGGGGATCCGCATCTCCTCCGGCAACTCCTTCGTGCACGAGACGGAGTCGCAAGTGATTCTGAACGGCAGTCGCGACATCAGCTTCACGATGGAGCTGGTCGTCAAGGATGTTGGAATCTTCGACGCTCTCGCCACCCAGCTGGAGGTTCCCGTGGAGATCTCGCCGCTGGTCCTGAATATCTTCAAGGATGGCCAACGCCGCTACGGCGGCCGCGAGCTCTCGCCGAATATCATCAAGCGGCTGGAGGAAGCGTGCGGCATCCGAGTGTTGGGTGAGGGATTCCCCGCGCAGATGGTCGACGATGAGCCCGAGGCTCCGGGTCATGAGGTGGTGCCGAAGGGCAGGTCCGCCACGCTGCCGAGCTCCAACACGGAGCCCGCCGGGAAGGCCTGACGGCCTGGAATCGGGCTGGCGTGTCGCTGATTCCTGACAGCTGTTATAACAATAGGTCAGGCCCAAGCTTGTTGCCGAATGTTGTAGTTGTGCCACGTACCTCCTGATCGACTGCAAGTTGTGGCAGTATCCCCTTGTGACTTCAAGGGAGGGGCGATCATGCAGCCTGCCTGGCGGATCGTTCGTGCGGCCGTTGTAATCGTGATGACCGTCGCCGTTGCTGCGTGCGGAGGCGGTGGAGGGGGCGGTGGCGGCATGGGTGGCAGCGGCGGCGGTGGAGGAAGCGGCGGCTTGTCGCAGAATCCCGTGCTGGGAGCCACGACCTTCACAACGAATGAAAACGTGCCATTGAGCGGCACGCTCACCGCAACCGATCCAAACAGCGGGACCGTCACCTTCACACTGGGCACCGCACCGAAATCGGGGACGGTGAGCGGATTCACCGCGGCCGGCGCCTTCGTCTACACCCCGAATCAGAGCTTCACCGGAAACGACTCGTTCGGCGTGACGGCGACGGACACCTCGGGACATTCCACGACGGGCACGATAAGCATCACGGTCAACTTCGACTCACCGCCGACGGCCAACAGCACTATCGTGCGGGATGACAATCCCGGGGCGGCGAGCGGCGGCATCAATGTTCTGGCGACCGCCAACTCGCCGAATGGAGGCAAGCTGACGCCGACCATCACGACGCCGGCGACGATCGGGACGGCCAAGGTGAACGGGGACGGGACCATCGGAATTTCCGGTCTGCCCGGCGGATTCAAAGGGCTGACCCGATTCGGCTACACGCTGACGGATCCGAGCGGCAAGACGGCCAGCGCCTACGCGGTGGTCTTTGTCGGGGCTGCCCCGTTTCGAATCACCTTCGTTGCGGATTCCGATCCGAACGGGAGCGGTCAGTACGAGGTCTATATGACTGATTTCGCGGCGGCTCCCGTGAAGGAGACCGCGGCCACGCAAGGTAGCGTGCGCCTTCAGGGTTACGCAGTCGCGAACAACGGGGCGACCATCGTATATCGCTCACTCGATCCGGCGAACGCCTCGAGCAACAGCCTCTCCGTCGTGCAAACGACTTCTCCCGGGACGCAGGTGCCGATTTCCCTGCCGAGCGGCGTGTTGCCTGTTGCTGATGGCAACGGCAACGATCAGTTCGTCGTAAGCCCTGATGGCAAGTGGGTCGCGGTCGTCGCGGGTACGGCAGCCAACAACTCCCTGTATCTGGTCAGCGTCTCGAATCCGAGTGCCGCGATGCTCGTCAGCCCCACGATCTCGGGCGCGCCTGCGGCATTCGCCTCCCATCCGACGTTCACTCCGGATTCGTCCGCGCTCTATTTCCTGGCAGGCGGCACAGGCGGGCAGCACAAGTCGATCTATCTGGTATCGGTCAGCAACACCCCTTCGACAGTCCTGGTATCGATGCTGAGCGACCCCGCAACCAGCGACGACATCAGCGCTTTCACGGTGGCGTCGGACCAATCGACCATTGTCGAGCAGGCGAACCGCAATGGGCGCGAGGGTATCTGGTACGTCGACGCCAAAGCCTTGACCAGTGAAACCGAGATCGACACGCCAACCACGGGAGTTGCCGTAACGTCCAGCACCGTCGGCTTGCCTCCCGGAATGGGCGGCAGCAGTAATGGCAAGGTCGTTGCCTACGACGTGGGCGTACCCGGCAGCGCTCCCACCTCGACCGGTCTCTACGTGGCGGATGTTTCCAATACGCCCGATCCACAACTCGTGGCCCCGCTCCAGTCCGTGATCGGCTTCAGCCCGGACAACTCGAAAGTTCTCTATACCGATTCGGCGCAAGTCTCGGAGATCGCGGCCGCCACCGGCAATACGGGGACGTTGCTCGGAGTGGGCAACCAGGCCTGGTATGACTCCTCGGGCAATATCGTCCTGATCCAGGATCCCGCCTCATCCGGATCGACCCTGACTTACAACACGCGCCCGTTCGGCTCTCCTCTTCCGGTCACTCCCGCAGGCTCCGTGGCTTATGCGGTGGATGTATCGGGATTCCCGCAGGGAGTGGTCACGCTCGGCGAGACATCGAGTGGCGGGGCGGCGCCGGCAACCGTCGACCTGCAGTTCATCAATGTGCTCGCGGTCGATACACAGGGGGTCAAGCCCATGTATCTCGCGTCGCTGACCTCAACGCCTTCGTTACAGTCTCCCGTGCAATTGACCTCGTACGTTTCGCGGGTGGTGACGCAGTAGGGGACACGCTCACCCAGGGCCGCATCGTACCCACTGCCCCGATGGTTGCATTTGTGGGTGCCGACGCTGCACCATGCGGCAGCGGCCCTCAGCGGTGCCGTGGCTGTTCGGACGGGGGGATGTCATGACAAGATTGCGGCCTTCTGGTCTGGTGACTCTGGCTCTCGCTTGCGTGCCGTGGGCGAGTGCCCCGTATGCCGCAACGAGCACGGGTGATTATCTGCAGATATACGCGAACCTGACCGGCGAGGTAGTTCTCGACAACGCGCGGGTGGTCGCGCAAAAGTTCGTGATTCAGCCGGGGCAATTCACCGGCCGTCATCCCCTGAAGTCGGATCAGCTGTTGGTGTTCATCAAGGGCGGCTTGCTGACCTCCCGCGCCACGGGCCGGACCACGCTCTGGAAGGAGGGCCGGGTCGCCTGGCAGAGCACGACCGACCGTGCGGAAGACGGCTATACCAATAGCGGGACGACTCCGATCGAGTTCATTTCAGTGACCCTCAAGCCGGTTGCCGCCACCGCGCGCTCCGCAGGCGAACCGAAATATCACTATCTCAATTACCCGAACATTCCTGGTGAGGACCTTCTGGAGGACGATCGCGTCATCGTGCAACGCTTCGTGGTCCAGCCCGGACAATGGGAGGGCGTCCACGCCCATCATCCGGATATGTTGTACATCCATGTGAAGGGCGGCCAATGGGCGTATCGCTCGAAGAAGGAACCGGAGACGCCTTATCCGGAGCCGGCACCCGACGGCCTGGTGGGCTGGGAGCCGACGATTCCGCTGAGTGAAGGACACGAGTCACGCAATATCGGTAAGACACCCATCGATCTGATCTGGGTGACGCTCAAGCAATGATCACGCGGCTCGGTCAGGGCCTGCCGGTTCTGGGGCCGGCGATCAACCAGATGATGAAGCCGAGCACCGGCAGCAGGATCACCAGCACCGTCCAGAGGACTTTGCTCCCCGTCGAGGCGCTGCTTTGGAAGATATTGACGATAGCCCAAATATCGGCGATGAGGACGAGGACACCCCAGAGACTGTTAGGGCCGTAGTGCATGGCAAGACTCCGTCGGTCGCGTGCAGGGCCGGTCGATGACCCTCATACGTTAGGCGAGCGCGCGAGAAACTGCAAGTAAATACAAGGCCTTATAGATAGAAGGTCCCTGTCCGCCGCGAGCCGGCGGTTTGGAGAATCGATGCCCCGATTGTCCCAGCGCGAGTTCCGTTCCTTGGTGTCCACGGTGAGCGCGGCGTTGGAGGAATCCGACGCCATTGTTGTGCACGACCTGCACAAGGCTCGCGCCAGCCGCAAATCCGACGGCAGTGAGGTGACTCTCGCCGACAAGAAAGCGGAGCGACTGCTGCGCCGTTTGCTCCGCGCCGCATGGCCGCAGGACGCGGTGTTGGGGGAGGAGTATGGCGGGGAGCTGGCGCGACAGGGCCGCTGCTGGCTGGTAGACCCGATCGATGGGACCGCATCCTTCGTGCTTG
>DASZVD010000303.1:0-2765 GCA_035547375.1 Steroidobacteraceae bacterium
TTCGAGCTCGACAGGCTGCTATACGCGCTCGATGATGAGCGCGATACCCTGTCCCACTCCGATGCACATCGTGCACAGGGCATACCTGCCCTTCGTCGCCATCAACTGATACGTCGCCGTGGTCGCCAGCCGGGCGCCCGACATTCCGAGCGGATGGCCGAGCGCGATCGCTCCGCCGTTCGCATTCACGTGTTCCGCATCTTCCGGCAGCCCGAGCTCACGCAGCACTGCAATGCCTTGCGATGCGAACGCTTCGTTCAGCTCAATGACGTCGAGCTGCTTCATTTCCAGTCCGGCCTTTGCCAGCACCTTCCTCGTGGCTGGAACCGGTCCGATTCCCATGATGCGTGGCTCGACTCCCGCCGTGGCGCCAGCGACGATCCGCGCTCGCGGCGTCAACCCGAAGCGCTTCACCGCAGCCTCCGAAGCTACGACCAACGCGCAAGCACCATCGTTCACGCCCGACGCATTACCGGCGGTGACGGTGCCGTTCGCACGAAACGGCGTGGGAAGCTTCGTGAGTTGTTCGAGGGTGGTCTCCGGTCGCGGATGCTCGTCTTTCGACACGACGACCGGCTTGCCTTTGCGCTGCGGAATCTCGACCGTGATCAGCTCCGACTCGAAGAAACCCCGCGCGTAGGCCGCGGCCGTACGCTGCTGGCTGCGCAGGGCGAACTGGTCCTGGTCCGCACGCGAGACTTTGAAATCCGCGGCGACGTTCTCGCCGGTCTCCGGCATCGAGTCGACGCCGTACTGCCGTTTCAGGACCGGATTGATGAAACGCCAGCCGATGGTGGTGTCGAAGATCTCGGCGCTGCGGCTGAATGCGGAGTCCGCCTTCGGCAGGACGAAGGGCGCGCGCGACATGGACTCCACGCCGCCCGCGACAATGAGCCCCGCCTCGCCGGTCTTCACGGCCCGCGCCGCCATGATCACGGCGTCGAGACCCGATCCGCACAGCCGATTCACCGTGGCGCCAGGAACCGTGACGGGCAAGCCCGCCAGGAGCGCAGCCATGCGGGCTACGTTGCGATTGTCCTCGCCAGCCTGATTGGCACAGCCGAGCAGCACTTCGTCGATTGCGGCGGGGTCGAGAGAGGGATTTCGTGCGAGCAACGCGGCAATCGGAATAGCGGCCAGATCGTCGGCACGTACAGCGGCAAGCGCTCCGCCGTAACGCCCAATCGGCGTCCGCACGGCGTCGCAAATGAAAGCGTCAGTCATTAGGTCTTCCTCAGCGATGACGGTGGGGGTGACCCGGGTATGGACTCATGGCCGTACGGCGCCCGCGTCGCGGGGGCGACCGGTCCAAAAGAGTGCACACCGGGACCTGTCATGATACCGCCCGTCCCCTCGAAGAGCCTCTCCGCTCACCCTGCCGCCAGCTCCGTGAATTGAGCGCCGTGCGCGGAGCGAACCGGGATGACACCGGGAAGGACGTAGGGTACGATTACCGCACCATCATCCGAACTTGTAAGATCAAGCCGTGCTGCACTCTAAAGCATTTCCGAAAACCTCGGGTTCGTTTATCGCTCAGCGGGTCATGAGCGCGACGGATCCCGAGAACAACCTGTTCCGGGGCGGCGATCCGGACTTCATGACGTCACTCGCCCGTGGGCTGCACGTCATTCGTGCATTCGCGGGAGTCGACCGCCGCATGACGATCGCGGACGTGAGCCGTGCGACCGGATTGACGCGCGCCGTCGTGCGCCGCTGCCTCTACACCCTGCGCGAGCTGGGGTACGCCGCGACGGACGGGCGCACCTATTTCCTGCAGCCCAGGATCCTGAATCTCGGCTATGCCTACCTCTCCACGGCCGCGGTCCCGATCGCCGCTCAGCCTGTGCTGGAAGAAATGAGCGAGACGCTCGGCGAAGCCTCCTCCGTCGCCGTGTTGGATGACGGCGCGGTCGTCTACGTCGCGCGCGCGGCTACGAAGCGAATCATGTCCGTAACGCTCGGCGTGGGCAGCAGGCTGCCGGCCTACTGCACCGCGCTGGGTCGCGTGTTGCTCGCCCACCTCCCGGAAGATCAAGCTGCCGTGGAGCTCGGAAAAGTCGAATTCGTCACCCACACCAAACACACGGTGACGTCGCGTAAGAGGCTCGAAGAGATCCTCATCCAGGTGCGTACGGAAGGCTACGCCCTCAATGACCAGGAGCTGGAAATCGGCCTGCGCTCTATCGCGGTACCCGTGCGCAACGTCGTCGGTTCGGTCGTGGCCGCGATGAACGTCAGCACGCAGGCCTCGCGCGTGTCACGGCGCGAGTTGGTCGAACGCTGCCTCCCCGTTCTGCGGGCCGCCTCGGAGCGCTTGGGCAGCCAGCTCCCGCCGTCCCGGTGACCGAGCGCCTTCCCACCGGCTGCCCTCCCACCGGCTGCCTTCCCACCGACCGGAAGTCATCTCACCAGCCGGGAGCGGCTCCCCACGCGGCTTAGCGGCGTACTGGTCCCTCACCGGTACAGTACGCCGCGCGACGCCCCGCTCTGTATCTGCTCACCGCGAGCATCAACGGCGATGCTGCGCTCTCACTGCCGGAGCGCATCATGGTCGACCCGTTACCCTTTGCCACCTACTCTTTCGTCATGTCCATCACACCGGGCCCCAACAACGTGATGTTGACGGCATCCGGGGCGACATTTGGATTCCGCCGCACCATTCCCCACATCCTCGGCATCAGCGTGGGGTTCAGCGTCGAGCTGTTGATGGTCTGCGCCGGGCTGGGCGCCCTGTTCGCGCGCTGGCCCGAGCTGCAGGCCGTCCT
>DASZVD010000304.1:0-9382 GCA_035547375.1 Steroidobacteraceae bacterium
GAAGGCGGCGATGGCCTGCTCCGCTTCGCCGAGCTGCATGAGCACGGCGCCGCGCAGTGCCGCCAACATGCGCCGGTGGCGGATCCGCTGTCCCGACTCGGCCGCCGCCTCCAGATCGTCCAGGATCGGGGAGGCGATCTGCGGACGATTCGCGGCCAGCGCTTCCAACACGCGCGCGACGCCGACCGCCTGATGCTCGCGCCAGATGGAAGGCGCGCAGCGCCAGGCACCGGGCTGCCACTCCAGGCCCGCGGCGAGCGCCGGAGGCGTGGTTTCCTCCGTGCCTTCGTTTTCGGCGCTTCGAGTCAGCAGCGCCGTGGTCTGCGCGCGAAGCGCGGACTCCAGGCGTGCCAGGCGCGCCAAGCCACGCCGGCTGGCTGTGCCCGCCATCCGCTCGAGCACATCACTCGCGCCCCGATCATCGCCTCGTGCGATCGCGTTGGCGATCGCCACCTCGTAACCCTCGGCGAAGAGGTCGATCCAACCATCGGCGGTCTCGATCTGCTCCAGCGCGGCCGACAACCTCTGCGAGGCTCCCGCGATATCGCCGCGTGCGTGCAAGGCAAGGGAGAGATGGACCGCGGCAATCGCCTTGAGGCCGCTGTCCGCGCCGAAATTCTCCTCGGCCATCGACTCCGCCTCCCGCAGCGTCGCCTCCGCCTCCCGGCGCTCGCCACAGTGCAATTGCGCGAGGCCCAGGTGAAACAAGCAATAGTTGAGTCCGAGCACCGAGCCGATCTGGCGCATTTCCTGGACGGCTCGCTGACAGGCGTCGAGAGCAGCCGACATGGCACCGACGCGGAAAGCCACCGCGCAAGCGCTGTTCAACAGCACGGCGCGGGCGACTTCTTCATTGGCCGGCAGCGCTTGATATTGGCGATAGACCTCCGCCAGATCGTCGGAGCCCAAGTGGCGGTCGGCGTAAAGGAAGATGAGATATTTGACGATCAGGAGGTCACGCGCGAGCGCTACGTCGAGCTCTCCCTGATGCGTGTCGGCTACTTCCTGATAAGCCCGCACGCCCTGGGCCAGCGCGCCGTCCTTGGTGAGGAGATACGCGTGATAGAGCTTGATTCGTGGATACTCACGCAGCCGCTCGGTCGGGAAGGCTTGGAGCAGGGCGCGCATCAGCGATGTCCCGCCAAAGAGCGCCAGTTGCCAGCCGCCGGTCCGCTCGATGAGCCTTGCGGCCCGGGGCACGTCGTCGGCAAGTACGGCATGCCGCACCGCCTCTCGCACGCGCCCCTGGCGCTCGAACCAGGCCGACGCCCGTCCGTGCAAATGAAGTCCCGCATTGCCCCCCAGCCGCCGGTGCGCGCGCAAATGCTCCAGGAGCAGGTGATGTAATCGGAACCAGTAGCGCTCCTCATCGAGCGGAACCAGGAAATGCTCGAGGCGGCCCTCTCCGAGCAGGCGTGCCCACAGCTGCCTGTCCTCGGTTACCGCGTCCACGAGATCCGGGTTGAGCGAGTCGAGCACGGCCACGTCGCCGAGGGCCGATCTCAGATCCGGAGACAGGTCCGCGAGCACCTGCTCAGTGAGGTATTCACCAACTTCCGAGGTGCGGCCGGAAAAAGTATCCAACAGCGCCAGTCGTTCGGGCTTCGCGCTCAGCCACAGGCGCGCGAGCTGCAGCGCGACGGGCCAGCCTTCCGTGCGCTCGAGCAGGTGATCGAGCTGGCGGCGCTCGAGCCGGGGCAACAGCTCGGTCGCCTCATCCACATCGAAACGCAGGTCCTCGGCGCCGATCTCGCACAGCTCGCCCCGCGTGCGTAGGGCTGCGTGCGGCAGCCCGGAGACGTCACGCCCGCCACAAAGGAACCGTGTGGCCGGTGGTGCTTCCGTGAACAGCCGTCCAAGAACCTCTTGAAGCGCGGCGCGGTCCGCCCGATGGACGTCATCGACGAAGATGGTGACGGGCGCGCCACCCGATTCGAGCGCGGCGCACACCGCCCGGACAGCGGAAGCCAGCGGCGCACCCGAAAAACCCTCCGACGCCATCACCTCGAGATGACTCATGTCGAGGTCCATGCGCGACAGGCCCGCCGCCAGCATGCTCAAAAGCTGCGCCTGATCCGCCTCCTCGATGCCCAGCCACACGACCCGCTCGCCCGCGGTGCGCAGCTCCGCGTAACGTCGGGCCAGCAGCCAGGTCTTTCCGTATCCCGCCGGCGCTTCAATGAGAGTTACCCTGCAGTCCGCTCCGGCTCTCAGCAATGCGAGCACGCGCTCACGCTTCGCAAGCGCGACGCGGAAGGTTGGCGGGGTCAGGAATGTCTGCGAAAGGGGAGCCGTCACGCGGACCAGCTTACCGTACCGGCGAGTCTCACCCTTCGGGAGCAAATCATTGCAATGACCTAATAACTTAGGTACAGTGCGCGCACCATGTCCAACCGATTCAGTCTGGGCGACGCCATCGTCCTCGGCCTGTCCAGCTCCGGGCCGGCTCAGACCCTGGCGGTGAGTCTCGCCAGCATGGTCGCCGTCTGCCGATACGGCGGGGTCGTGCCGGTCCTGGTCTGCTTCGTACCGATGCTGGGCATTGCCATAGGCTATCAGCGGCTGAACCGCTGGGACCCAAGCGCCGGCGCCACCTATACCTGGGTCGCGAAGGTGTTCCACCCGTATCTGGGGTTCCTGGCCGGCTGGATGATCCTGCTTTACTACACCCTGGGCACGAGCAGCCTGACCATACCCGCGGGCACCTATACGTTGGAGTTGCTCGCGCCGCGGCTGGTCGCGAGCCACCTGGCCGTGGCGCTCACGGGCGGGGCGTGGAACGTCCTCGTCACGCTGCTCGCCCTGAGGGGCCTGAAAGTTGCGGCCCGATTCGAATGGGCCGTGGTCGTCTTCCAGTATGTCGTCCTGCTGCTGGTGGCGGCGGCCGGGATCGCAGCCTTGCTGCACTCCACGAGCGCCGTCGCCTTTTCGTGGGATTGGTTCACGCTCGGCGGCATGGGCGGAATGCGCGGCCTGATGGGCGGCATCCTGGTCGCCTGCTTCATGTATTCGGGTTGGGACGCGGCGGTGTACGTCAACGAAGAGTCGACGGACAAGGTTGAGAGCCCCGGGCAGGCGGCGATCGCCAGCGTCGTGATCCTCGCGCTCTTCTACGCCGTGACACTGTTCGGTCTGCAGGCGACTCTCCCGCCAGCCGAGCTGCAGGAGCACGCCGGAAATGCGCTCGCCGTGATCGCGAGCCGGCTGCTGCCGGGATCCTGGGGCGCGGTCATGAGTCTCGTGGTCCTGACGGGCACGTTGGCAACGCTGCAGGCGGCCGTGATCGCCGCGGCGCGGGTGGGGTTCGCCATGTCGCGTGACGGAGTGATGCCGCGGGCCTTTCGCCGTGTCGATCCGCGCACCGGCAATCCCTGGGTTGCCACGGTCGTCATGAGCACAATCAATCTGTGCCTGCTGGCTCTGGCCCTGGCTACAACAAACATCGCCCGGGCGCTGGGCAACGTCGTCAGCAGCCTCGGACTGATCTCGATTCTGTTCTATGGGCTGACCGGAGCCGCCGCGGTCTGGCAGAACCGCCGTGCCCTGAGCCGGTCGCCGGCCGACCTCGTTCTGGGCGGTGTGCTGCCCGGCTTTGGCGCCCTTTTCATGGTCTGGGTCACCGTCGAGTCCGTGCGCTCCGGTGCCACATCGCCCGTGATACTGGCCTACGGCATCGGCTCGGTGGCGCTCGGCGCGCTCGTCGCCGTGCTGGTGCGCCGCCTCGGGGCCACGACCTTCTTCAATCCGGCCGCCCTGCACGACGATCCGCCATTTTCGAGGGAGCAACCTTTGTGAGCGCAAGTTACAAGAATCCCACCCGCACCCGCCGCAGCGCCGAGCTGTACCCCGAGGCCTGCGAGCTGATTCCGGCGGGCGTCAACAGCACCGCGCGGGCGCGCTTCTCCGGTTGGGATCCCTATCCGCTGTTTGCGCACCACGGCACGGGAGCGCACCTGTTCGACATCGATGGCAACAGGTACATCGACTACCTGCTGGGCCTGGGGCCGATGATCCTCGGCCATCGGCCGCCGAAGGTGACCGCCGCGGTGGTGAAAGCAATCGAGGAACGGGGCACGGTGTTCGCGCTCCCCACTTCCGAAGAGATCACGCTCGCGCGCCGCATCGTCGAGCTGATTCCGAGCGTACAGCAGGTTCGGCTCTGCAACACGGGCACCGAGGCGGTTCTCTATGCGCTGCGTCTCGCGCGCACCTTCACCGGTCGCAAGAAGATCATCCGCTTCGAGGGGATGTATCACGGCTTTTCCGACGGTGTGTACTGGAGCAAGCACCCGCGCCTGAACGAGGCGGGTCCGGCGAATCACCCGAGCCCGGTGCCGCAAGGTCCGGGCATGCCCGCGGGGCTCGCCGACCAGCTGATCATCCTGCCGTGGAATGACATCGATGCCTTGCGTGAGGCGATCACGCGGGAAAGGGACAACATCGCCGCGGTGCTGACCGAGCCGGTGATGTGCAACACGGGTTGCATCCTCCCCGAGCAAGGCTATCTCGAAGCTCTGCGCGAGCTGACCGCGCAGAACGGCATCATTCTCATCTTCGACGAAGTCATCACCGGGTTCCGGTTGAGCGTTGCCGGGGCACAGGGCCATTACGGCATCCGGCCGGACCTGTCGGTCTTCGCGAAAGGCTTGGGTGGCGGTTTCCCCGTCGCCGCGCTGGGTGGCCGTAAGGACATCATGGCGCTCGTTTCCGACGGAACGGTGTCGATGGCCGGCACGTACTCAGCCAACACGATCGCGGTGTCCGCCGCGCTCGCCGCCCTCGACGAGCTGACCGCTCCGGGCATGTATCAGAAGCTTTACTCGCGGTGCGAGAAGCTCTTCGTCGGACTGGAGCGGGCATTGCACGACGCGCGCCTCGCGGCCCATGTCGTGGGTGTGGGACCCGTCCTGCAGGTGTGGTTCTCCGAGCACCCGATCCGCAACTATCGCGATGCCGCGCGTTACGCGAGCCACGAGATGTTCCGCCTGTGGTGGGAGGAAATGTTGGATCGCGGCGTGCTGTTCCATCCGCACGCCTTCGAGAATCTGTTCGTCTCGTTCGCGCACACGGACGAGGACATCGAGCAGACGTTGCAGGCGGCCACCGAGGCCGTGAAGGGTATCCGTGCCCGCTGAGAAAGGCCCCCTCGTGTTGGGGATTGACCTGGGCACGTCGGCCGTCAAGGTTGTCGCGCTCGACGGCCACGGCATCGTCCTGGGCACCGGGACGGCTCCCTTTCCCACTCACAGCGAGGTTCCCGCGCAGGCGGAGCAGGATCCGGCCGACTGGATTGCCGCCGTCGCCGCGGCGATGGCCGATCTCGATCTGCCCGCGCCGCAACGCTCCCGGATCGCCGGGATCGGCCTGACGGCGCAACTGCCGACGCTGGTTTGCCTGGGCGCCGCCGGTCCTTTGGGGCGGGCCATCACCTGGAAGGACAGCCGGGCCGACGGGTCGACGGCGGAAGCTCTCGTGGAGGGCCAGCGGCGTGTGGAGGGCCAGCGGCGTGCGCTCTACGAGCGTACCGGAATGCCCATCGACGGCCGCTACCTGGGCCCGATGTTTCGCCATCACTGGCGCCATCGGTTCACGGAGATCGATGCCGTGTTGTCGGCGAAGGACTATCTGGCGTTCGTTCTAACTGGCGAGCGGGTAACCGACCCGTCGACGGCCGCGGGCTACGGTGTCTACGACCTCGCCGCGGGTGCGTACTCCGACGAGTTGCGTGAGTTGTGGGGAATACCACGCGGGGCATTGCCAGCGGTGCGTCCGGCTCATTCGGCCGCCGGCACATTGAGCGCGACCGGTACGCGCCTGTTGGGAGTGCCTGCCGGCGTTGCGGTGACGGTCGGCGCGGCTGATTCCGTCTCGAGCGCCTTCGCGATGGCGGGACTGGAAGAGGGCGTCGTTTGCATCACCATGGGCTCCAGCACCGTCATTCTCGATGCCCTGCGTGAGCCGAAGCTCGATCCGCAGACCCGCTATCTCCTGACTCCCCATGTCGAGCCCGGCTGGTACGGCCGGGAGATGGATCTCCTGGCCACCGGCACGGGCTATCGCTGGCTGAGCGGGCTGCTGGGCTTGCGGGAAGGGCAGTTGGACGAATACGCCGCCGAATCGCCTCCCGGAGCACGGGGAGTGACGTTCGCCCCCTACCTGGCGGGCGGCGAGCAAGGGGCGCTTTGGGATCCGTCCCTGCGCGGCTCGCTATCGGGACTGACGTTGCAACACACCTCCCGGGACCTGGCGCGTGCCTTTCTCGAGGGAGTCGGATTCGAGATCCGGCGTTGCCTGGACGTGCTGGCGGACACAGTTCCCACTCGCGAAGTCGTCCTCGCGGGCCATCTGACGGAGCACGCTTCCAGCCTGCAGATGCTCGCGGACATCCTCGACCAACCCATCCAACCGGTGCCTGCGGGCTCACCAGCCGCCGTGGGAGCCGCGTTGGGCGCCCTGCAGTGTGTGACGTCGGTACCGCAGGTCCCGCGCTCCAGGACCTCCTGGCCGGCCGAAGTGCTTCCAGGCCGCGATGCCGGCGCCTATCGCGGTCTCTACGCCGCGTATCTCGAGCAAGCCGGAAAATCCTGCTGATGCAACTCGTCTGGTGCGAGACGCCCGCGACGTTCAACGCCTTGGCCGCCGACAAGGTGATCTCGGTCCTGTCCCACAAGCCGAGCGCAGTCATCGCCCTGCCGACGGGGCAAACACCTGTCGGGCTCTATTCGGAATTGCGCACCCGGGCGGCGGCACGTGAGCTTCCGGTCGCGGACGCACGCTGGTTCAACCTGGACGAGTACGTCGGCCTGGACGGCACCCACTCGCTGAGTTACGCGAAGTTCGTGCGAACCCATCTGCTCGATGCGCTCGACGTACCCGAGAGCCACATCCGGCTCTTGCGAGGCAACGCCGAAGATCTGCAGGCGGAGTGTCATGACTACGATGAGGCGATCGCCCGGGCAGGAGGGCTCGATCTGGCGATCCTCGGGCTCGGCGCCAACGGCCACATCGCTTTCAACGAGCCCGGCTCCCCGTGGGACTCCGCGACTCACGTCGTGAGCTTGAGCGCCCTGACCCGGTCGGTCAATGCTCGGCTCCACCCCGATGCGGTCATTCCGGAGAAGGGGATCACCATGGGCGTCGCCACGCTGCGCGCGGCGAGGCGGATCCTTCTGTTGGTCTCCGGCGAGAGCAAGCGCAAGGCCCTCCAGGCCCTGCGGCGGGGAATCGCCGACCGGGCCTGGCCGGTCACGAGCCTCGTCGATCACCCGGACCTGACGGTATTGAGCGACGCGCAGCTTCGTTAGGACTGCACGCTCCCCGATTGCCGCTACGGCCGCGGGGCCGTCCGCGGCTTCGCGATGGCGCTGAGTAAATCCGGCGTGTCCGGAATCCGCTCGAAGTGCGGCTCGCGCGCCCCTCCGGAGTAGCTCAGCTCAACACGCTCGTAAGCGTCGCCCCGCTCGATGAGCAAGGAGACACCGGAAGCGCCGCGAGCCGTGAGCGCCAAGGCATCCCGCAACTCGTCCTTCGACCATCTGCGGTCGTTGACCGCAATGACCTTGTCGCCCGGCGCGAGACCCGCCCGGTCGGCCGGGGATCCGGGAATGATGTCGCTCAAGGTCTGATCATCGTTCACGTAGAAACCGAGCGAGAAGCGCGCGTCGATGTCGCGATCGTCGGCCTCGTGGGCACGGTGCATCACTGCCGGGCCGCCGTCGAAGACCAGACGCCAGCCACTCTGCAGCACCCCTTGGTCCAGGCCCTTGGCGTCGTGACGTGAGAGCCGCTCCTCCCAAAATGTCCGCCAGTCGTAGGGCTGCACGTCGTTGAGCGCCGTCACGACCGCCTGGAAGTCATAGGGCCGCACTTCGGGCGCAGTGCTCGCGCCGCCCAGGAAGTGTTGGCAGAAGTCATCGAGGCTGCGGCGGCCGCCGGACAGCTTGCGGATCAGCACGTCGGCCTCGAGCCAGTCCAGGGCGGACTCCTGGTAGAAATCCTCCTGTCGCCGCAGCCGCGCGGCCCAGTCCCGCGGCTGGACATACAACAGCTGGGCCGCGATCGTGGTGTCTTGCAGATCGCGGAAGTTGCGCCCGCTGTGGGACTGCATGTTCGCCAGATCGTGGGCCAGCTCGCCCTGGAACTCCTCGGGCGTGTACAGGCCGCTGCGCACGGCCAGCACATTGCTCAGATACTCCGTCAGGCCCTCGTACACCCACAGCAGGTCGCCGCGCATCGGGTCCTGATAGTTCTTCGTGGCAAGCCCGATCGGGCGGCGGAACTTGCCGTTCCAGGAGTGGGTGTACTCGTGCGGCAGCAGATTGGCTTCCGCCCGGCGCACGTCATCGTCGAGGAAGGTGCGGTAGGGAGAGCGGTTGTCGCTCGATTCGTGGTGCTCCAGCCCGTCCGGCATGATCTGGTCGGTCAGAACGTACAGAAAATCATAGTGACGGTAATGAGTCGACCCGTACAGGGCGCGCGCCTCCGCCACGAGGCGGTGATAACGGTCGATGAGCTCCGGCGGGAAGCTCAAAGCCGCGGGGCCGTCCGCCGCGACATTCAGCCGCACTGGCGGTGTCCCGCCGAGAGCGAATGTCTCGAAATAACGCCCTGCGATCAACGTCGAGTCCACCAGCGTGGTGAGTGACGTTGCCGCGAAGTGCGGATAGTCGGCCGCAGCTTGCCCCGGTGCCGGACTCAGGGAGGTCGCGTAGCGCCAGCCGCCGGGCAGGCGCACTTGCGCCTGAAAACGCAACTCGTCCGTGTTGCTGTCCGCCGGATAGAGCACGACCTGGTGCCACTCGAGGACGAGCAGGGATTCGGTCGCCGTACGAGGCGCTTCGAGACCGTTCACCGTCCCATCCGGGCGCAAGCCGGTCAGCACCTCGAAGTCCGCATCGAGCGCGGTCACTCCCGCCGGCACCTCGAGATGAAAGGCGTACATGTCGACATCGTCGCGACGCCACTGGACCGGCACTCCGTCATGACTGAGCACGGGTCCCGCGAGGTCGGTGACCGGGCCTTCGGGGCCGTGTCGTCCCGGCAGCCACTTCGGATAAACCAGGGTCAAGGGACCCGGGCTCACGGGCAACCGCAGGTGCACCTTCATCACGCCCCGGGAGGCTTCCCGGGCGTCGACATCGACCAGCGTGGTGCCGGACGGTGGCGTGTCAGCCTGTGCCCCCGTGAGCCACCCCAGTGCGAGCAATGAGGCGAGCCTGGCAGCCAGCCGGACGTGCCGTCGACTATTGAGACTTCCGTAATTGAGTGACATCTCAAAACAACTCTGCCTGTTTCCAAAAGGCCGTGATGAGGGTGCCGCGGCGCTGCATCGAGCGCAAACGCGAGCTCGCGTGACGGCCCAGGTGCGCCAAATCGCGGGCGC
>DASZVD010000305.1:0-8982 GCA_035547375.1 Steroidobacteraceae bacterium
ATCATAACCTGCGCCGTGACGGGTGACGACACCAAGGTCACCAAGAGCCCCTACTGCGCCATCACGCCGGAACAGATCGCCAATACCGCCATTGAAGCGGCAAAGGCCGGCGCCGCCATCGTGCACATCCACGTGCGTGAGCCGGAGACCGGCGCCTTCAGCATGGAGACGCGTCACTACCGTGAAGTGGTGAAGCGCATCCGCGAGAGCAAGGTCGACGTCATCGTCAATCTCACCTGCGGCATGGGCGGATACATTTGCGTAGGTGACAACGGCTTGAAGGACACACCGGCGGCGGGCTCGGACTTCTGCAGCCAGGAAGACCGCATGCGGCACGTCATCGATCTGTGCGAGGAAGGACTCTATCGCCCCGACATCGCGACCCTCGATTGCGGCAGCCTCAATTTTGGCGACGGCAACCGCGCTTATGTCTCGACGCCGAACTATCTGCGCAAGGGCGCCCAGATTCTGAAAGACCTGGGCGTCAAACCCGAGCTCGAGGTGTTCGACACGGGCAACCTGTGGTTCGTGCGCCAGATGATCAAAGAAGGTCTCATCCCCTCCCCGGCCCTGATCCAGCTGTGCCTGGGAATACCCTACGGCGTGCCCGCGGACACCGGTCACCTGTCGGCGATGGTCAACACTCTGCCGCCGGATGCGATCTGGACCTCATTCGCCATCGGCCGCATGCAGATGCCGTGGGTCGCACAGTCCATTCTCATGGGGGGTAACGTCCGCGTCGGACTCGAGGATAATCTCTACTTGAGCCGCGGGGTGTACGCCAGCAACGCACAGCTCGTCGAGAAGGCGCGCACCCTCATCGAGGCCATGGGCGCCCGTATCCTCACCCCAGCCCAGACCCGTGAGCGACTGAAAATTGGCTAGCGAATTCCTCTATCGCACCGCGCTGCGGCCCGAGTGGATCGACTACAACGGGCATCTGCGCGATGCGTACTACGGATTGATCGTGAGTTACGCGGTCGACGAGCTGATGGACCGGCTGGGAATCGATGCGGCCTATCGCGCCCGGACCCGGAACACCCTGTATACACTGGAGATGCACGTCCACTTCATGCGCGAGGTGAAAAAGGACGACATCGTGCTGGTGAACGTCCGGGTGCTCGCCTCGGATCAGAAGAGGATTCACGCGGCGTTCGATGTCATCCGTGAGGGCGACAAGGAAGTCGCGGCCACTATCGAGCAAATGTTGCTGCACGTGCATCAGGGTGAGACGGTGGCGAGCGCACCTTTTCCACCCGAGATCGCCAGCGCACTGGCAAGCCTCACAGCCGCCACGGCCGGCGCTCCCGAGGTGGGTCCCGGGTCGCGGCGGATCGAACTGCGGCGGAAATGACTTCGTCCATCCAGCGACTCCTCGCTCCCCGCAGCATCGCCCTCTTGGGCGGAGCGTGGGCCGACGCCGTCGCTGCAGCGTCCCAGGCCATCGGTTATCGCGGCGAGATCTGGCGTGTCCATCCGAAACGCCCGTCCACTCCCGAGACGCCCTACTTCCGCTCGATCGACGAGTTACCCGGCTCGCCCGATGCCACGTTCGTCGCGGCCCCCAACGTCGAAGTCCCCAACATTGCGGCGGCCCTGGCCCGGCGAAAGGCAGGGGGATTCGTCTGCTTCGCGGCGGGCTTTGCCGAGACGGCGACCGAGCAAGGCGCGCGCCTGACGCAGGAGTTGCTCACGAGCGCGGGTGACCTGCCGTTCTTCGGCCCGAACTGCTATGGCTTCGTCAATTTCTTCGACGGCGCCGCGTTGTGGCCGGATCAGGTCGTCGGCCGCCGGCGCGAGCGTGGCGTGGCGCTCATCTGTCAAAGCGGCACGATCGCCCTCAACCTGTTGTTCAACGATCGTTCGTTGCCCATCGGATACGTGCTCACCGTCGGCAACCAAACGCGGCTCGCCGTGGAAGACATGATCGAGCTGCTCTGCGACGACGAGCGGGTGACGGCCTTCGGTCTTTATGTCGAAGGCATCAAGGATCCGGACCGATTCACACGAGCCGTGGCGAAGGCGCACGCCGCCGGCAAGCCGATCGCAATGGTGAAAGCCGGTCGGACCGAGGCGGCGGCACGCACCGCGCGCAGCCACACCGGCGCGATGGCCGGCGCCGATACCGTGTTCGATGCGTTTTGCAAGCAGGCTGGCGTGGCTCGCTGTGACTCGCTGGCTACGCTGTGCGAGACGCTGAAGATATTACACACGGGCGGCCCGCTTCAGGGGCGGCGCGTGTTGATCATGGGAGCCTCGGGCGGCGATATGGCGATGACGGCGGATGCCGCACGCGATCTGCGGCTGGATTTCGCCCCGATTCCGGCCGAGAGCGTCGGCCGGCTGCGCGACATCCTGACCGACAAGGTGCACATCGCGAACCCCTTCGATTTTCACACCCATATCTGGTTCGATCGTCCGGCGCTGCGCTCGATGTTCTCCGTCGCGCACCGGTCGGGCTACGACGCCGTCGGTTTCATGTTGGATTGCCCGCCGGCGGACCAGGCCGATCCCAAAGCCTACGTCGATGCCATCGAAGAGTTCATAGCGGCTCACCCGACGAACGGCGCCACCCGCGCCGCCGTCATTTCGTCGCTGCCGGAGTCGCTGGCGGCCTCGTCGCGCGAGCTGTGTCTTGCGGCCGGAATCGTGCCGTTGCAGGGCCAACGGCAAGCCCTGGAGGCACTGGATCTCGCCGCGAGCATCGGAGGCGCCTGGGCACGCGGTGCCCGGGTCGAGCTTCGCAAACCGGCCGGTGAGCCGGGCGGGAGCGTGAGAACACTGGCCGAGCCCGAAGGGAAAGCGGCCTTGGCGGCTTTTGGCGTGCGTGTGCCGGCCTCCCGCACCGTGAGTGCGAGCGAAGCGCCCGCGGCGGCGGAAGCGATCGGCTTCCCGGTGGTCATCAAGGCGACCGGCGCGGCGCTCGAGCACAAGTCCGAAGTGGGCGGGGTCGTCGTGAATATCCGAACGGCCGCCGAGGCGCGCGCGGCCGCGGACCGGCTGGCGCGGCTGTCCGACCGGTTGCTGGTCGAGGAGATGGTGGCCGATGGCGTGGCCGAGATCCTCATTGGCATGACCGTCGATCCGCAATTCGGGCAGGTGCTCGTCCTCGGCGCCGGGGGTGTACTGACCGAGCTGCTGCACGACACCGTGAGCTTGCTGCCGCCGTTCACGGCAAGCGCCATCAGGGCCGCTCTCGAGAGCCTCTCGATCAACAAACTCCTGACCGGCTTCCGCGGCAGGCCGCCTGGCGACATCGCGGCGCTCGTGGAGACCGCATTGGCCTGCACGCGCTATGCTGAAGCGAATGTCGAGCGTCTCGTCGAGCTCGACATCAATCCCGTCATCGTCCGACCCGACGGCCGCGGCGCGGTCGCCGTCGATGCGCTCATCCGCCTGGCCGAGGAGTCCTGACATGTCCGAAGGTATCGTCACCACCACCGACGGCGCGATCCTCGAGATCCGCCTGAACCGCCCCAAGGCGAATGCCATCGATCTGGCCACCAGCCGCCGGCTCAACGACATCTTCAGCGCGTTTCGCGATGACCCAAAGCTGCGCGCCGCCATTGTCACGGGCACGGGCGAGCGCTTCTTTTGCGCGGGCTGGGACCTGAAGGCGGCGGCGGGCGGCGAGGAATCCGACTCGGATTGGGGGGTGGGCGGATTCGGCGGCCTGAATTATCCCCGCAATCTGAACAAGCCCCTGATCGCGGCCGTCAACGGCATCGCCTGTGGCGGCGGCTTCGAGATCGTGCTCGGCACCGACATCATCGTCATGGAGGAGCACGCCAGCTTTGCGCTTCCCGAGATCAACGTGGGAGTGCTCGCGGACGCCGGCACGATCAAGCTCCGCCGCCGCATCCCCTATCACGTGGCCGTGGAATTCCTGATGACGGGACGGTGGATGAACGCCGCTGAGGCCAAGCACTGGGGCCTCGCCAATCACGTCGTGCCAACGGGCCAGAGCCTTGCCAAGGCGCGCGAGATCGCCAAGCAGCTCGTCGCGGGCCCGCCCCTGCTCTTCCCGGCCATCAAACAACTGCTGCGTCACACGGAGATGGTATCGGAGCACGAAGCGTTCGAAGTGCACGACAGCCTGGATGCGGTACAGAAAGTGATTCGCTCGGACGACCTCAAAGAAGGGGCGCGCGCCTTCTCGGAGAAGCGCAAGCCCAACTGGAGCGGAAAATGATCAGCGCTGGCCGAGCGCTCGTTGGAATTCGGGCGCCTGCAACATCGAGCTCGTGGTGTTGACGAGGGCGTCCGACAGCACTTCGTAGTAATTCTCGAGGTTGTAGGAGCGCCCGAAGCGCTTCGCCTCGCCGGACGCAACGCCGCTCCACCGGGTAGCGCCATCGGGGCCGACGACGGTCAGGTGTACCGCCACCTCCGCCTTGTAGGTGCTCGTTTCCCGGACGAAGAACTGCTTCACTTCGCCCTTCACGATCACGCCGCCACCGCTGTCGACCGTTTTCAGACCCGCTCGATCGAACAGCTCGCGCATGTGGGTGCTCACGAATGCGCCGACATCGTCCGAGGTCGTAACGGGCTTCACCTTGTCATCGTCTTCGCGATTCTCGCCGATCTTCTCGGGCTCATCGCGCACGTCCTTGAATGCCTCGAACTGGACGGGAGTCTGAGCCATCTCCATCGCCCCCAGACGCAGCTCCGAGGTCGGCTTCCATTTCAGGGGGACGTGCTCCAGCAACGCCGCCGCGTGCGCAGCCAGTGACACGGCCAACAGGGCCACGCCAACCCGGTATCCCATGAAACTCTCAGCCTCCCAACGGCCGCAGCAACGCCCGGGAGATGATATGCCTCTGGACCTCGCTCGTCCCGTCCCAGATGCGCTCGATGCGGGCGTCGCGCCAGATCCGCTCCAGCGGCAGGTCCGCCATGAGGCCCATACCGCCGTGGATCTGCAGCGCCTCGTCCGCCACCATCGCCAGCATTTCTGAGGACTTCAGCTTCGCCATCGCCATGTCCATGTCGGTGGCCGTCTTCTGGTCGACCTTCCAGGCGGCCTCCAGAGTCAACAACTCCGCGGCGCGCAGCTCGACCGCCATGTCCGCCAGCTTGAACGCGACCCCCTGGAACTTGCCGATCTGCTGGCCGAATTGCACGCGATCCACGGCCCACTGCTTGGCGAGCTCCAGCGCCCGCTCCGCCCGCCCGAGGCAGGTGGCCGCGACCTGCAATCGCGTGGCCCCGAGCCAGGTGTTGGCGACCTCGAATCCCTGGTGCACCTCGCCCAGCACCGCGCTCCTGGGCACACGGCAATCGGTGAACTGGAGGATGCTGTTGTTGTATCCGCGGTGGGACACGTTCTTGTATCCCGGCAGGACCTCGAACCCCGGGGTGCCCATATCGACCAGGAAGGCCGTGATGCGCTTGCGCTTGCCGCGCGGGCTCTCATCCTCCCCCGTCGCCGCAAACAGAATCACGTAGTCCGCGTGATCGGCATGACTGATGAAATGCTTCGTGCCGTTGATGATGAAGTCCCCACCCTTCTCCACGGCGGTGGCCTTCATTCCCCGAACGTCCGAGCCCGCGCCCGGCTCGGTCATCGCCAGGCATTCGGTGCGCTCGCCGCGAACGGTGGGCAACAGATAGCGCTCGCGCTGCTCGGCGGAACAGGCCATCAGGATGTTCGAAGGCCGCGCCACACTGGCGTACTGCAGGATGTAACCGGTGCGCCCCAGCTCTTTCTCGTAGAGAACCCAGGTGACGGTGTCCAGGCCCGCGCCGCCCACTTCGGTGGGCATGTTGGCCGCGTAGAGGCCGGCCTCGATGGCCTTCGCCTTCAGCTCCTGGAGCAGCTCCTTGGGCAGCTCGCCCGTCGCCTCGACTTCCTGCTCGTGCGGCATGAGCTCCTCACGCACGAAGTCGCGCGTGGCCTTGATGATCATCTGCTGTTCTTCTGTGAGCGCGAAGTGCATAGGCCGCCTTCCCCCCGAAAAAAAGATCCAGGACTCCTCCCGCCGCCGCAGCGAACCCCTCGGTACCTTCAGGCGGCCGACGAGCCCGACGCCGCCTTGGGGTTCTTCTTCAGCTTGTCGGCGCTCGTTGCGGCGCTCTCCGCCGCCCAACCGTGCAACAACTGCAGCTGCAGCCGCAGCTGCTCGATCTGTTTGCCGGCCGGCCAATCGCTCTGGCTGGCCACGGCGCTGGCGGTGAGGCCATTGATGAACGTCACGACGGAGCGCAGCACCTGGTCACGCACCGCGACGGACCAGTGCGCCCAGTCCGGCCAGCCCTGCGCGAGGCAGCGCTCGAAGAGGCGCAGATATTCCCGGTGGACCCAGGCGTTGATGCGCTTCAGCTTCTTGTCCGCGGACACCTGGCCCCAGAAGGCGGTCCAGAATGCGCATTCCGTGAAACGCTCGTCATCGACCGGCAACGCTTCGGTCAGAACGGTCAGGAGGTCCGCCTGCCCATTGCCCGCGGGACGGGTGAGACGGCCCTCGATGCGACGCAGGATGAGCCGTAACGCCGCGATGATGATTTCCTGTTTCGTGTCGTAGTAGTGAGCGACCATGCCGGTGGTGTACCCGGCCTCACGAGCGATTCTCACGATGGTCGCCTGGTCGAAACCGTGCTCGGCCACCACCCGACAGGCGACGAGGGCGATCTCGTCGCGGCGCTGCTCGTGATCTACGATCTTGGGCATTACTCCCTCTCTCTAGCTTTTCGGCATCCCCACATGCCGTCCGAGCTGCGGCGCGCGCGGCAGGTGGGCGTGCGAGTCACGCAGTTTTTCCAATTTCGCCCGCACCGCGGGATCCATTGACGAGGCCTTGGCGGCCTTCGCATCCACGTGCAGGAACATCTGCTCGGCCGTGGCAACCAGTGCGTCATCACGGCGACGGTGCAGGGTGTGAAACAGATGAACCCGTTTGTCATCGACGCTTACAACGCGCGTCAACACGTACAACGGCTCGAGCGCTTTGGCTTCAACACCGTAGGTGACGTGTGACTCGACAGTGTACAGCGCACGTCCCCCTTGCCGATACGCATCATTCACGCCGACGGAACGGAAAAGAACGTCGATCGCGTCCCCAAACACCTGCAGATAACGGAAGTCCGTCATGTGCCCGTTGTAGTCGACCCACTCCGGCCGGACATGGGTCTCCATGCGCTGCAGCGTCTCGGGGGTCCGCGTCGCCGTCGCCGCATTGGCTTCGTACAGCCGGTCCTCCAAGGCGCGCAGCGTCGCGCCCGCACCGAGGTTGAACTGCCGCAGCACCTGCTGAATGGCAACCAGGTAGTCGTCCCGCAGCCGCTCGATCTCGCGAATCGAGCGGCCCGCAGCCTGCTCCTGCGTGCCCTCGACCATGCGGTCGATCAGCTCTTCGGTCAGCTCGGGCGCTTCGAGCTTCGTCCAGGGCCATTTCAGGCACGGCCCGAACTGCCGCAGCATGTGGCGCATGCCCGGCTCGCCGCCGGCGAGATGGTAGATGAGGTTGGTGCCCATTCCCGCCCAGCGCAGCCCCGGTCCATAGATGATGGACTCGTCGAGCTCGCCGGTCGTGGCGACGCCGTCGTTGACCAGATGCAGGATTTCCCGCCACAGCGCCTCTTGCAGGCGGTCGGTGAGGTGCCCCGGGATCTCGCGACGCACGCGCAGCGGGTGCATGCCGATCGCAGTGTAGAACCGTGCCGCGGCCTCGATCGTCGCGGGAGCCGTCTTTTGGCCCCCGACGAGCTCCACCAGAGGGAGCAGATACACGGGATTGAACGGATGCCCGACCAGAAGGCGCTCGGGTGCCTGCATATCCCTCTGCAAGTCGGAGGGCATGATGCCCGAGGTGCTCGATGAGATGATGACATCGGGGGGCGCGTGGCGGCTGACCTCGGCGAGCACCCGCTGCTTCAGTTCCAACTGCTCCGGGATGTTCTCCTGGATGAAGTCCACCTGACGCGCCATGGCGTTCAGGTCCGTGGTGAAGGTCAGCTTCCCCTTCGGCGGGAGCGGCGCGGCCGTGAGGCGTGCCAGCGCGCCTTCGGCATTCGCCACGGCACCCCGGATCCAGTCCTCCATCTCCGGCTTCACATCGGCGGCCACGACATCGATGCCGAAGTGCAAGGCTCGCGCCGCCCATCCTCCGCCGATGACGCCGGTCCCCAAGAGCCCCAATGTTTTCACTTGTCGCATGCTGGCAGTCCGGGTTAGCCTTTTTAATGTCGTCGTAATAATATAATAAACGCACCGCTGCGTGAATTCCCGGGCAATCGGTTCCACTCGAAAAAGGATCGAACGCGCTGATGGGTAAGGGTCTGCGGATCGAGAAGCGCTCGATCGACTATGTGCCCCTGGCCGAACGGCACGGGCGGGTCTGGCATCTGTGGCCCGTCTGGTTCTCGGGCGATGCGCACCTGGCCACTCTGGCGGTCGGTGTGCTGGGCATCACGCTCGGCGGCAACCTCCTGTGGACCGGGCTGGCGGTCCTGCTCGGGTGCGCCCTGGGCACGTTCTTCATGGCCTTTCATTCCACGCAAGGCCCGCAGCTCGGCCTGCCGCAGATGATCCAATCGCGGCCGCAGTTCGGCTACACCGGCGCCCTGCTCGTCTGGGCGGTCGCCCTGATCAGCTACATCGGCTACAGCGCCTTCAACGAGGTGCTGGCCGCCCAGTCCATCCACCAGCTCGCCAGCAAGGTCGATCCAGCCGCGCCGCACGCGATGATCGCGCTCGGCGTCACGGCGGCGGCGCTTGCGGCGATCGGCTACGACAAGATCCATGCGGCACAGCGCGCCTTCGCCTACCTGATGATCGCGCTGCTCACCGTGTTCACCATCGGTGCCCTCTTCCAGCTGCGTGTGACCGCCTCGATGTGGGATCCATCCGCCTTCAAGCCGGTCCCGTTTCTCGCACAGTTGTTCGCGGCGGCCTCATACCAGCTGAGCTGGTCGATCTACGTTTCCGACTATTCACGTTACCTGCCGCGAGATGTGGGCACGCGCGAGTCGTTCTGGTGGACT
>DASZVD010000306.1:0-11160 GCA_035547375.1 Steroidobacteraceae bacterium
AACCCGTCGCAGGTGGCACAGGCCGAGACGCCCCGGCCGCGAAACTGTTCCTCCGAGGGCAGCCCGATGTACCGGGCGGCCGCGCCCGTTGCAATGATCAGGGCATCGCAGGTGTAAGTGTGCGTATCGCCTTTGAGGCGAAACGGGCGGACGGAGAGGTCGACGGACTGCACATGATCGTTGACGATCTGCGTGGCAAAACGTTCGGCGTGGCGGCGCATGCGGTCCATCAGCTCCGGGCCCTGCAGTCCGTGGACGTCCCCCGGCCAGTTATCCACCTCCGTGGTCGTCATGAGCTGCCCCCCCTGCTCGACGCCGGTGATGAGGAGGGGGGAGCGGTTTGCACGAGCCGCGTAGACGGCCGCGCTGTAGCCTGCCGGGCCGGAGCCAATGATGATGAGGCGGCTGTGCCGGGGTGTCGTCATGCAGGTATCTCTTTGATTAGGCGCGAGCTATGGTAGCAAGGGTGTCCCGGCGATCGCCGTCTCTCGCACGGACAGCATCGCCCCGGCCGGGCCTGGCACTATAATAGGTTTGGCAGCCTGCCGGCCTGGGGTTCGCCTGCCGCGGGTCGACCTCGCGAGGGTGCCCCTGAAGCCGATAGCTGCTAGGGTCGCCTTGTTGAGTCGGACCCCCGGCTCGTAAAATCAGTCCCCTACGTTACTTTTTTACACGGAGTCGGAGGACTTGGCCGAATCCCAGGCGCAAGCGCGCAATTCCGTTCGCTTCACGTCCGCGGTCGCACGCGGGCTGCGCGAGAGCGCCATCATCGCGGTCGGCGTGGTGGCCCTCGTGCTCTTCGTCGCGCTCGTGACTTTCAGTCCCGACGACCGGAGCTTCTCGTCCATCACGGGGAACTCGTCGGTCGTCCATAACCGCATTGGCCCGATCGGCGCATGGCTGGCCGACGTGTTGTTCTTCGTCTTTGGCCGGCCTGCGTACCTGTTCCCCATCATGCTCGGCGTGGCGTGCTGGATGCTGCTGCGACGGGGCAAACACGAGCAGGGCTCGCGCATGAACACCGCGGTGCGCATCGCCGGATTTCTGCTGGTGCTGTTCGCGAGCTGCGGCCTGACGACCCTGCATTGGGATCCGGGTATTCTGCGCCAGACGGCCGGCGGCATCGTCGGCAAGATGGTCGGTGGAGGGGCCGCCAACGGCCTGGGATTCCTGGGCGCCACGCTGCTGTTGATCGCGGCCTGGATGGCGGGACTGTCGCTCGCCTTTCACGTGTCGTGGCTCACCATCATCGACCGGCTCGGGGCCTGGACCTGGATGGCCGTGAATTGGGCGCGGGCGCGGATGGCGGCCGCGAAGGAAGTCTCGGCCGGGCGTGAGCGCAAGCAGGCGCGCAAGGAAGCCGTCAAAGCGGAACAGAAGAAATCGGCCGCGCGCGCGCCGACGCGTATCGAGCCGCCGGCGGCGGTCGTCGAGAAGAGCGAGCGTGTCGAGAAGGAACGGCAGGTGCCGCTGTTCGATACGCCCAAGCCGGGTGAGCTGCCGCCGCTGAGCCTGTTGGACGATCCGCCGCCGCGCGTTGCGTTGTATTCCGCCGAAGCGCTGGATGCGCTGTCACGCCTCGTGGAAATGAAGTTGCGGGATTTCGGCATCGAATCCGAGGTCGTCGCGGTGCAACCGGGACCGGTCGTGACGCGCTTCGAGCTGCGTCCCGCTCCCGGCGTGAAGGCCAGTCAGATCACCAGCCTCGCGAAGGACCTTGCGCGCGCGCTCTCCGTGCTGAGCGTGCGTGTGGTGGAGGTCATTCCGGGCAAGAGCGTCATGGGCCTGGAGATCGCGAACGAGAAACGCGAGATCGTGACCTTCGGCGAGATCATCCGCTCGAAGGCGTACGACGAGATGCAGTCCTCGCTCGCGCTCGCCCTGGGCAAGGACATCGGCGGGCAGCCGGCGGTCGCCGACCTGGCGCGCATGCCGCACCTGTTGATCGCGGGTACGACCGGCTCGGGCAAGTCGGTCGGCATCAACGCCATGATCCTCTCGCTGCTCTACAAGGCTACCGCCGAGCACGTGCGGCTCATCATGATCGACCCGAAGATGCTGGAGCTCTCGGTCTACGAGGGCATCCCGCACCTGCTGGCGCCGGTCGTCACCGACATGAAGCAGGCCGCGAACGCGTTGCGGTGGTGCGTGGCGGAGATGGAGCGCCGCTATCAGCTGAGGGCCGCGCTCGGGGTGCGCAACATCTCCGGCTTCAACAAGAAGGTGAAGGACGCCAACGACTCGGGCAAGCCGATCCGCGATCCGGTCATGACGCAGATGGCCGCCAACGACCCGACCTTCGATCAGTCGCAGATCCCGAATCTCACGCCGCTGCCGTACATCGTGGTGGTCATCGACGAGCTGGCCGACCTGATGATGATCGTCGGGAAGAAGGTGGAAGAGCTGATCGCGCGCCTGGCGCAGAAAGCGCGCGCCTCGGGCATCCATCTCATCCTCGCAACCCAACGACCCTCGGTCGACGTCATCACCGGCCTCATCAAGGCCAATATTCCCTGCCGCATCGCCTTCCAGGTGTCGGCCAAGGTGGATTCCCGCACCATTCTCGACCAGATGGGCGCGGAGACATTGCTCGGTCATGGAGACATGCTCTACTTGCCGTCCGGCACTTCCATGCCGACGCGTGTCCACGGCGCCTTCGTCTCGGATGCGGAGGTGCATCGGGTCGTGACCGCCCTGAAGACTGCCGCGCCGCCGGACTACATCGAGGAGGTGTTGTCCGGGCCGAAGGGGCCGATCCCGGGCCTCAAGAGTGAGGAAGGCGAGGGCGGTGAGCTGAACGGCGGCCCGGACAGCATCGAGCAGGATGCGCTCTACGACGAGGCGGTGAAGATCGTCACCACGGAGCGCAAGCCCTCGATCTCCTACGTGCAGCGCCGCTTGAAGATCGGTTACAACCGCGCCGCCCGGCTGCTCGAAGGCATGGAAGCTGCTGGCATCGTCGGCCAGCTGCAGGCGAACGGCTCGCGCGAGGTGCTCGTGCCGTCGCCCACGCAGGATTGATTTTCGGAGCTTGAGCTGAATGTGGAATAAGTTAGCGGGTGTGCTGCTGGCCGCGCTGTTGTGGCCGGCAGGGGCGAGTGCGGTGTCGACGGATGCCGGCACGCCCCTCGATCGCTATCTCGACAACCTGAAAACGTTGCGCGCCTCGTTCCTGCAGACGCTGGCGGACAGCCAGGGGCACGAGATCGATCGCGCGACGGGCAACCTGATCGTGGTGCGGCCGGGCAAGTTCAGTTGGGACATTCATCCGCAGGGAGCGGGCGCCGGGGCGAGCGCTGCCGGCAAGTCCGGTGCCGCAGGTCCTGCGGGCGCCGGGCAGCTCATGGTGTCCGACGGCCGCAATCTCTGGTTCTTCGATCGCGACCTGGAGCAGGTGACGGTGAAGCCCGTGGATGCCGCTTTGTCCGCCACGCCCGCCATGTTGTTGTCGGGGACCGTGGACGTGCGCAAGAACTTCAACCTGACATCGGCGGGCCAGCGGGACGGCCTCGACTGGGTGCTGGTGGAGCCGCACGGCGCGGACGCCGACTTTCGCAACGCGTTGTTTGGTTTCTCGGGTGGCGAGTTGAAACGGATGATTCTCGAGGACCGGCTGGGCCAGACGGCCACCGTCATGTTCGACCACATCGAGCGCAACGTTCCGGTGAGCGCCCAGGAAACGAGCTTCACGCCGCCCAAGGGCGCCGACGTGATAGGAACCCCCCGCAAATGAATTCACCGGAACTGAGTCTTCTACGGCCTGACACGGGCCCGCGGCTGCGGCTGGCGCGCCTGTGGTGGGCGGTGGGCATCGCGATGATGTCGTACATCGTCGTATCGTGCCTGGAGCCGGCGCGCTACGTCCCGGACCTCCACCTGTGGGACAAGCTCGAGCACGCCTCCGCTTTCTTCGGCATGACGCTGTGGTTCGGCGGGCTGACCCGGCGCAGCCGCTATCCGGTCATCGGTGTCCTGATGGCGCTCCTCGGCGGCGGGATCGAGATTGCGCAAGGCGCCATGCACTGGGGACGTGACGCGGACATCATGGATTTCGTCGCCGACTCGGTGGGCATCGTTCTGGCGCTGATTGCCCTGTACCTGGGCGTGGGCGGCTGGGCGTCCTGGATCGAACGGCTCATCTGGCCTGCCCGTGACCGATAGGGCGCGTGACCCGCTGCGGCCTCTTGCGGATCGCATGCGGCCACGCTCGCTGGAGGAGTACGTCGGGCAGCAGCACTTGTTGGGACCGGGCAAGCCGCTGCGGCACGCGATCGAGTCGGGCCAGCTTCATTCCCTGATTCTCTGGGGCCCGCCGGGCACCGGTAAGACCACGCTCGCGCGCCTCATCGCGAAGCGCGCCAACGCGCAATTCATCGCACTGTCGGCCGTGATGGCCGGCGTAAAGGATATCCGCGCCGCCGTGGAGGCTGCGCGGCAGGCGCGCGCCACGACCGGCCGTCCGACTCTGTTGTTTCTCGATGAGGTGCACCGGTTCAACAAGGCGCAGCAGGATACGTTTCTACCGTATCTCGAGGATGGCACCCTGACTTTCGTCGGCGCCACGACTGAGAATCCTTCTTTCGAAGTAGTCAGCGCGGTGCTGTCGCGGGCGCGTGTTTACGTGTTGCGTTCGCTGACGACGGAGGACATCACCACGCTGCTGAAGACCGCGTTGGCCGATGAGGAGCGCGGGTTGGGGAAAGAGCATCTCACGGCCGAGCCCGATGCTCTCGAGCTGATCGCGCGAGCCGCGGATGGCGATGCTCGTCGGGCGCTCAACATGCTCGAGCTGGCCGCGGGGCTGGTGGAAGCCTCCCCCGGTGCGACCCTCAACATGGAGATCGCGAAGGAGGTGGCCAGCGGCGGCCGGCGTCGCTTCGACAAGGGCGGCGATCAGTTCTACGACCAGATCTCGGCGCTCCACAAGGCCGTCCGCGGGACCGATCCCGATGCCGCCTTGTATTGGTTGTGCCGGATGCTCGACGGCGGGTGCGATCCGCTCTATATCGCCCGCCGCGTAGTGCGAATGGCCATTGAGGATATTGGCATCGCCGATCCGCGCGCGTTCGCCATGACCTTGGATGCCTGGGAGGCTTATGACCGCCTCGGGAGTCCCGAGGGTGAACTCGCTATCGCCAACGCCGTCGTGTATCTCGCCTGCGCCCCGAAGAGCAACGCGGTATACGTCGCGATGGGTGAGGCCATGGCGGACGTCGAGAAGTTCGGTACGCTCGATGTGCCCTTACGATTCAGGAACGCCCCGACGCGGCTGATGAAAAACCTCGGCTTCGGGCGGGATTACCGTTACGCCCACGACGAGCAGGATGCTTACGTGCCCGGCGAGCGCTATCTGCCGGATGACCTGCCGGATCGGCGATACTACCGCCCCGTTCCCCGTGGCCTGGAATTGAAGATCGGTGAGGCGCTCGCCCGGTTGCGCGCCAAGCCGCCCTCGAAAGGTTGAACCGATGATCGACCCGAAGCTGTTGCGATCCGATCCCGAAGCCGTTGCCCGCAATCTGGCGCGCCGCGGCTACACGTTGGATGTGGAGGCCCTGAAGACCCTGGAGGAGCGGCGCAAGCCCTTCCAAGTCGAGGCCGACCGGCTGCGCGCCGAACGCAACGCGAACGCCAAAGCGGTCGGCATGGCGAAGGGGCGTGGCGAGGACGTGGCGCCGTTGCTCGCCAAGGGCGAGCAGCTGACGCGGGATCTGGCGAAGGCCGAGGAAGATCTCACCGCCGTCCAGGCGGAGCTGGAGCAGTGGCAGCTGGGGCTTCCCAACCTGCTGCACGAGTCGGTGCCGGACGGCAAGGACGAGAGCGCGAACGTCGAGGTGCGCCGCTGGGGCGAGCCGCGCCGGTTCGATTTCAAGCCGCGCGATCACATCGAGATTGGCGAGCGCTTGGGCGGGCTGGATTTCGAGGCCGCCGCGCGCATCTCGGGCTCCCGGTTCGTGGTGATGCGGGGCCAGGTTGCCCGGCTCCACCGCGCGCTCGCGCAATTCATGCTCGATCTGCACACCCGCGAGCACGGCTATACGGAGGTGTACGTCCCCTACCTGGTGCAGCCGCAGGCGCTGCAGGGCACGGGTCAGCTGCCGAAGTTCGAGCAGGACCTGTTTGCCGTGCGCGGCGAGCAGCCCCATACGGGCCATGGCTTCTACCTCATTCCCACGGCCGAAGTGCCCGTCACGAACCTGGTGCGCGAGCAGATCGTCCCGGCCGAGCAGCTGCCGCTGAAATTCGTCTGCCACACCCCGTGCTTCCGGTCCGAGGCGGGCGCGGCGGGCCGCGACACCCGCGGCATGATCCGCAATCACCAGTTCGACAAGGTCGAGATCGTGCAGATCGTGCGCCCCGCGGACTCGTACGCGGCGCTCGAGGCGCTGACGGCCAACGCCGAGGAAGTGCTGAAGCGCCTGGAGATTCCGTACCGGACCGTCGCTCTGTGCGGCGGCGATATCGGTTTCGGCAGTGCCAAGACCTACGACCTGGAGGCCTGGCTGCCGGCGCAGGAGAAATACCGGGAGATCTCCTCCTGCAGCAACTTCGAGGCTTTCCAGGCCCGGCGGATGCAGGCCCGCTGGCGCAATCCGGACAGCGGCAAGCCGGAGCCGGTGCACACCCTGAATGGATCGGGGCTGGCGGTGGGCCGCACGCTGGTGGCGGTGTTGGAGAACTATCAAGGCGCCGACGGGTCTGTTGCGGTGCCGCGAGTGCTGCGGCCCTACATGGGCGGACTGGAAGTGCTGTCGCGTTAGTCCATGGGCTCAAAGTCGCCTGCGGCGCTTTGAGCGAGACGCTACACGGTCGGCCGCCGCGGCTCCGGCCGAATATCGATTGGCGGGCATGGACCATCGATAATCGATAGCTCTATACTGCGGTCGCATGAAGCGTACACCGCGCAAGACACGGCCGGCCGCCGACACCCGCGATCCGCTCTTCAACCAGTCGGTCGAAAAGGCGTTCGCGATCCTCGAGGCCTTCGGCGGCGAGCGTCGCGCGCTCAACCTGAGTGAAGTGTCGGCCGCGGTCGGCATGACGAAGAGCTCGGCGCAGCGCTGCACACACACTCTCGAGCGTCTCGGCTACCTCCGCCGCGATCCACGCGTGCGCCGTTGGGTGTTGACTCCGCAGGCGCTGAGCATGGCGAACGCATACCTGTCGAGCCATCCGCTCATCGAGCAGGCGACCACCCATCTCATCGATCTCAACCAGGCGAGCGGCGAGTCGGTGAGCCTGTCGGAGCCCTACGAGAACGACATGGTGTACATCGCCCGGTTCCCGAGCCACAAGCGCTTCTTCATTCACATGCCGGTGGGGCGGCGCCTGCCCATGTATTGCACGGCAACCGGCCGGGCCTACCTGTCCGGCCTGCCGCCGGCCGAGGCCCAAAAGATCCTGCGCCGCTCGACCTTGAAGGCCTATACGCCGCACACGCTCACCGATCCCGCCGCAATCCTGGAACAGATCGCGGCGGCGCGCGACGCCGGTTACGCCTGGGCCGACCAGGAGTACTACCGCGGCGATGTCACCATCGCCGCTCCCGTGTTCGGGGACGACGGCACGGCTGTCGCGGCGGTGAATATTTCCGCTCCGGCGAGCCGCTGGTCGCTGGCCGATCTGCGCGCGAAGCTGTCTTCGGTGTTGCTGGAGACGGCCCGCGCCTGCTCGAGTGGAACCGCGGCGCGCCTGCGCGCCTGAGGGGGGTAGTTTGATGTCCGACGACACGAAGCCACACCGCATCGATCGCACTCTCGGTGAAGACCGGCCCATCCCGCGCCGGGACTTTCTTCAGGGCACGCTGGTGGGCGCGGCCGCTGCGCTCACCGGTCCTCTGCTGAAGGCATACGCCGCCGACGCGCCCGATGTTGGTCCGGGGGCGCAGGGACGGCCCGGCTACTACCCGCCATTGCTGACAGGCTTGCGGGGAAGCCATCCCGGCTCGTTCGAGAACGCGCACGCCTTGCGTGACGGACGTGTGCCGGAAAACGGTATCGACGTCGGCGAGACGTACGACCTCATCGTCGTTGGGGGCGGCATCAGCGGCCTGTCGGCCGCGTACTTCTATCGCGCACAGACCTCTCCGCAGGCGCGCATTCTCATTCTCGACAACCACGACGATTTCGGCGGCCACGCCAAGCGCAACGAGTTCCAGATCGGCGGCCGCACGCTGCTGATGAACGGCGGGACGCTGGAGATCGACAGTCCGCGGCCGTACGACGCCGTGGCGGCGCGGCTCATCAAGGAGCTCGGCATCGACGTCGCCGCGCTCAGCAAGAAGGTCGAGCACCTCGATTTCTACACCGGGCACGGCCTGCAGCGCGGCGTGTTCTTCGACAAGGAAACCTTCGGCGCCGACAAGCTCGTCGTGGGCGAGGGTGTCGTTCCGGCAGCGAAGCTGCTCGCCGACTCGCCCTTCTCCGAGAAGGCCCGGCAGGATTTCATCCGGCTCACCGAGGGCTCCGTCGACTACCTGCCGGGCCTGACTTCGGATCAGAAGAAGCATCGGCTGGCGAAGATCAGCTATCGCGATTTCCTGCGGGACGTCGTGAAGGTCGATCCGGCCGTGATCGCCTACTTTCAGCCGCGCTCGCACGGCGAGTGGGCTGTCGGCATCGACGCCGTCTCGGCGCTCGATGTCTGGGCCCTGGACTTCCCGGGTTTCCAGGGCATGAAGCTCACGCCACGTGTCATCATCCCGGAGATGGGCTATACGCCTGCTGGCTATGCCAGCACGGGCGGCTCCGAGACGCTGCACTTTCCGGACGGTAACGCGACGATCGCGCGCCTGTTGGTCCGCAAGCTCCTGCCCGACGCGATTCCCGGCAGCACGGCCGAGGACATCGTCATGGCGCGTGTGGACTACAGCAAGCTCGACCGCGCCGGCGCTCCGATTCGTCTGCGGCTCAGCAGTACTGCCGTGCGTGCGGTCAACGTGGGTGATCCAGCCAAGGCTCGTGAAGTCGCCGTGACCTATATCCGGGACGGGAAGACATTCAGCGTCCGGGCGCGTGGCTGCGTACTCGCAGGCTATAACGCGATGATTCCGTACCTGTGCCCCGAGTTGCCGGAAACGCAAAAGGTGGCGCTTCACAAAGCCGTGAAATCGCCGCTCGTCTACACGACCGTGGCGCTGCGTGACTGGCAGTCCTTCAAGAAGCTCGGCATCGACAGTGTTTACGCGCCCGGCTCCTACCATTCGGGTCTCAGATTGAATCCCAAGGTGGATATCGGCGGTTACCGCAGCCCGGGCTCGCCCGATGAGCCGATCCTCGTGCACATGATGCGCGTGCCGACGCAACCCGGCCTCACCGAGCACGAGCAGAACAAGGCGGGGCGCGCCGAGCTTCTGGTCACTCCGTTTGCGACCTTCGAGCGCAATATCCGCGCTCAGCTCGCCCGGACCCTGGGGGCGGGCGGCTTCGATCCGGCGCGGGACATCGAGGCCATCACGATGAACCGCTGGCCGCACGGCTACGCGGCCGAGTTCAACCCGCTCTTTGAGCCCGTGTTGCCGCCGGCACAACAGCCGCACGTCATCGCCCGCGCGCAGTTTGGACGGATCACCATCGCCAATTCCGACGCGGGAGCGGCGGCCTACACCGATTCGGCCATCGATCAAGCCCACCGGGCGGTGGGCGAGCTTCTCGAGGGTTGAAGGTCAGGCGGCCCGCTGGTGCGGGCCGCCATGTTGGACTAATGCCGCCGCAGTCGCGCGGCAGCCGCTAGAAGCGGTACGTGGCAGTGACGCCAAACGTGCGCGGACGGAACGTGAAGTTACGATACAGCGGCGTCGCGACCGGTGCGTTGTTGCCATTGGGTCCGGGAATCTCCGGGCCGAAGCCGTCCACACCCTGGTAGTTGTAGTTCGTGGTGACGTGGGTGTTGAACAGGTTGTCGATGAATCCGGAGATGTTCCAGCCGCTGAACTGCTGACCCGCGCGTAGCGACACGAATGTCGTCGCCGACGGCGTGTAGTTACAAGGCTGCGTGCCGCCGGTCGAAGTCGAGCATTCGAGATACTGCAGGGTGCGCTGATCCTCGGTCGCCATCAGCCGGCTATTCTTCGTCTCGTGCTCGTAGTCCATGCGGATGTACGTGTCGCGCTGGAACAGGTTGAACCGGTACTCGGCTCCCAATGTGATGGTCCACGGCGCGCCGGGGGTCGCGCTCTCGCCTACGATCGCGTCGCCCTTGGCGACCAGCGGAGTCGTCGATGCCGGGCCTGGGTAGGCGTTCCCGGTGTAGTGCGAGTCGTTGTAGCCGATTGCCGATTGCAGCGACAGGCTCTCCGTGAGGGCGATATCCGCCTGCAGATCGAAGCCTTCCGACACGGCCTTGCCCACGTTCGTCATGTATTGCAGCGCGCACGTGGGCAGGAAGATGGTCTGCTGGATGCCATTCCACTCGATGTAATAGGCGCTCGTGGCGAGGTGAACGCGGTTCGCGATATTGTTCTTGGCGCCGATCTCGTAGTTCTTGACCGTGTCGGACTTGTAGGACGACGGGTTGCCCTTGATGCCGAAGTTGTCGAAGTCGACCGAGCACAGGCTGTACGGGATGCTGGCATTGGCGCCGCCGATGCGGAACCCGGTGGAGTAGGTCGCGTACACCATGTCGGCGGGGTCGATCTGCCAGGACAGGCCGACGCGCTTGGTGACCGGGTGCTCGTGGTCGACACCGTTGCCGTAATCCGGGCCGCCGTTCTGCGGGCCGTCACTGTACGAGTTGAAGCTGAAATCGGTCTTCGAGTAGCGGATGCCGGTGGTGAGCTTGAGGGTGTCCGTGAGTCCCCAGACGACCTCGCCGTATCCGGCGAGCTGGCGGTCGAAGCCGGTGAGCTGGTTCAGATACGAGTCGCCGCGCGGCAGGTAGGTGCTGCCGTCGGCATTGGTGGCCGTGCCGAAGAGATTGGCGATGGTCGTGTCATAAACGTACCCGAAGAACTGGTCGACCATCGGGTCGTGGATTTGCTCGAGGCTGTAAGTGCGGTTGAGCGAGTAGAACGCGCCCACCGTCCACACGATCCGCGCATTGGGGTCGGTCGACTGCAGCCGGAATTCCTGGGTGATGTTGTCCTGGTTGTTGGTGACCGAGGCCGGTGAGCGATAGTTCGCCAGCGCCGCCGGCAGGTGGATGCCGTTGCCATCCAGGAGG
>DASZVD010000307.1:0-2978 GCA_035547375.1 Steroidobacteraceae bacterium
GGTGCCTCCGGCTTCGACCTGCTGCGCCGGGGTGATCCCGGCCGCGCGCGTCGGCCCCTCGCGCAGCTCCGGCTCCTCGCCCTCGGGCGTCCGCGAGACGATCCTCAGGATGTAGAAGACGCCGGCGCCGAACACGATGAAGTAGGTGAGGATGAAGGCGACGAGCGACGCGCCGATGGCCTCGGCGTCGATATTGGAGAGACTGTCGGCCGTCCGCAGCAGGCCATAGACGGTATAGGGCTGCCGGCCGGTTTCGGTCGTGTACCAGCCGGCCAGCACGGCAACGAAGCCCGAAGGGCCCATCAGGAACGCGGCGCGCAGGAGCCATTTGCTGGTGTAGAGCCGCTTGCGGTAGCGGGCCCAGAGCGACCAGAGCCCGACCACCAGCATCAGGACACCCAGCCCCACCATGATGCGGAACGTCCAGAACGGGATGAGCGCCGCCGGCCGTTGGTCGGGCGGAAAATCCTTGAGCCCCTTCACCGAGCCGTTCCAGTCGTGGGCGAGGATGAGCCCGCCGAGGTTGGGGATTTCGAGCGCGAACTTCGTTTCCTCGGCTTGGTCGTCGGGAATGCCGACGAGGATGAGCGGGGTCGTGGGCGTCGTCGTGTAGTGGCCCTCGATGGCAGCGATCTTGGCCGGCTGGTGCTCGAGCGAGTTGAGCCCCTGCTGGTCGCCGGCGAGAATCTGCAGCGGCGTCACCAGCGCCGCCATCCACATCGCCATCGAGAACATCACGCGCACCTGGCGGTTCGTGCTGTCGCGCAGGAGGTGGAACGCGCCCACCGAGCCGACGGCGAAGGCGGTGGTGAGGAACGCCGCGAGCACGGTGTGGACGAGGCGATAGGGGAAGCTCGGGTTGAAGATGATCGACCACCAGTCGGTGGGGACGAACTGTCCCGCGGCGTTGACCGCGTAGCCGGCCGGCGTCTGCATCCAGGAGTTCGCGGCGAGGATCCACGTCGCCGAGATCAGCGTGCCGAGCGCCACCATGGCGACCGCGAACATGTGGAGGCCGTCGCCGACGCGCTTCCGGCCGAACAGGGCGATGCCGAGGAATCCCGCCTCGAGAAAGAAGGCGGTCAGCACCTCGTAGCCCATCAGCGGGCCGATCACGGGACCGGCCTTGTCGGAGAAGCGGGCCCAGTTCGTGCCGAACTGGTAGCTCATCACGATTCCCGACACGACGCCCATGCCGAAGACGATGGCGAAAACGCCCTTCCAGTAGTCGTAGAGCTTGAGGTAGGCGGCGTCCCGCGTCCGCAGCCAAAGCCCGTTGAGCACCGCGAGATAGCTCGCAAGGCCGATCGAAAAGGCGGGGAAGATGAAGTGGAACGAGACGGTGAACGCAAACTGCAGGCGGGCCAGCAGTTCGGCGCTTTGACCAAAGGACATGGCGTCGTCTCCGTTCAGCGCGCAACGATAGCCCCGGCGCAACCTGCTGGCCATGTGCGTCTCGTCGCGCGCGAAAGCGCCGCACCGCCCGGGCTTCCACGTAGGTTGCGTTAGCAATTGGTTTCCGAACGCCGGGCAAACTGCGTTGCGGGCTAGGGACTTGTCACGATTCTCGTGTGCTGCAGCAGCGTTCTAGCGTGAGCCTCCGTTGCGTCGATCTGCCCCAACCCCGCACCAACCCTTCCGGAGATCCGCATGAAAAATCTCGTCGCTCTCGCTGCCGGCACCCTGATGGCTTCGGCCATGTTGGCTGTGCCCGTCTATGCGACCACCGACACGACGACGTCGGACACGAGCTACGGCCAGCACGCCGCCGACTGTCTGGCGCTGCTGTTCACCAACCCCAAGCTGCACGAGGAGGAATGCGGCGGTCCCTACCACGATATGCAGGCGCCGCCCTCGGGCACGACGGGATACGGGCCGCCCTGCCATGAGGCCGCGATCGACGGCTACGACATCTACGGTGATGCGGTCCTCGTCGCCGGTCCCTCGGGCTGCTGCTATGGCGCGCTCGACGCGCCGCAGGGCGGCCCGCTCCGTTCGACCTTCGATGCGATCTGGACCGACACGTCCAACTGGTGGCTGGTGACCAAGACCGCCTGCTAATCTCGATGCGCCCGCGGCCTGAGTCGCGGGCGCCGCTTCTGAAAGGAATTCGCATGAGAAGCTTAGTTGCCGCTGCGGCAAGTGTTGCGTTCGCGTGCGCGATGATGGTGGCACCCGCTCTGGCGGACACCACCCCGACCGACCCGAACAATCCCAACTCGCCGAGCTACCTGCAGCACGCTGCCGACTGCCTCGCGCTGCTGTTCACCAACCCAAAGCTCCACGATCAGGAATGCGGCGGTCCGTTCCACGATCTGGCGCAACCGCCGTCCGGCACGACCGGATATGGCTCACCCTGCATCGGACAAATCTCGCCGCAGGACATTGAGGATGGTGTGGTGCTGGTTGCCGGGGGCTGTTGCGCGTCGCTCAGTGCGCCGGCGAACGACTTCTGGGCCTATTATGGGCTGGTCCCGTCGGTCCCGACGATCACCGACGAAGGGCTCTTGGCCTGCCGCTAGACGTTGCGCTCTGAAGGAGGGGCGGTGCCTCGTGAGGCAATGGCTCCGCGAGTAGGACTCGAACCTACGACCCAGCGGTTAACAGCCGCTTGCTCTACCAACTGAGCTATCGCGGAACATTGGCAGGCCCGAAGGCAGCGCCCCTGTAGCGGGTTTGATTTCGATTGCCAAGGGCATTCAGTCCGGGCGTTCGCGTTCGGCGCGGGCCGCGAGAAATGCCAGTTCGGCGGGCGTGTTGGCATTGGCGAACGGGTCCTCGGCCGCCCATTGCGCGTAGTCCAGGGCGCGTGTGTCGAGCGTCCCCGCAAAACGCCGGAGGCTGTGTGGCGCCGTGCCGTCACGCAGGCGCGCCGGCAGGCTCGCAATGGCCGCAAATCGCCACAGCCCGTTGGTCGGGTAGGGCTGTCCGGCATAAGCCGCGAGCACCGCATCGCACGGCCCGATGGAGGCTTGTGC
>DASZVD010000308.1:0-8210 GCA_035547375.1 Steroidobacteraceae bacterium
CGGAAATACAATGACACGGCACACAGATGTCGCTGCCGCCAAAGCAGCCCCCCCGGCGGGGCCCAAGAAGAGCGCGCCGGACCTGAGCGCGCGGATCAAGGAAATCTGCCGCAGCCGGGGCTTGAGCCTGCGGCAGCTCGCGGCGCTGACCGGCATCCCGGTCGCCACGTTGTCCAAGGTGCAGAACAACCTGGCGACCTTGAATTACGAGCAGCTCTCGAAGCTCGCCGGTGGCTTGGGCATCGAGCTCAACGAGCTGTTCACCTCGGCGTCTTCCGATGTGCGCACGGGACGGCGCGCCGTTACGCACAAGGGGCAGGGGCTCAAGGAAGTCAGCGAGCGTTTCGACTTCGAGCTTCTGTGCGGCGAGCTCGCCAATCGCAGCATGAATCCGGCGATCATGGAGATTCGCGCACGCTCGCTCGAGGAGGCCGGGGGCCTGATCGTCCATGAAGGCGAGGAGTTCGCTTACGTCCTGACGGGTGCCATCGAGGTTTATTCGGAGCACTACGTTCCTACTCGCCTCGAGGCCGGCGCCAGTATCTATATCGATAGCACGTCCGGACACGCATATGTGAATGTCAGTGACGAACCTATATCGCGGGTGCTCGCCGTCACGACTCACTTCCGGAATGTGGTCAAGCCCCTCTCACAGAAATGAGCCCTGCGACGGAGCCGGCAATGAGCAAGAGCGCGATTTCGGTGACCGGTCCCGTCCCGGCAGATGCCCTGGGGATCACGCTGCCGCACGAGCACCTCATCATCGACTTCTCCTGTCGTTACAGTCCCGCCGCGGACGAGGCGCAACTGGGACCGCAGCCGCGGCTGCAGGATCGCTGGAGGTTGTTGCGGCAACCCGCCGGCTACCGCGTGAATCTCGATGGCACGGGCATCGAGTCCGCCATCGAGGAGTGCGGCTATTTCGTCGCGGCGGGCGGGCGCACCGTCGTCGACCTGACTCCGCGCGGGTTGGGCCCGGATCCGCTCGCGTTGCGCAGGATCGCGCAAGCTGCCGGCCTCAACGTCATCGCCTCCACCGGTTACTACATCGATGCCGCTTTGCCCTCCTGGGCACGCTCGGCAACGGTCGATGAGCTCGCCGAGCGGCTCGTCGACGACATTCGCACCGGCGGAGCGGAGGGCGTTTGCCGGGGCGCGATCGGCGAGGTGGCGATCGAAGGGCCTACCGAGCTCGAGTTGCGCTGTGTCCGGGCCGCCGGACGGGCGCAGGCGCGTACCGGGGCGCCGGTTTTCCTGCACGTCATGTCGGGAATCCTGCCGCAGTATCGCGACTCGACCGAAGAAGTCATCGAGTTGTATCGAGCCGAGGGCGGTGATCTCGAGCGGTTGGTCTTGTGCCACCAGGACGGGTCCGGAGACGATCCCGTCTATCAGCAGCGCCTCCTCGAGCGGGGCATCTGGTTGGAGTACGACACCTTCGGGTCCGAGGGCGTGTTCGCATTCGGCGAGACGTATATCCAGCTCCCAACCGACTCGCGTCGCATCGCCGAGCTGGCGGAGCTGGTGAAGGCCGGATTCGCAGGGCAACTGCTGATCTCCCAGGATGTGTGTTATCAAACGGGCAAACGTAGCTGGGGCGGCGGCGGCCTCGCTCACATCCTGGATACGTTGAAGCCGCGCTTCATCGCCGGGGGAATCTCCGCGCCGGTGCTCGATCGGCTCATGCGCGACAATCCGCGCGCCTTGTTTGCTTTCGCATAATGGAAGAGGCGGCCGCTCGCGAGGGCCCTACAGGCGGCTCGAGCGCCGCCGGCGCCATGACGGTCTCTGCCGCCGCCGGCGCCGAATCTCGCCGTGGCGTGATTCTCACGCTTGCAGCCGCAGCGTATGTGGCGGTACCGCTCTATGTCGCGCCAGTCCTGGCGAGCGCCTACGTCAGTGAGCTCGGCTTTTCCGCCGAGCAGCCGGGCTATGTGACCTCGGCCGAGATGGCCGGCATGGGACTGGCAACCTTTCCCGCGCTGTGGTGGCTGCATCGAGCCAACTGGAGCCGGCTCGCGAGCGGAATGTTGATCCTGGTCGCCGCGCTCGATGCCCTTTCGATCCTTGCCGCGAGCCCGCCGAGTCTGTGCGCCACACGTTTTCTGGCGGGCCTCGCGGAGGGAACGGTCTCCATAGTCTGCATGTCGGCGCTGCGGCTGACGCGAAACCCCAACCGCAGCTTTGGCTTTTGGCTGTTTACCCAGTTGTGCGTGGGGGCCCTGGTTCTGGCCGCCTTGCCCGGGCTCTTGCGCCTGGCCGGGGTCGCCGGCTTCTTCGGCGCGGCTGCCTTGGCGGCGGCAGTGCTCGTCTGGCCCGTGCGCTGGATTCACAGCGGCCACCACTCTTCGCGGAACGGAGCCAACAGTGCCGCGCCGGCGAGTGAGCTCTCGTGGGCCGGGGTGTCTGGACTTGCTGCCGTGTTGGCTTTTTATATGGCTTTCAGCAGCATCTGGACGTTCGTGGCGGAGATCGCGCGAGTCGACGGCATCGCGCCCGAGCGGGCGGGTTACGTGCTGTCGTTCGCTCCAGTCGGTGGCATGCTCGGGGCAGCGCTCGCGGCCGGTGCCGCCACGAGTTTCGGCAAGGCGGGGCCGCTTGCGGTTGGAACGGCGACGCTGGCAGCGGCGAGCTGGATCCTCGGAGCTCGAGGGAGCCTGGGCTGGTATGCGCCGGCGGCCATGGCGCTGATGCTCGCCTGGACATTCGTGGTTCCGCAGTTGATGGGTGGTTTGGCGGCGGTGGATCGCACCGGCCGTTTGACTGTCGCAGTCAACGTCAGCATCGGCGCGGGGTTGGCGGCCGGGCCTGCTCTGGGCGGGTTGATTTTGGCCTCTGCCGGTGATTACCGGACGGTGGCGAGTGTGGCCTCGATCCTCGGCGCCGCCAGCGTCGTGCTGGCGACGCCGATGCTCTATGTCAGTCGCGGATCGAGGTGACGGTCGCTCGAGCCCGTAGCCCCGACACCGGCGCGATCATTGAGGCGCCGTCCGGCCCGCGATCGGCTCCGCCGGCAGCGTGACGACGGCCACCGCCAGCCCGGGTAGCTCGAGCGTTTCGCTACGGAGCGGCCGCTTCACCGCGGCGCCGTCGGTTGTTTGGTCCACCTGCTCCACCTGGCCGCCGGCGGCCCCGGGAATGCGCAGGGTGAACGTGGTGTCGCGCTTGTTGACCAACAGGACACGGCGTACGCCGCCCTTCGTAATGAAGCCCTGGAAATAAACCTGGGGGGCGGGGTCAGGCTGCAACACGTTGTAGGAGGCGGGGCGCACCAGCTGGTCCCCCGGACCAAAATGCTCCCGCAACAGCTTGGTCACCCAATACCGGGCGTTGGGCTGTCCGGTCTGCCAATCCGCCAGGGTCGAGGCCGCCACGATGCCGGGTGAATCGATCAATTCCGATGCACCCACGACATCGACACCCAATAGCGCCAGCTTGCCGTACAGATAAGCGAACAGGCCGCCCGAGAGGCTCCAATAGCTGCGGGGTATCGGCTTCTCCAGCTGGGGCGCCAGCGGATCCGGGAGCTCGCTGGCCACATCCACCACGTCGGTCCTGGAATGAGGAATGAAACGCTCGCGCAAGGCGTCGATGTAGGCCGCCGCGAGCAGGTACTTGTCCGCCTGCTGGAAGAAAGAGTATGTCATGACCTCGGGTGATTCATCCGCGTCGGGCAGCACGAACATATGGTACGAGATCATGTCGATGGGCACGCCCGGCAGATGGTTCCGCGGATCGAAGAAGTAGGTGAAGTACTCCGCATGGGAGATGTCGCCGACCACCGGTCCCATGAATTTCAGGCGCGGCGCGACCTTGTGCACTGCCAATACGATCGCGTCATACAGCCGCGTGTAGTCGGCCGGGCTGAGCGAGCCTTCGAAGTCCGGGTCATTGAGCACTTCCCAGTACTCGATATCGTAGTGGTGGCCGGACGCGTGCCAGCGGCCATACTCGTCGGTGAATCCGCCGTTGATATACCAGCTCGCCAGGCGGGCCTGGTAATCCGCCGCCCGTCTCAAAGTGGATTCATCGAGATGCGCCTCGTTGAACTCGCTGTAGGTCCAGTAGGGCTCGTCCGGATCCTCGGGCAGTGTGACCGGCACCTTGGTCGTGAAAATCCAGGCGGGCAGCGTGCCGATGTTGAAGACCACCGGATGGCCGGCGGTCGCCCTCATGAAGTCCTCGGTGATCGGATCCAGCAGCGAGAAGTCCCAGAAAGTGTGCCCATCCGCCGGGGGACGTAACTCGGCCACCGCAAGTCGCGGAAATACGTTGTAAGGTTGATAGTGAGCCGCGTCCGCCCCCAGGTCCCGCAGGGCGCCGAATAGCCGATCGTGCAGCGGGTGCCCGCGGCGCAGGGGCGGCTCCACGCAAACTTCGATCGACACGGCGGCGCGCGAGGTGCGGGCAATGTCGTTCCAGGCAGGCGCCACTAGGATCGGAGCTCCCGGAGACGCCGGCGCGGGCATGGACAGACAGCTGAACGCGATCGCGACCGTCCCGCCCAGGACCGTCCGAGGCATCAGCACGCCAACGCCTTGATGCGGTTTTCGATGATTCTGACCAGGCTCAAGGCCGTCATTTCGGAGGACTTTGGATTGGCGGCGAGCGCCCGATTCTCGATGCGAATCTCGAGCCTGCCAAAGGCCCCGGCCGCAGTGAGCGTGTGTACATTGCCGCGGGCATCAGGGTCGGCAGCGAGCTCGACGCGTGTCCGGTCGAGTCCCAACCCCGCCAGAGCGGCAATCACAGTTGCGTTGGCGTTCTTGGGAAAGCGCGCCGCGGCTTCTCTGGCTGTACCAGTGTAAAAGGTAGCCGGCTCCGTCAAATCCTGGAGCGTGGTCAACGACTCCGCGGCAGTGCCGCGCCAAGCGGACGGTGGCTTTACGATTCGGTGAACCACGCTATCGAGTTGTAAGATCGATGCGGCCGCGAGAGCGTCGATGCCCGCCAAGGCGCCAGGAGGCACGATCAGTTGGCTGCCGCGATCTTCGGCCAATCGAACGAGCCGGTTGAGCAAGTCCATGTCGCAAAAGGCGCTCGTGGAGGCCACTATGAACGCACGGGCAGCACGCAGCGCCGGATCGCCCCAAAGCGCGACCGCGTCACGGCCCGCAGCTTCCAGTACGAGGTCCGGATCGAGCTCGACCAACTTTTCAGGCGCCGTGAGGATCCTGGCGCCCGCCGGCGCCGCAGTTACCCGAGCGGCGTCCCGAACACCGATCGCTACGATCGCGACGTCCTCCGGTTCACGCAAAGACAGCAGTTCCGCGACGCGCCGATTGATGGCACCCCAGCCGATCAAGGCGACACGAAAAGGTCGCTCGCGCGGCATGCGGATCTCTCCACTCACGATCGGACCCAATCAGGGAGCGCGCCGAGTTTGAGCCCGCACGCATCGAACGCTGTGCGTGTCGCGCGCTTTTCGCTTTCGGTGAGCTCCAAAAGCGGCGCGCGGACTCGGCCCCCGACCTGTCCCAGGAGCTCCTGCCAGTATTTTTGATGAGCGTGCGGCTTCTCGGGCGGCCGAGTCCGACGCAGCGCCTCGCGCACCGGATCCAGACTGTCACGAACGCTGCGCGCCTGCTGCGCCTGCCCGCTGAAGGCCAAATCGGTGTATTCGCGCATCCTGCGATCGAATTTCGTCTGCAGCAGGTACGGCGGCGATGAGCACAGGTAGACCTGCCACTGTAGCTCGAGAATGTTGTCGAGCCACTCTTCCTCGGAGGAGGTGCTGACGAGGATCCGGTCTCCGGCCAGTCGCGTGAGCTCCGCGTACATCGGCCGGGGCACGCTGTACTTGATCGCGACCACGTTGTCGATGTCGGCCAGCCGATTGCAAAGTTGCGGGGAGAGCAGATAGCCGCTGTCCGGGTGGCTCCAGAGCGCGATCCCTATGTCCACCTCTCTCGCGATCGCACGGTAGTATTGGAAGACGGTCTCATCGTGCGCCTTGAAGAAATACAGGCTCGGCGCGTGCACGACAATGAAGTCCGCGCCCACGTGTTGCGCATGTCGAGCCAGCTCGATGACCACATCCAGATTCTGGTCGGAGCATGACATGATCGTACGATGTCCGCTTGCCACGGCCGCGACAGCCAGCTCGAAGGTGCGCTTGCGCTCCTCCACCGACATGGAAAAGAACTCCCCCTGCTTGCCGCAGACGAAGAGTCCGTCGATCCCTAAGTCCCGGGTCCAGTGGAAGATGTTTTCCCGGAAGCCGTCCTCGTCCAGCTCGAGACCCGGGCCGAACGGGGTGAGCGCGGCCGCCCAGATTCCTTTCAGGTGGGCACGGGCATAGGCCTTCGCGTCCTTTCTGCTGTATTTGCTCAAACAGGCGGTCTCCGCGGTGGATCAGATCGTCATGCTGTGTGAGATGTTCTTGACGATGGTGTAGTTGAGCAGGCCTTCGGCGCCGCCCTCTCTGCCGTAGCCGCTTTCCTTCACGCCACCGAAAGGTGTTTCCGCGACCGAGGCTTCCAGGGTATTGATGGACAGATTGCCGGCCTCGATTCCCTCGACCAGACGATCCGCTCGATGGGCCGAATGAGTGAATGCGTAAGCGGCGAGGCCGAATGGCAACGCGTTCGCCTTTTGGATCGCCTCGTCAATGGAGGATACCGGGTTGATGACGGCAAGCGGCCCAAACGGCTCCTCGCGCATCACGCGCGCATCCTCCGGTACGTCAGCCAGAACGGTGACGGGGAAGAAGTATCCGGATCGTCTCAATCGCTCTCCACCCGCCAAGACGCGCGCACCACGCTCGCGCGCGTCGGCGACCAATGCCTCCATTGCTTCTATGCGGCGGTGATTGGCCAGTGGTCCCATTTCGGTCCTGGAATCGAACCCGTCGCCAACGATCACGGAGCGAGCCTTCTCGGCAAAGACGCTGGAAAAAGTCGCGTAGATGGGTTTCTGGACATAAAAGCGTGTCGGGGAAGTGCACACCTGGCCCGCGTTGCGAGCCTTTCGTGCGGCCGATATCACGGCGGCGGCGGCAGGATCGACGTCGTCGCAAACGATGACCGGCGCGTGGCCGCCGAGCTCCATCAGAACGGGCTTCATGTGATCGGCCGCGAGCCGGGTGAGATGCTTGCCGACGGCGGTGGATCCGGTGAAAGCGATGAGCCGCGTCTGTTTCTGCGGGATGAGATACTCGGAGATGGCGGACGGCACGCCGAAGACCAGATTCAGCACCCCTGGAGGCAGCTCGGCATCGTGAAACGCGCGAGCGATGTGTACGGCGCCGGCGGGAGTCTCCTCGGACGCCTTCAAGATGATCGAGCAACCCGCGGCGAGCGCACCCGCTACCTTGCGCGACGGCTGGCTCAAAGGAAAATTCCAGGGTGAAAAGGCAGCGACCGTGCCGATCGGCTGGTGCTGAACGATGTATTTGATGCCCGGCCCGCTCGGGATCACGCGCCCGTAGAGCCTCTGGCCCTCGGCGGCATCCCATTCGAAGAACTCACAGCCCCGCACGACCTCCAACCGCGCCTGGCTGAACGGCTTGCCATGCTCGAGCGTAATGGCCCGCGCAATCTCCTCGGCCCGAGCGCGCATCAGCGCAGCGGCCTTGAGCATGATCTCGGCGCGTTTCCTGGGCGAGAACGCGCTCCACACTTTGAAGCCACTCCGTGCGGCCTCGAGGGCGTCGTCCAGCTCCACGCGTGTCGCCACCGGCACCTGGCCGATGACGTCCTCAGTGGCCGGATTGAGAACCGGTTGCGAGCTGGCGGTCCTCCTCCACGTGCCGCCGATATAAAGGCCAACTTCAGGATATTCCGCCACGGGCGACCTCTCGATGCGGAGGGCAGGGACCGCGCTCGCGGCCCGGGTCGCGGGTATCCGAGATCCGGCACTCCGACGCTGCATTGGAGCAGGGCCCGATATACAATATAAACGAATTTGTGTGCATGATTAAGCAATTTTTGTCATGAATATCACATTGCGACAGATGCGCGCATTCGTTGCAGTCACCCATCAAGGCAGCTTTACCGCCGCGGCGCGGGAATTGCACCTGACACAGTCGGCCGTCAGCGCGGTGATTCGCGACCTCGAGGAGCAGTTGGGACTGGCCGTCCTCGATCGAACGACCCGTCGAGTGACGCTCACGGATGCTGGCCGTCATTTGCTACAGCTCGCCGAGCGTGTGCTGCGGGATGTCGAGACCGCGGTAACGGAGGCGAAAGGCCTGCTCGACAAGAGCCTGG
>DASZVD010000309.1:0-3373 GCA_035547375.1 Steroidobacteraceae bacterium
ATGACCCAACCCACTCTACGGGGCGGAATGCTCAGGTTCCGAAATGGCTGACGCGCCGGCGTGTCGTGCAGCTCATCATCGCAGGCATTGCCGTGCTGGCCGGCATCGCCGCCTGGTGGGTACTGCGTCCATCCGCAGCCGCGCAGGAGCTCGTCAGCGGCAACGGCCGCATCGAGGCGACCGAAGTGAACGTCTCCACCAAACTCGGTGGGCGAGTCGAGGACATCCTTGTCGAGGAAGGGGCGTTCGTCAAAGCAAAGCAGCCGCTGGCGCTGATGCAGACTGATACGCTGCAAGCGCAGCGTAATGAGGCCCAGGCCAGTCAGAGGCAGGCCGTTACATCCGTCGCAATGGCCCGTGCGCAGGTAGACATGCGCAAGAGCGAGCTGGCATCGGCAGAGGCCGACATCGTGCGCGCGGAGAGCGACCTGGACGCCGCGCAGCGACGCCTGGCGCGTTCGGAGACGTTGTCGAAGGAGGGGGCATCCTCCATCCAAGAGCTGGATGACGATCGTGCCCGGGTCCGCGCTGCCGGTGCCGCCCTGAGTGCTACAAAAGCGCGTGCCGTGGCTGCCCGCACAGCAATCGATGCAGCACGGACGCAGGTAGCGGGTGCTGAGGCAGCGGTTGCCGCTGCAGCGGCGACGGTGGCGCGCATCGAGGCGGACATCCAGGACAGCATGCTGGTCTCGCCCCGCGACGGGCGAGTTCAATACCGCATCGTCGAGCCCGGCGAGGTGTTGAGTCCAGGCGCCCCGGTTCTCAACCTCGTCGACGTGAGTGACGTACACATGACTTTTTTCCTCCCGGAGGCCGCGGCAGGTCGCGTAGCGTTGGGAAGCGATGTGCGCGTTGTGCTGGATGCAGCCCCGAGCTACGTCATCCCGGCGAAGGTCACCTTCGTAGCCAGCACGGCGCAATTCACGCCGAAAACCGTCGAGACTGCCAGTGAGCGGCAGAAGCTCATGTTTCGCGTCAAGGCGCGGATCGATCGAGACCTGCTCAGGAAACATCTGAGCGAGGTCAAGACAGGATTGCCGGGGGTCGCCTGGATCAAGCTCGATCCGGCAGCGGCATGGCCCTCCAACCTTGCGGTGAAGGTTCCGGAATGAGCCCCGCCGAGGCTCCGGTCCGTGCCATCGCAACGCTGACCGAGGTGAGTCTGCGTTATCGTGGCACGGTCGCGCTCGACCGGGTCACCCTGACCTTGCCCGCCGGACGGATGATCGGGCTGATCGGGCCGGATGGCGTCGGCAAGTCGAGCCTGCTCGCGCTGATTGCGGGTGCGCGGGCCGTGCAACACGGCGAGGTATGCGTTCTCGGAGGATCGATGGCGGATGCGCGTCACCGCCGGCGGATCTGTCCGCAGATTGCCTACATGCCCCAGGGACTGGGCCGGAATCTCTACCCGACCTTGTCGGTCGAGGAGAATCTCCAGTTCTTCGGTCAGCTCTTCGGCCATGACCCGGCCGAGCGCCGCCGTCGGATCGACGAGCTGACGCGTGCAACGGGCCTGCACTCTTTCCTGAGCCGCCCGGTCGGCACGCTCTCGGGAGGAATGAAGCAGAAGCTCGGCTTGTGTTGCGCACTCATCCACGACCCGGGACTGCTGGTCCTGGACGAGCCCACGACCGGCGTGGATCCTCTCGCACGCCGTCAATTCTGGGACCTCATCGATCGTATCCGCAGGGACCGCGCCGACATGAGCGTGATCGTCGCCACGGCCTACATGGACGAGGCGAGCCGCTTCGATTTGCTGGTGGCCATGGATGCAGGGCGCATCCTGACGACAGGGATGCCGGCGGAGCTCTACGAGCGCACCGGCAGCCGCACGCTCGAGGAGGCTTTCATTGCCGTTCTACCCGAGGAGAAACGCCAGAGCCATTCCGCTTTGCGGATACCTCCATTGAAGGCGTCGCATGCCGGTGATGTCGCCATCGAGGCGCAGGAGCTGACCATGCGCTTCGGTGATTTCGTCGCCGTGGATCACGTGAGCTTCCGCATTGCACGGGGCGAGATATTCGGCTTCCTCGGATCGAACGGTTGCGGCAAGACCACGACCATGAAGATGTTGACCGGGCTGTTGGCTCCAACGAGCGGTCGCGCATGGCTGGTCGGCCAGGAAGTCGATCCGCGAGATCTCGCGACGCGGCGGCGCGTGGGCTACATGTCGCAGGGTTTCTCGCTCTACACGGAGCTCACGGTACAACAGAACCTCGTACTGCACGCGCGGCTCTTTCAGGTTCCAGAAAATCACATCGCGGCGCGCGTAGGGGAAATGCTGCGCCGATTCGGGCTGCGGGAGTACTCGGACCGCCTGCCAAACAGCCTGCCCCTCGGGATTCGCCAGCGGCTGTCACTGGCGGTTGCCCTGGTACACGGCCCGGAGCTTCTGATTCTGGATGAGCCGACCTCCGGTGTCGATCCGATTGCCCGGGACGATTTCTGGCGGCTGCTCGTCGAGCTGTCCCGCCAGGACGGTGTCACCATCTTTCTCTCGACCCACTTCATGAACGAGGGCGAGCGGTGCGACCGAATCTCACTGATGCACGCCGGCCGGGTTCTCGTTAGTGAATCGCCGGCCGAGATCATCCGCAAGCGTGGGGTCGACACGCTGGAGGATGCCTTCATTGGATATCTCCAGGATGCGGCCGGACTCGAGACTGCCGTGGGAGATGTGTCTGAGCCGGCAGCAGTGACGCGGGTTACGACGTCACCCGGCGGGGCTAAGCCTCGGCGGACGCAGGCGTTCAGTTGGCGACGCGCGTTCAGCTACGCGCGGCGTGAGTCGCTCGAGCTGCGGCGTGACCCGGTGCGCGGCTCGCTCGCTCTGTTCGGCAGCGCGCTGCTGATGCTCGTCATGGCGTACGGGATCACGCTGGATGTCGAAAACCTCACATTCGCCGTCCTCGATCGGGATCAGACCGGTCTCAGTCGTGACTACGAATTGAATCTCGCCGGATCCCGTTATTTCAAAGAGCGGCCGCCGATCGTGGATTACGCGGACCTGGACCGACGCATGCGCGATGGTGAGCTGTCGTTGGCTATCGAGATTCCACCCGACTTTGCGCGTCGCGTGCAGCGTGGCGAGTCCGTACAGATTGGTGCCTGGATCGACGGAGCGATGCCGCAACGTGCCGATACCGTCAACGGCTATGTGCAGGGGATGCACCAGAGCTGGCTCATCGACAAGGCCACGCAGGCGCTCGGACACCCGCCTGCTTCCGGAATCAACATCCAGACCCGGTTTCGTTACAACCCGGACGTCCGCAGCCTCCCGGCGATGGTGCCGGCCGTCATCCCGCTGCTGCTCCTGATGATCCCGGCGATGCTCACGGCGCTCTCGGTGGTCCGCGAGAAGGAGCTCGGCTCC
>DASZVD010000310.1:0-4980 GCA_035547375.1 Steroidobacteraceae bacterium
GACGTCGGTGTCAGGATCCAGTACCTTCTCTTTCGTCAGGCCGCTCGTCACCATCATCAAAGCCATGTCGCCGACGACCTTCGAGGTCGGCGTCACTTTCACGATGTCCCCGAACATATAGTTCACATCCGCATAGGCTTGCGCGACTTCGGGCCAGCGCGGCGCATCGATCCCGAGTGAGTGTGCCTGCTCGCGCAGGTTCGTGTATTGCCCGCCGGGCATGCCGTGCACGTACACCTCGGACGCGCCCGAACGGATGTCGCTTTCGAAGGCCGAGTAGAGCTTGCGCACCTGCTCCCAGTAGGCGGAGAGCATGCGGATGTTGTTCGGATCAAGGCCGGAATCACGCGGCCCGTAACGCAACGCTTCGACGATCGAGCCCAGATTCGGCTGCGACGTGAGGCCGCTCATGGCATCGATCGCGCCGTCGACGGCATCAGCGCCAGCATCAACTGCCGCCAGCACACTCGCTGCCGCCACACCGCTGGTATCGTGCGTGTGGAAATGCACCGGCAGCCCGATCTCCTCCTTCAGTGCCTTCACGAGCGTGAAGGCTGCATGCGGCCGGCACAAGCCGGCCATGTCCTTCACACCCAGCACGTGCGTGCCCGCCGCTTTCAGCTCACGTGCCAGCTTCAAGTAATAGTCGAGCGTGTATTTCTTTTCGTGCGGATCGCTCAGGTTGCCGGTGTAGCAGATGGCGGCTTCGCACAGCTTCCCGGATTCCAGCACGGCATCGATCGCGACGCGCATGTTGTCGACCCAGTTCAGGGAGTCGAAGACGCGGAACACGTCGACACCGCGCTTTGCGGCCTGGGCGACGAAGAACCTCACGACGTTGTCGGGATAGTTCGCATAGCCGACCGCGTTGGCCGATCGCAGCAGCATCTGCAGCAGCAGGTTCGGCATGAGCTCGCGCAGCTGCTCGAGCCGCTTCCACGGGTCCTCCTTCAGGAAGCGCATGGCGACGTCGAAAGTCGCGCCACCCCAGCATTCCATGGAGAACAGCTGCGGCAGGAGGCTTGCGTAGTAGGGCGCGATCGCAACCATGTCGATCGTGCGCATGCGCGTCGCGAGCAGCGACTGGTGCGCATCGCGCATCGTCGTGTCCGTGAGGAGTACCTGCCGCTGGTCCAGCATCCACTGCGCGAAACGCTCCGGCCCGAGCTCTGCCAGTTTCTGGCGCGTGCCCGGCAGCGGCGCTCCCGGAGCGACGGGCGGCAGCTTGGGCCGGTCGAACTTGTCAGGCCGCGTGCGAGCCTTCGTCTCCGGATTGCCGTTGACGATCGTGTCGCCGACAAAAGTCAGGATGCGAGTCGCGCGATCGCGCTTACGGGGCCAACGGAAGAGCTCCGGCGTCTCGTCGATGAAGCGGGTCGTGTATTCGCCGCGCGCAAAGCGCGGATGAGTGATGACCTGGTCCAGGAAGCGCAGATTCGTGACGACGCCCCGGATGCGGAACTCCCATAACGCGCGGTGCATGCGCGCAATGGCATCTTCCGGCGTCGGTGCCCATGAGGTCACCTTCACCAGGAGCGAGTCATAGGAGCGCGTGATGATCGCGCCGGTGTACGCCGTACCGGCATCCAGACGAATGCCGAAGCCGGCCGGGCTGCGATAGGCGCTGATCTTGCCGTAGTCCGGAATGAAGCTATTCTCAGGGTCCTCGGTCGTCACCCGGCACTGCAACGCGTGCGCATTGATCCGGATGTCCCGCTGCGCGGGCACACCGCTCTCGGGGGACCCGATGAGCGCGCCTCCGGCAATGCGAATCTGCGCTTTCACGAGATCGATGCCGGTCGCACACTCGGTCACCGTGTGCTCGACCTGGATGCGCGGGTTTACTTCAATGAAGTAAAACTTGCCCGTGTCGGCGTCCTGCAGGAACTCAACAGTGCCCGCGTTGACATAATGCGAGGTGCGGCCGATGGCGAGCGCGGCATCGCAGAGCTCCAGCCGTTGTGCCTCCGTGAGGAAGACGGCAGGCGCGCGCTCGACGACCTTCTGATTCCGTCGCTGCACGGTGCAGTCACGCTCGAAGAGATGCACGAGCTGGCCGCTGTGGTCACCGAGAATCTGCACCTCGATGTGCCGCGCCCGCCGGACGAGCTTCTCGAGATAAACCTCGTCGTTGCCAAAGGCGGCTTTCGCTTCCCGGCGCGCGACCGGCAATACTTCGGCGAGTTGCTCGTCGCTCTCCACGACGCGCATGCCACGGCCGCCCCCACCCCAGCTTGCCTTGAGCATGACGGGATAGCCGATGCCGTGCGCCAGTCGGGCGCATTGCCGGAAGTCCGCCGGCAGCGGCGGTGTGGCCGGCATGGTCGGGACTTGCGCGGACGCCGCGAGATTGCGCGCGGCGACCTTATTGCCCAGCGTACGCATGGTCTCGGGGCTCGGGCCCACGAAAACCATGCCGGCGGCGGCACAGGCTTGTGCAAACTCAGGATTTTCAGCGAGAAACCCGTATCCCGGATGGATAGCATCGACCCGCGCCTCGTGCGCGATCCGCAGGATGTCGTCGATCGCGAGATAGGCCTCCACGGGCCCTTTGTCGCGCCCGACGAGGTAGGCCTCGTCCGATTTCGTCCGGTGCAGCGAGAAGCGATCTTCCTGTGAGTAAATCGCGACCGTACGCAAGCCGAGCTCGGAAGCCGCGCGCATCACCCGGATGGCGATCTCACCACGGTTGGCGACAAGAATGCTGCGTATCCGCTGCGACATGAGGACACTCTGGAATTCTTCGAGGGGAATCGTTCAATCATAGCCGGAATGATGTGCCTTTGCGGACCGATGTACGGGCCGATGGGGCCGGCGGCACGAGAAATGCTGCATGGCGGTTTCAGGCCCGGTGGAAGCGGCGGAATCATTGGTGGTGGCTGATCATTGTGGTGGCTGATTGTGGTGGCTGCGCGCGCTTGGAAGATCAAGGACCGCGGTGGCGAAGGGACGTTTCGCGGCGCTCCCGATTGCGGAGGTCGCCGCGAGGTGTCTGTCTATTGACCGCCGTGCACCGCCACTTCGAGCAGATCGTGGCCGGTGTCAGGGACTATGCCGTCTTCACGCTGGATGTCGCCGGGCACGTAACGAGCTGGAACGCAGGCGCGCAGAACACGGCCGGCTACACGGCCGAGGAGATCGTGGGGAAACACTTCTCGCGCTTCTATTCGGCCGAGGAGATTGCGCGAAACCTTCCCGGCGAGGAGCTGAAGATCGCGGCGGGCCAGGGACGCTTCGAGCAGGAAGGTTGGCGTATCCGCAAGAACGGCTCGCGTTTCTGGGCGGACGTCGTCCTGACGGCGTTACGCAGCCCGTCGGGCAAGCTCTCCGGGTTTCTGTTGATCTCGCGCGATCTGACCGAAAGGCGCCGCCACGAAGAGACGCTTCGCGAGAGCGAAGAGCGCTTGCGGCTACTCGTCAACAGCGTGAAGGAGTACGCCATATTCATGCTCGACACGGAAGGACGCGTGGCGAGCTGGAACCCGGGAGCGGAGCGCATCATCGGCTACACGGCCGCCGAGATCATCGGCCAGTCCTTTACCTGCCTCTATACCGCTGAGGCAGCGGAGAGAGGTGCGCCGCAACGGGACCTCGCGATGGCAATGGAGCATCACGGTCTGGAAACCAACGGGCGGCGCGTCCGCAAGGACGGCAGCCGCTTCTGGGCCAACATCGTCATCTGCCCGGTGTACGACCTCGAGGGCAGGCTCCGTGGCTTCACCCAGATCACACGCGACCTCACAGAGCGCAAGCAATTCGAGGAGCTCGAGGAGTCGCAACACCGTGTACACGAATTCCTTGCGATGCTCTCGCACGAGTTGCGCAATCCGCTTGCACCGCTGAAGACCTCGGTGGATATCCTGCGGCTGCGGGAACAGAGCGACCCGGTCATAGCCCGGGCGCACGACGTCATCGACCGTCAGGTGCAACAGCTCACACAGATCGTCGAAGAGCTCGTCGACGTGAGCCGGATCACCAGCGGACGCATCCGGCTCGCGAGCGAGACGGTCGATCTGGAGGCGCTCCTCGCCCGCTCCGTCGAAGCGGCCCGCCCGCTGCTGGATACGAAGCGGCACACGATTGCCGTCCGACCTTTCCCCGGTCCCGTATCGGTCAAGGGCGATCTCACACGGTTGACACAGGTTTTTGTCAATTTATTGAACAACGCGGCGAAGTACACCCCGCCCGGCGGCCATATCGAGGTCGCGGTGCAGGTGAGCGACACGGCAGCGGCGATTCATATCCACGACAACGGAGTCGGCATCGCGCCGGAGCTGCTGCCGCGGATCTTCGAGATGTTTACCCAGGGGCAGCGCCCCCTGGATCGCACCGATGGCGGGCTGGGTGTGGGACTCGCGCTCGTGCACCGCATCGTCAATCTGCACGGAGGCACGGTAAAGGCTTTCAGTGAAGGGACCGGTCGCGGCACCGAGCTCGTCGTGACGCTGCCGGTGTTTTCGGAGGAGACTCGCATGACGGCGCCCCCGGCCGGACCTGATCAAATGCAGCAGAGGCCCAAACGCCTCATGGTGGTCGACGACAACAAGGACGCCGCCGAGAGCATGTCGATGCTCCTCGAGCTGTGGGGCCACAAGGTGTTATGTGCCTATGACGGACTGTCCGCGTTGGAGGCCGCCACGACATTTCACCCGGACGCGGTGTTCCTCGATATCGGGCTCCCGGGCATGGATGGGTACGAGATCGCCGAGCGCCTGCGCGAAATCCCGTCCGCGTCCCGAACCGTGCTCGTCGCCATTACGGGTTATGGGCAGGACGAAGACCGCCGCCGCTCACGCGAGGCCGGGATCGACCACCATCTCATCAAACCGGTCGCCCCGGAGACGCTGCACCGGCTGTTGGAAATGCTCGAGCGTCATTGACCCCCTGAGCCCCCCGAGACCCCGCCCCCGAGCCCCCCCGAGATCCCCGCCCCGGGACTCCACTCCGGGACTCCACCCCGGGACCCCACCCCGGCGGGGG
>DASZVD010000311.1:0-6225 GCA_035547375.1 Steroidobacteraceae bacterium
CGAGCGCTCGCAGAGTGTCCGCGACCTGTGCGAAAGCACTCAGGACCGTTGCTCGATAGGACGCCATGGCCTGGTCATAGCCGTTGATCGCTGCCTTGCGGCTGAACCAAAGTGTGCCGCCCGAGAACAACGGCGCGCTGATATCGCCCCCCGCGCTCCATGATCGGCCGCTTTTCGCGAACAGCGTCTGCGTCGCCATGCCGTTGGCGCTGTAGTTGCCGCTCAGGTCGATGCTGGGCAGCAGCGCCGCCGTCGCCACGCCGATATTGGCGCTCGCGGCGTGGGCCACGGCCTCGGCGGCCAGGATGTCGGGCCGCTGCCGCACCAGGTCGGACGGCAGACTGACAGGCAGATCGGCAGGCAGAGTGAGATCGCTCAGGCGCACCTGCGGCGGCGTCCATTCCGCCGGAACGTGACCGGACAGCGATGCCAGCAGATCATCGCTCTGCGACAGCTTCTGCTCGAGTTGGGGTATCGTGGCCTCGTAGGTCGCGAGCTGGCTCTGGAGGCTGAGCACGGTCGAATACGCCGCGGTCCCCGCCGTCACTTGCACCTGCGCCAGCCGCACCTGCTCCCGCTGCAATCCGATGAGCTCCTGGGTGGCGTCGATCTCGGCGCGATAGGCGGCCTCGGCCACCACTGTATTGACGATGTTGGCGACCAGGGTCAGATAAACTCCCTCCTCGTCCGCACGCTGCACATCGACAGCCGCGCCGAGAGCCTCGACGGTCCTGCGCTGACCACCGAACACATCCAACGCGTAGCTCACCGATGCCGAGAGGGTGAACAGGTTGAATATGGCTGGCGGAGCGTCGGAGCCCGCTCGCAGGGGTGAATAGCGCTCCCGGGTTGCCGCCGCGTCGGCGGAGAGACTGGGATAGAAGATGCCGTAGCCGGCGCGCAGGCTGTTCTCACTTTGCTGCAAGCTCGCCTGCGCCGCGAGCAATCCCGGATTGTTGATCAGAGCCGCCTTGATGAGGCCGTCGAGCTGCGACGAATTGAAGACGTGCCACCAGTCGGCCGCGACCTGCTCGCCCACATTCAACTGCTGACTCGTGCCTTGCGCCGAGGGGGTCCGCACGGGGTCCGTCCCGTTCGCGTAATGAGTGACCGCAGGGGCGGCGGGACGCACGAAATTCGGCCCGACGGCGCATCCCATGACCGCGCTGGCCAGCGCTCCCACGGCCACGGCGCCGGCTCGCCGCCAGCCGGTCGCAGCAGCGCGGCCCCTCGGCGCCGACACGCGGCTACTTGGCGCCGACATAAACGTCCACCAACTGTCCCGGGTAGAGACTGAGTCCCGCGGGCTTCTCGAAGCGGAAGATCACGGGAAGCACGCGCAGATCCACTCGTTCCAGGCGCTCGTCCGACAGCTCGATCTTGGGCGAGATGAAGGGCTGAACGCGCACGAAGGTGAGAGGCACGTGATCCTGCGTGCCGCGGATGAACATCTCCGCTTTCATGGCACCGGACTGCGGCAACTCGTGTACCAGGATCTCATCGATGTAGGCCCGCACCTGCAGGTGACGCTGCGGCAGGCCCATGACCACGAGAGGATCGAATCCCTGGGTATAGGAGTCGTAAGCCCCCTGAGACGAGACATAGCTTCCGACGCTCGACTGCACCGCCAACACAACTCCGTCGGATGGCGCCCGCAGCGTGTACTTGGCCAACAGCGCGGCGGACGACAGCGACGCCTTCAAAAGTGCCGTATAGGTCCGGTCCGCATTCTCGATGTCGTAGGCCCAAGCGCCGGCTTTCGTCAAGGCATATTGCTTCTGCACGACCTCGAGGTTCGTGGCGGCGACCTGCGCGGCATTCCTGGCATTATCCAATGCGTCCACGCTGATCGATTTGGCGTCCATCTCATAGGAATTCTGCAGTTTGACCAGCTGGTCGGTCGCGTTCTTCAGCGCCGCCCGGGCATTGTCGACCTGAGCCGCGGCGACGGCGAGATTCTCCGGGCGCGGCTCCGCCTTGAGCTCGCGCAGCGTCGCCGCCGCGGCCTCCGCCTGAGCGCGCTGCTGCTCGGCGGTCGCCCTCTGCACGGAGTCATCCACCGTGAGCAGGGGGTCGCCCTTGTGAACGAGCTGCCCCTCCGTGACCAGGATCTGCGTGATCGGTCCGGACACCTCCGGGTAGATGTTGATGTTTGCCCCTTGCGCCTGGTCGCTCTCGATCATGCCATTGGCGTAGATTCCCTTGCCGAAGGGATTCGCGGCGGGCTTGAAGAGCGGGGGTTGGGCCTTGGGCTGCTGACTGAACAGGAACGCGCTGATCAGGGCCAGCACGAGGCCGACGCCCGCGGCGATGAAAACGATCTTATTGCGCATCCAATTGACTCCGCTCCACGCCCGTCATCCGCCCATCCTCCATCCGCAGAATGCGATCCGAGAATTCGTAGATCCGGCTGTCGTGCGTCACGATGACGATGCAGCGCTTGTCCGACAGAATGTGCTCGCGCACGAAGCGCACGATGTTGCGCCCGGTGTCGCCGTCCAGGGAGGCGGTCGGCTCGTCCAGGATGAGGATATCCGGACGGCTGACAATGGCCCTGGCGATCGCGACGCGCTGTTGCTCGCCGCCGCTCAGCTTCACGGGGGGCAGCTGGGCCCGGTTCTGCAGACCCACGATCTCCAGGTTGCGCGCCGCCTCGGCGAGCGACTCGTCCCAGGGGCGATTTTGCAGAATGAGCGGAATCGCAACGTTCTCGGCCGTCGTCAGGCGCGGGAAGAGGTGATAGTCCTGGAAGACGAAGCCGATCTTGTGCAGCCGGAACTCCGCGAGCGCGTCCGCGGACAGGCTCCAGATATCGGCATCCTCGATCCGCACCGAGCCGGACTCGGGGCGCAGGATCCCCGAGATGATGCTCAGCATCGTGGTCTTGCCGCTGCCCGAAGGGCCCACGACATACAGCATCTCGCCGAAGCTCGCCTCGAAGCTGACCTCCTTCACCGCTTGCGTGCGGGCGGCGCCTTCCCCGAACCACTTGCTGATCCCAGTGACCTGAATCGCGGTCTGTGTCATTTCTCTCAGCCCCGGAAGATGTCGAACGGCTCGATGCGCAGCACCTTGCGCACGCCGATGTAGCTCGAGACGGCCGCTATGAAGATCACCATGACGAACGCCATGCCGAGGTTCCAGAAAGTGATCATCGCCGCGTAGTCGGGCAGATGGGCCTTGGCGACCCAGATGAGCAGCGCGCACAGGCCCACTCCGAACCCATACCCCGTGAGCGCCACGAAGGTCGCCTGGAAGAGGATCATCGACACCAGCTCGTGCCCCTTGGCGCCGATGGCCTTCAGCGCGCCGAACCTGTCGAGGTTCTCGAGAATGAACGTATAGAAGGTCTGCCCCGAGATCGACAATCCCACGATGAAGCTGATGAGCGTCATGAGCATCATGTTGGTGCCGATACCGGTCTGATACATATAAAAGTCCGAGATCTTCGCGACGAACTCGTCACGCGTGAGCGCGAGGTAGCCCGCCCTCGCCACCTGCTCCTTGATGCTCTTCACGTCCGCGGGCGTCTTCGGCTCCACGAGCAGATACGAGATCGTGAAGCGGCTGTTGGGGATGTACTGCAATGCCCGGCTATAGGTCGTGTACAGAGTCGGCACGCCGAACAGTGCGCTCGAGGCGACCTTGGCGATGCCGACGATGACGCCACGGTGGTCGTTGAGCTCGAACTCGGTCCCGATGCCGGGATTCTTCAGCTTGTAGAACTCCGCATCGTCGATCGCGATGAAGGCGTTCTCCGCGAAGATGTCCTGGATGTCGCCGGCGATCACCCGCGGCCTGCCGAACAGGCTCGTGTCGTCCAGGCCGATGACATTCGCCGACTGGTAGGTCCCATCACGCAGCTTCAATAGAGCTCCGCCGGAGTAGAGAGGCACCGCGTACTTGACGCCCGGAATGCTCCGCACCTCATCGAGGACGTAATCGGGCAAGGGCACCGTGTTGGCGACCGTCTGGACGGCCGGATCCATGACCCAGATCGACGCCCCAATATTGATCACGGTTGACGACGAGCGGCTGAGAATACCCGCGAACAGGGAGGTCATCTCGATCATCAGGAAGACCGCGAAGGTGATACCGACCAGCAATGCCGCGAACTTCGTGCGATCGTTGACCAGTAATTTGTAGGCGATCCTCAAGATCCCCGGCATGACCAGGCTTCCTCGGTTACGCCCACCGCACTGCCGCGGGGGCACGCCGCGAATGTTGGCGAAGTCCCGCCCCACCGATAATCCGCAGAGTACGAAGCCCGACTCGGAAACTACCTAGCGCCCGGCCTGACGGGCGACCTCACCCGGCGCTACAGGGGCGCGGATCGGCGGCGACTACGTATAAACCCGGACGCGGGCACATTGATTGCCGGCTACGTTCCCGGAACCGGACCCGGTCCCTTCGAGCGGCTTCATGAGCGAAACCTGTGCAGCGGAAAATTTCGGCACCGTCGTAGCGATCCGCGGCAGCGTAATCGACGTGCGCTTCGAACGCTCGCTCCCCCCGATCAATCATCTGCTGCGCGCGGGAGAAGGCGGGCGGATCCTGATCGAGGTATGGGCGCAACTGGATGCGCAGCGAATCCGGGGCATCGCGATGACCCCGCCCCAGGGGCTCGCGCGCGGCATGCGAGTGGCGGATACCGGCGGCCCCCTGCAAGTGCCGGTCGGCAAATCGATCCGGTCGCGCATGTTCGATGTCTTCGGCCGCCCCATCGATGCGGGTCCCGCGCTCGAGGGAGTCGAGCTGCGCTCCATTCACCGCACGCCGCCGCCGCTGTCCGAGCGCTCCACCCGGCCCGAGATCTTCGCAACCGGCATCAAGGCGATCGACGTCCTGATGCCGCTCGAGCGCGGCGGCAAGGCGGGCCTGTTCGGCGGCGCGGGCGTGGGCAAGACGGTGCTGCTGACCGAGATGATCCACAACATGGTGGGACATCACGACGGCGTGAGTCTCTTTTGCGGAATCGGCGAGCGCTGCCGGGAAGGCGAGGAGCTGTATCGCCAGATGCAGGCGGCCGGCGTGCTGCCCCACATGGCCATGGTGTTCTCGCAAATGAACGAGCTGCCGGGAAGCCGCTTCCGGGTGGGCCACGCCGCGCTCACGATGGCCGAATACTTTCGTGACGACGAGCACCGCGATGTCCTGCTGCTCATCGACAATATCTTCCGGTTCATCCAGGCGGGCGCCGAGGTCTCGGGGCTCATGGGACGCATGCCGGCGCGCCTCGGCTATCAGCCCACTCTCGCTACGGAGCTTGCGGCGCTGGAGGAGCGAATCGCCAATACGAAGAGCGGCGCGATCACTTCCATCCAGGCCGTGTACGTGCCGGCGGACGATTTTACGGATCCGGCGGCCTCGCACACGTTCGCCCATCTCTCCGCATCCGTCGTGTTATCTCGTCAGCGCGCCAGCGCGGGACTGTTTCCCGCGGTCGACCCGCTGCAGTCGGGCTCCAAGATGTTGACGCCGGGTATCGCGGGAGAGCGGCACTACCGGCTCGCAGCGGAAATCCGCCGTACCTTGGCGCAGTACGCGGAGCTCAAGGACATCATCGCGATGCTCGGGCTGGAGCAGCTGTCCCAGGAGGATCGCGCGGTCGTGGCACGGGCCCGGCGCCTCGAGCGCTTTCTGACGCAGCCGTTCTTCACTACACGTCAGTTCAGCGGCCTGGACGGCAGGACGGTCAGTCTCGCCGACGCACTCGATGGGTGCGAGCGCATTCTTCGCGACGAGTTCAAGGAAGTCCCCGAGGCAGCGCTTTACATGATAGGCACGATCGACGAAGTCGAACGGAGGGCCCGTGCGGCTTAGCATACTGCTGCCCTTTGGCACGTTCGCCGTCATCGACGATGTGACGCGCATCGTCGTCACGACGCCCGGCGGCTGCTTCGGGATACTGCCGCGGCGGTTGGATTGCGCCACGCTGATCTCTCCGGGTCTGCTGACCTACTCCACGCTGGCGGGCGACTCGACGACGGTGAGCGACTCCACGACAGCAGGCGACGAGTCTCACGTTGCCGTGGACGCGGGAGTCATGATCAAGACCGGGACGGAAGTTCAGGTCTGCGTACGCCACGCCGTGGCCGGAGCGCACCTGGGTCGCCTCCACGAGGCAGTCGATCGCGAGCTGACGACGCTTTCCGCACAGGCCAGGGCGGCGCGAGTCAGTCTGGCCGAGATGGAGAGCACGTTCATTCGACGCTTTCTGGAGTT
>DASZVD010000312.1:0-7450 GCA_035547375.1 Steroidobacteraceae bacterium
GATGAGCCCCTGCAGCTTGCCGAAAGCGATCAGGCTGCCGCTGAAGGAGACGGCGCCGATGATGCCGCCCACCACCGCCAGGGTCGAGGACGCATAACTGTCCATCTCACCGCGATACAGCTCGACTGCCGCAATCGCGGCGGCCGCGCCGCCGCCCATGCCGTTGTACAGGGCGATCATCTGCGGCATGTCGGTGATGGCCACGCGCTTGCCGCTCCACCAGGCCAGGACGAGGCCGATGAGAATCGCCGGGATGATCAGCTCGTAGTTCGACATGCCCGGGTAGGCAAAGGTGATGGCTGTCGCCACCAGCATGCCGGCGCCGGCCCACGTGATGCCGCTGCGCGCGGTCACCGGCGAGCTCATGCGCTTCAGGCCGAGGATGAACAGAACAGCGGTAACGAAATAGCTCGCCTGAATGATCAGGTCGCGGGTTGCGTCATCGAACATTAGTGCGCCCCTTTGTTTTCGCCACGGGCGCCGGTCTGACGCGTGCCGCTGGACTTGAACATCTCGAGCATACGTTCGGTAACCACGTAACCACCGACGGCGTTACCGGCGGCGAGCAGCACGCCGATGAACCCAATGGTTTTCTCCAGCGGAGTGTGCGCATTGCCAAGCGCCACCATGGCGCCTACGAGCACAATGCCGTGCACGAAGTTAGATCCGGACATCAGCGGCGTGTGCAGGATCACCGGCACGCGCGAGATGACTTCGTAGCCGGTGAAAGCGGCCAGCATGAAAATGTAAAGCGCAACAATACCCGTCATATCTCCCCCAATTGTCAGGCGGCGCCTTTCGAACGCCGTCGCTACGCAGAGTGGCTGCGTTCCGCCGGCAAAAACCACGCTTTTTGCCGGCCGCCCGAACGGAGTCGCCCACGTTTGTCCGCCGAAAGCGCCGTCAGGCGACTTTCGGCCAATTAACCAACTCCCGCCAGTGCCTTGCGCGTGGGCTCGTGTTTGATCTCGCCGGCGTGCGTGAGGCACGACTGCGCGAAGACTTCGTCGTTCCAGTCTATCTTCAACTCGCCCTTGTCGAGCGCGGGCTTGAGGAAGTTCAGTAGATTGCGTGCGTACATCTCGCTTGCGTTGTAGGCGAGGTCGCCTGGAAGATTCACCGGTCCGATGATCTTGACGCCCTGATGCTCGACGACTTCGCCGACGCGGGTGAGCTCGCAATTTCCGCCTTGTTCCGCGGCGATGTCGACGACAACCGAACCGGGCCGCATGCGTTCGACAGCGGCGCGCGAGATGATCTTGGGCGCCGCACGGCCTGGCACCGACGCGGTCGTCACGACGGCGTCCGCCGCGGCGATGCGTGAGTCCAGCACTTCCTGCTGCTTGCGCCTTTCCTCATCCGTGAGCTCGCGGGCATAGCCACCTGCGGCGTCCGCACTTACCCCCGTGTCGACGAATTTTGCGCCCAGCGATTTCACCTGTTCCTTGGTTGCGCTGCGTACGTCGTACGCTTCGACGACCGCGCCGAGGCGGCGGGCCGTCGCGATGGCCTGCAATCCCGCGACGCCAGCCCCGATGATGAGGACCTGCGATGGACGAATCGTGCCGGCTGCCGTCGTCAGCATGGGCATGAATTTCTGCAAGTAGCTCGCTGCGATGAGCACGGCTTTATAGCCGGCGATGGCCGCCTGCGACGATAGGGCGTCCATGGACTGCGCCCGCGAGATGCGGGGGATCAGCTCGACTGCAAAACTCGTGATGCCCCGCTCCTGCAGCGCTTTCACCTCCGCCTTGCGTGCGTGCGGTTGCATGAAGCCGATGACCACGGCCCCCGATTTCAGCCGCGCGATCTGCTCCAGGCTGAGCGGCTGCACGGTCAGCAGCACGTCCGCCTGCTCCAGGACGGCGGTCGGCGAGTCCGCCCATTCCACCCCTTTGTAGGCGGCATCCGGGAACTGCGCCCGCTCTCCCGCCCCGTGCTGGAGCAGCACCCGGGCGCCGGCCTGAGCCAGCTTTCCCGCGACCTCCGGAACCACACTCACACGTGTTTCTTGCGGCGAGCTTTCACGAAGCGCGCCTATTACGACTGCCATGCAGGGCCCCTCATCGGAAAACGCGTGGCCGACCGGCCACGTTGTAGGAAATGTTTAATCTAATTAGTACGTTGCGATGTTGAATTCTTGCATAAATCTGCCTTATCTTACACCTGCCATGCTGGGTATCGATCTCGAACGCGCCGACCACGGCGATCAGGATGACCTGCGCATCGTCTCCACTCCGGCGGCGCGCGGCCTGTCGCAACTCGTTTTGCGTACGGACGTGGCCGGCATGCCGCTCGAGTGGATCGATTACAAGGAAGCCGCACGACTGTACCACCAGGAGCAGGTCGCTTATACCTGCGGCTCCATGCTGTACAAGCTGTACGGTGGCATCAATGCGCTCACGGGCCGGCGGACGGTGCTCGAAGTCAACTCGATCGTCGCGACGATCGGCCACACGGGCAACCCCGGCAACACGCGGCACGATTACGTGCCGCCGCTGAACAACCAGACTCTGTTCCGGCGCGATGCCTATCTGTGCATGTATTGCGCCGTGCGCTTCCCGTCGCGGGACCTCTCGCGTGATCACATTCGCCCCTTCAGCCAGGGGGGGCTGGACATCTGGACGAATGTCGTGACGGCCTGCCGCCGCTGCAACAACCACAAGGCCTCGCGCACGCCGGAACAGGCCAAAATGCAGCTGATCGCCGTGCCCTTCACGCCGACCTACGCGGAATACATTTTCCTCAAAGGGCGGCGCGTGCTGGCCGACCAGATGGAATATCTGCTGGCGCACTTCCCGCGCACGAGCCCGCTGCACGCGCGCATCCAGAGCTGGCTCGGGTAGGTTATGGGCTCAAAGTCGCCTGGCGGCGCTTTGAGCGAGACCCTGCACGTCGGCCGCGAGCAAAAAGCGTGGTTTTTGCTCGCTACCGTGTCAGGGGGCGCGTTCGGCACGACGCCTTTCGGCGAGACCCTGCACAGCCGCACGAACGCGGCCAGCTCGGCCGATAAGCTGCTACGATCCGCGTCATGATGTGCCTGCTGTGGCCACTCCAGGCCTCCCCGGACGGGCGGCGTTGATTTTCCTGATCGACGCCTCGGTCTATATCTTCCGGGCCTATCACTCTGCGCTGCCGGACCGGGTCGACCGGGACGGCAATCCCGTGCACGCGGTGTTCGGTTTCGCGCGCTTTCTCGGCGATCTCATCGAGCGGGTGCGCCCCCGTTACATGGCCGTCGCCTTCGACCAGCGGGCCGCGAATTCCTACCGCAGCCGTATCTATCCGGCCTACAAGGCGAACCGGGAGCCGGCGCCCGTCGATCTCGTCCGGCAGATGCAGCACTGCCGCGAGCTTTGCCGACACCTGGGGATCGCCGCGTTCGTGAGCCCGGAGTACGAGGCCGACGACATCATCGGCACGCTGGGCTGTCTCATGCGCGATGAGGGCGTGCGCTCGGCATTCATCACGCGCGACAAGGATCTGGCGCAGTTGGTGCGCTCGGGCGATCTCTATTGGGATTTCGGCGCGCGCGGGCAGTTCGGCTATCACGACATCGAGCGCTATTTCGGCGTCGCGCCCGAGCGGTTCGCGGATTACCTGGCGCTCACGGGGGATGACTCGGACAACATCCCGGGTGTCCCGGGCGTCGGACACAAGACGGCCGCCTCCTTGATGAAGGCCTTCCCGTCCCTCGACGAGCTGTATGCCGACCTCGGGCGAGTGGCCAGCTTGAAGTTTCGCGGCTCGCGCACGCTCGGCGAGCGCCTGCGCGAGCATCGCGAGTCGGTGTTCCTCGCGCGCAAGCTCACGCACATCACCTGTGATATGCAGCTCGGCGTCGATGGCGAAGGATTGCGCCGACGCAGGCCTGATGCGCCGGCCCTCGCGGACTTTTATGACCGGCTGGGCTTCGGGCCGTTCTTGCGCCACCAGAGCGAGCGACTGGCGCAGATTCCCGCCTGAGCGATCACCCACCCCGCGGCACTCTCACCGTGCCGCGGCGATCTCGCCGTTCTGCGGCAATCTCACCGCCCCGCGGCAACCCAACCTCACCGTGCGGCGGCAACCTCACCGATGACGCAGCCTAGCGGCTCCCCGAAGCCGCCCGCAGCATGCGCTTCGAGGAAGACTTCCCTGCCGGCGAGCGTCTGGGCATCGATGCGTAAGAGGCGGCTTCCGTCCGGCTGAATGCGTGCTGTGTAGAGCGATGACGGCAGCTCGTGCTTCTCCCCGTCCGCCGCAACGACGGTGCGGTCGCGCGAAACGCCCGAAATACGCAGCACCGCAAGCCTCGTGTCCGCTCCGAGTCGCAGAGCCGTGCAGTCGCCGGCGCCGCGCGTCGCCGCCGGCACATTGAAAAAGGTAGTCTGGGTCGAGTCGAGGTTGGGGGTGCTCGCCCGGTGCCCGAGCCAGCCGCCCGCGGCACCCAGGATCAGCGCTGCGAGGAGCGAAGCTGCCATGCGCCAGCCTGCCACGGCGGGCGCATTCCGGCCGAACGCCGCCGGCGCGAAGGTAGGGCGGGCCTTCGTCACCGGCATGTTGAGTTTGATCGCTCGCCAGGCTTCGACGTCCTCGACGCACTCGCTGCAGCCCATCATGTGCAGCTCGAACGCTTCGAGCGTGTGCTCATCGAGACCGTCCGCCACGTAGACCGCGGCGGTTTGTCTTGCTTTGAACTGTGCGTGATCCATGGTTCTCCCTACCCATGCGTCGATTGTGTGGAAGAGGTCCGGCCGGCGTCCAGGTCGCCGAGGCTGAGTCCGGCCTTCCGTAAAATGTCACCGAAGCGCTGGCGCGCACGCCACAGGACTTGATTGAACTGCATGTCGGTCAGTTGCAGCGACTCGCGGATCGCCGTCCGCGGCTCCTCGCGCAGATAGAATCGCTCCAGCACTTCGCGATCGCGCGGCACCGGCAGGTGATCCATCAGGTCCCGCACGTGCTTCGCCAGCTGCTCGTGGTCGATGCGCTCCTCCAACGACAGCGCGTCGTCCTTCAGGTTCGTGAGCAGCTCGCGATCGTTCTCGTGACGGTGGGACAGTTCCCCGCGCCAGTATGCGGTCGCGAGCTTGCATGCCGTGCGGTACAGATAACCTCCGAGATTGCCCGGGTCGTCCAGGCCCTCCGTGCGGATCTTCTTGATTGCCTGCAAAAAGGTACGCTGCAGCAGATCGTCCGCTGCGTGGCGATCGATGCGCCTCTGGTGGAATACCTGCAGCAAGGGCCGCCGATATCTCAGGTAAAGTTGATTTTGCAGCTCGCCGCGCTCGGCGACCGCGGTCACGAGCGAGAGATCGCCGCTCTCGTCACGGCCCGTCCGTGGCTTGCCGGGCTCGGCGGTGGCTTCGATGGCGTCTCTGTAGGTCATGGACGTGCTTCCCGTTGCGCTTCCGGCAGGTGGCAGACGCTTGCGGAGCGACGCTCCGTCGCAAGGAGGCAAGCATCGGCCAGCGGCACCCCTTTCAGATAAGGTGGCCGCGATCCGGGCTTCGAACGGCGCGCTGTGGTTGACATGCGCCCTGCCACGACCCTCGCCAGAAACTCGTCGGGACCCAATTTAGCATAGCGGGGGCTCGACCAGATGCCCGCCAAAAGTCCCGCCAGGATGGCGGTGGAGTTCGAGCTGCCCTGCTCGAGGCGGTATTGTCCCGGCGGGCGTCCAGCCCCAATGACGCAGGCGCTCGGGGCCCCCAGATTGAGTCCTGACGGGGCCGGGCTGGTGCCGGGAGAGATCTGGTCGTCGTTGCCGATGGGGATCGCCCGAACGATGCGACGAAAGTCGTAGGCTGCGGGATAGCCGGCGGCGGGCTCACCCTTGTTCGGCACACTGGCGACGACGATCGCCGCGACTGGTGAGTCGGGCTGGTCGGCGATTTCGCGGAACGCGGCGTCCAGCTCGGGCGTCGTCGTGTCCCAGTGGGCGCTGAAGCTGAGAATCTTTGCCCCCATGCGCGTGGCGTAGTGCAGTGCGTGAATGAGTCGCACGGGATCTACCCGGGCAGCATCTCCTTCACAGCCGGTGATCCGCAGGATCATGACTCGTGCGCCATCGGATCCGGGCGCCGCGATTCCGACTCCATTGTTCCGTTGGGCAGCTACCAGGCTTGCCATCAACGTGCCGTGGCTCACCCGGTCGCGGCAGACACCCTTCGGGCTGACGTCCGGACTGTCGTCGACGAAGTCCCAGCCGTGTAGGTCATCGACATAACCATTGCCGTCGTCATCCACGCCGGGCTTGCCGTGCTCTTCGGTAGCGTTGGTCCAGAGTTGGTTGCGCAGGTCCTCGTGGTCTGTCCAGGCCCCATCATCGAATATCGCGACGGTGACCGGCTCGGTCCGCGGGTGCTCGCTCCATGCCAGGGAGCCTGCGACATAATCGACCCACCACAGGTTACCGGCGCGATAGGCGCAGTCGTTCGTCTGCGGGTCGACGGGCGTGGCCGGCAGGAGACTGGAACAGACGAGCGGCTGGCAGGGAAAACCCGCGGGCAGCTGGGCAAGCGCCGGCCGCGGGGCGCCGTACAAGGTTGTCAGACATAACGCCGCCGCTGCGTAGGGAAGGATTGGCCGCTGCATGATCCGATCATAGCCGGCCGCCGGCGATTCTTCCGTGAACCCTCTTGGGGCTCGCGCCAACGAGCCCCTCGAGGATCGGCAGTCGCCTCAGTCCTTGCTGTTGATCACACCATTGTCGTCCAGCTGGACGGTGGAGCTCGTGCTCGCCGAGAGCAGCACGATGATTGCGGATTTATCGCCCTGGGCGGCGCGCGGGAATATCAGCACGTGTTCCAACTGGCCATGGATGGTCGCCAGTCCATACCAGTGCTGCTGTGCATATTGCGGCTCGGCGGTCTGCACGAAACCTGACATGGCCAGGAAGGGGGAGGCCGCCGTGGATTGGCTCTCGGAGCCGGCCACGCACTCGAAATCCGCGGGCACCGCCGTCATCGGCGTGCCGGCGCGGTATTGCAGCTTGATGCCGTTCCACTCGGCCGCCCACTTCTGACCCCCCGCATCGGTCGTCACCAGTGTGTAGCTGCCGTCGGCGGCGAGTGAGCTCGGGCTCACCGAAAATTTCAGCCCGGCCGCCACGTGCGCCGCGGGCCCGGCATGGGCTTCGGTGCAGTTCGCCGTGACGGTCCATTCTTTGAAGAAATATCCGGGGACGCCGGCGGCGTGGGCGGGCGCTGCGGCCGCCAGTCCAAGAAAAGCACATTGCGCAGCAGCAAAAGCGGCCAGCGGGAGTTTACGGGTCATTTTTTGATTCCTCGGGAGTGCGGGAAATCCGCACCTGCATCACTGCGACGAGGGGCCGGCTTATCTCATCGGGCCGTCCTGTGGCGGCCGGCGTGGAGAGTGGAAAGCCTAAATCGAGCTGTCGGGCCAGCCGTAGAGGGAGAAAGCGGCCCAGTCGTGGGTTTGATCCGCGGCGGCGCTGTCCAATTGC
>DASZVD010000313.1:0-6287 GCA_035547375.1 Steroidobacteraceae bacterium
GTCGGAACCGGTCCATGAGCCGCAGCTGGGGGAAGAGCTTCAGATAGGCGGCCACGACCACCAGCGTCGCCACTCCGCCGGCGACGACCGCGGGGACCAACCCGAACCAGCGAGCCGTGAGCCCGGACTCGAACTCACCGAGCTCATTCGACGCGCCGATGAACATCGAGCCCACGGCACTCACCCGCCCCCGAATCGCGTCCGGTGTCTCGAGTTGGATCAACACCTGGCGAACGTAGACGCTCACCATGTCACCCATGCCGAGCAGCAGCAGCGCAATGAGCGAAACGGTGAAGTTGCGTGACAAACCGAAAACGACAGTCGACAGGCCGAACAGGGCCACGCCCGCAAACATCCAACGGCCAACGCGACGCTCGATGGGCGAGATGACGACGGCGACTGCCGTAAGCGCGGCTCCCAGGCCGGTTGCGGTTCGCAGCAGCCCCAGGCCATCGGGACCGACGTGCAGCACATCACGCGCATAGGCCGGAAGGAGCGCGGTGGCTCCGCCCAGCAACACAGCGAACAGGTCGAGCGAAATCGCACCCAACAGCGCCGGGTGGCTCACCACATAGCGCAGGCCATCGAGCAGATTGGCCGTCTGCGATACGGAGGCCGTGTCTTGCTGGCGCAGCGGCTTTACCGTGAAAATCAGCGCGACCGACACCAGCAACAATGCTGCAACGACCCCGTACACGAGCGCGGGCCCGACGAGGTACAGCACGCCGCCGAGCGAGGGCCCGATGATCACGGCCGCCTCCAGGAGCATCGAATTCAGCGCGACGGCGCTCGGAAACGCCTCCACGGGCACCAGATTGGGGGTGATCGCCTGGGCAGCCGGCATCCAGAAAGCACGCCCGGCCCCAAAGGCCGTCATGACCGCGAAAATGGGCCAGACGCTGCGCGACCCACTGACTGCGCACCAGGCCAGAACCCCGGCGCAGCTCACCGCGAGAGCATAGGAAGCCATCAGGACGCGGCGGCGGTCGGCGTGATCCGCGACATAGCCACCGACCAGCACCAGCAGCACGAAAGGCAGGAACTGAACCAAACCCAGGTAGCCCAGGTCCATGGGACTGCGAGTGAGCGCATAAACCTGCCAGCCGACGGCGACGCTCAACATCTGCCAGCAGAGGGTCGCGCAAAATCGGGCTGCTGCGTACGCCGCGTATCCGCGGTAGCGCAGCACTGCGAGAGGGTTCGACATGTGGTTCTGCGAGCTTAGCAGACGGCCGTCCGCCTCATTCACGAACAATCGGCGCCCGCGCAGAGCCCCAATCCGGGCCGCGCTTCCGTGTGCCGGGCCGTGCCTCCCGTGTGCCGCGCCGCGCCGGACCGCGCTTCCCATGTGCCGCCGTCTTGGTCATCATTCCGGGTCGCGCCGCCGACCGCTCTCGCTGCGGCAGCGAGCGGCGCTTTTGGGGTCGCCCTCGCTACGACGGTCATTACTCGACAGGCTCCCAGGATCGGATGAACAAAATCAAAAGTTACCGCCGTGCCGTCGCCACCGCACGGGCCGCGATCTGCCTCATTACCGCACTCGCCGGAGGAGCCGTCGCAGGACTCGCCGGATGCGTCGCGACACCGCCGCCGCCACCGGCGGCTCCTCCCGGACCCTCGGAGGCGGACTTGACGTTCCAAGCCCTCGCAAAGCGCTATCTCGACGAGATGAATGCGCTCACGCCCGTCAACGCGACGTCGCTTGGCGATCATCGCTTCGATGGGAAGCTCGATGACGTGAGCCCGTCCGGTTACGACCGTCGAGTCGCGCTCGCGCGCGAGCTCCTTGGGCAGCTGCAGGCGATCGACCCCACACAGCTCGCTCGAGCAAACCAGGTCGATGCGCGTCTGCTGGAAAATGAGCTGAGCTACTCGATCTGGCAGATCGAGACGCTGTCCGAGTGGCGTTGGAACCCGCTCATCTACACGGACATGGCGGGCAACAGCATCTACCAGCTGTTATCGCGCGACTTCGCGCCCCTCCCGGACCGCCTGCGCGACATCGAGGCGCGCCTGACGGAGCTCCCCCGATTCCTCGAGCAGGTCCGCGAGTCCCTCGTGCCCGCGAAAGTCCCGAAAATCCACGCCGAGACGGCGATAAAGCAGAACCCCGGTCTCCTGACCGTCATCGATCAACTCGTCATCCCGCAGCTGCACGTGCTGCCGGAGGCGGACCAGGCGAAGCTGCGAGCCGCGATCACTCAAGCCCACACGGCCGTCTCGCAGCACCAACTCTGGCTGGAGAAGAAGCTGCTGTCAGAGGCCAAGGGCAACTTCCGGCTGGGAGCGGACCTGTACGACGCGAAACTGCGCTTTGTGCTCGACTCCCCGCTCACGCGCGAGGAAATCCATGATCGCGCGCGTGCCGAGCTGGTGCGCACTCGCGCCGAGATGTACAACATCGCCCGCACCGTACTTCAGGGCGAGCCCGGCCCGCCACGCCCGCCAAATCCGACGCAGGAGGAGCAGCAGGCCGCGATCGCCGCCGCTCTGGAGATTGCTTATGCACAACATCCGTCGCGCGATCAGGTGTTCGACACCGCGCGGCGGGCTCTCGCGGAGACGACCCAATTCGTCCGCGAGCACGATCTCGTCACGGTGTACGACGATCCCCTCGAAATCATTCCGATGCCGGAGTTCGAGCGCGGCGTCTCGCTCGCCTACTGCGACTCCCCGGGGCCGTTGGACCGCGGCCAGAAGACGTACTACGTCATCTCGCCGATTCCCGAGGACTGGACCGACACCCAGGTGCGATCCTTCCTGCGCGAATACAACACGCGCTCCATCGACGACCTCACCATCCATGAGGCGATGCCCGGTCACTACCTGCAGCTGATGCACGCGAACCGTTATGACTCGCCGCTGCGTGCCGTGCTGGCCTCGGGCTCGTTCATCGAAGGCTGGGCGGTGTATGCCGAGCGCATGATGGTGGAGCAGGGATTCATGGACAACGATCCGCTCATGCACCTCATTCAGCTCAAGTGGTATCTGCGCACCATTGCGAACGCCATTCTCGACCAGGCGGTGCACGTCGATGGCATCTCGCGCGACGAAGCGATGCGGCTGATGACCGTGGAGACTTTCCAGGAAGAGCGTGAAGCCTCGGCGAAGTGGGTACGCGCACAGCTCACCTCGGCGCAGCTCCCCACCTACTTCGTGGGCGTGCAGGAGCACCTGGCGCTGCGCGAAGAGCTGAAAAAGAAATGGGGCAAGAGCTTTACGCTCAAGCGCTATCACGACACCGTGCTCTCGTTCGGCTCACCGCCCGTCCGCTACGTCCGGGAGCTGGCCCTGGACCTGCCGATCCAATAAGACCGGAGCCTTACTTCACGAAGCGCAACGACAGCGGGTAACGATAGCCAATGCCCTCGCTCGCCTTGATCCCGGCGATGATGGTCAGCACTACCCACCCCAGGAACACGAGGGTCCCCAGCGGGATGCCGATGAGCACGAAGGTGAGCAGGCCGCAGATGATCCCCGCCAGCGCCACCGAGATGTTGAAATTCAACGCCTCTTTCGCTTCCATCTCCACGAACGCGGACGTGTCGCGGCGGGCGAGCCAGATGATGAGCGGCGCCAGGACATTGCCGAAGAGCGGGAAGACGAACACGGCGAACGCGGACAGATGGGCGATCATTCCCCAGGTCCGCTCGTCCTGCGTCGGTACGGACGCCACCGGTTTCGACGATTCGTTCATGTCTTGCCTCCCGCACGGCTGCGGTCACCGGAGCCGGTCCGAGCCACGCCGCTGCAGTCATTATGACTCCAGGAGCCTGTCTGACCAATGCTCGCCCATTGCGCCCTCGCTACGGCGATCACGGGTCGGACCAGGTGCCCGGCGGGAGAAAGTACGATGAGCTATGAGCCGCGGCGCACGCCCTGGCACGAGGATGTCGCGATCCGCGGCCTGCGGCACCGTCTGACCTGGTGGGGCGAGCGCTCGCCGGACCCCATCGTGCTGCTGCACGGGTTCCAGGACTGCGGGATGACCTGGCAGTTCCTGGTCGACTGTCTGCCGGCATCCTGGACCCTGGTCGCCCCGGACTGGCGCGGATTTGGCGACAGCGAATGGGCGCCGGGGGGCTACTGGTTCCCCGACTACCTTGCCGATCTCGAGGCGTTGCTGGATCGGCTGACCCCCAACCACCGCGCAAGAGTCGTCGGACACAGCATGGGCGCGAATGTCGCCCAGATGTACGGCGGTATCCGCCCACAACGCCTGCAATGGCTGGCCAACCTGGAAGGGCTGGGGCTGGTGAACGCGGATCCCGATGAGGCACCCGCCCGGTACGCCACCTGGCTGGACGAGCTACGGGCGCCTCTTCGCGAAGGCACTTATGAATCCACCGAGCAGCTGTCCTCGGTGCTGCGCAGGCGCAACCCCCGGCTGACGCCCGAACGAGCGCAATTCATCGCCGAGGCCTGGAGCCGGCCGACGGCCGCCCCAGGCACGGAAGTGCGCCTGCGCTTCGACCCCCGCCACCGTCACGTCAACCCCGTCCTCTACCGACGCGAGGAAGCGCGGGCCTGCTGGTCCCGCTTCGAGATACCGGTGCTCCTGGTGATGGGCGAGCTTTCCGGGCATCGCACGCGGCATCTGGCGCACGGCGGCGACGAGCAACTGCACGCATTGCTCAAACGACTGCAGATCGTGACCATCCCTGGCGTCGGGCACATGATGCATCACGAAGACCCCCAGGCGGTCGCCCGACACATCATCGAATTCGAGCGGACCCAGGCGATCCCAAGTCCGACACGCTCCCAGGGCTCCAGGAAAACATGAGAACGCTTCTGATCGGTGGCGCCCGCTCGGGCAAAAGTGCGCTGGCCCAGCGTTGGGCGGCCGAGCGGTCCCGTAATGTGTGTTACATCGCCACGGCCACGGTATCCGACGAAGAGATGGCCGTCCGGATCGACGCTCACCGCCGCGAGCGGCCGGATCATTGGCGTTTACATGAGGAGTCGACGCAATTGGCCGCGGCGCTTCGGAACGAAGCCCGCCAAGGCGAGCTGCTGCTGATCGACTGCCTCACGTTATGGACTTCGAATTGCCTCTGGCCCGCGCCCGCGGACGTCGCGGCGGACGTGACCGGCTGGCACAGGGAGCGCGACGCCTTCCTGGCAGCGCTTCGCGCCACCACCACGGATGTCATCGTCGTGAGCAACGAGGTCGGCACGGGCATCGTGCCGGAAAATCCCGCGGCGAGATTGTTTCGTGACGAGCACGGCCGCCTGAATCAACAGGTCGCCGCGGTGTGCGACGAAGTCTTCCTCGTTACAGCAGGCCTGGCACTGCGCCTGAAGTAAGGGCCAGCAACAACACGAGCGCGGTCTCTGTCACTTCGACCCCGGCCCCGAGACAGTCGCCCGTCATCCCGCCCAGGCGTGCCTGCAGCCAACCGCCCCAGGCCACGATGACCAGCGGAGCCGCGCACAGCACCGGCGCCAAAGCCGCACTCCCGATCAGCAGCAGCACCGTCCAGAAGACCACCCAGCCGCGCGAGAGCTGCCAGGCAAAGCGCTCGCCGTGCCCGGCCTTCAGGGGCTTCAGCCAGAGGCTCCAGACCAGCGTCCCTAGGCGGGCCCACGCAAGAATCAGCGGCACCCCCCACAAGTCCGCGCTCGCCAACAGCGCCAACGAAGCGGCCTTCAGCATCAAAACCAACACGACGGCAACGATGCCGAACGTTCCTGCGTGAGGATCCTCGAGCACGGCGAGAAAGCGCTGCCGATCGCGATGCGATGCGCCCAACGCGTCAGCGAGGTCCGCGAGCCCGTCCAGATGCAAGGCGCCCGTCAGCCAGACCCAGGCCAACACACCGACGATCCCGGCGAGCGGCGCACTGCGATGGTCGAGCGCATGAACCAGCAGCGCGAGGATGCCCCCTACCACCAGCCCGACTACCGGGAACCACGTGGCACTGCGCGCAAGATCGGCCGGCGAGAAGTCCTCGACCCCGGGTACGGGCAGCCGCGTCAGGAACTGCAGAGCGAGCCGCAAGCCACGCAAGGCCATCAGGTTTCGTCGATCCCTTCCGCGACGCCAGCCTCGCCGAATGTCGCCATACGCGCGTGCAAAGCCAGCGCCGCACGCACGATAGGCAGCGTCAGCGCCGCACCGCTCCCCTCACCCAGGCGCATCTCCAGATCCAACAGCGGCTGCAGTTCCAGCTTTTCCAGAGCAATGCGATGGCCGACCTCGGCAGAGCGATGTGACGCCAACATCCAATCCGCGACCCTCGGCTCCATCGCCGCGGCGGCCAGCGCGGCCGCCGTCGAGATATAGC
>DASZVD010000314.1:0-13647 GCA_035547375.1 Steroidobacteraceae bacterium
CCGCTTCATTCAGTCGCTGAAGGAGCTGGGCTGCAAGTTCGCTCTAGATGACTTCGGCACCGGCCTTTCCTCCTTCGGCTACCTCAAGCACTTCCCGGTCGACTATCTGAAGATCGACGGCAGCTTCGTGCGCGAGATCCTGCGCGACCCCATCGACCGCGAGATGGTGCGCTCGATCAACGAGATCGGGCACCTCACCGGCAAGCAGACCATTGCCGAGTTCGCCGAGAACGCCGAGATCATTCAAATGCTGACCAGCCTCGGGGTGGATTACGCCCAGGGGTACGGCATAGCTCAGCCCCAGCGCGTGCTGAAGTCCGCGGTTGCGTAGCGCCGCACGGTCAGCCGCCGCCGGAGAACTCCAGCCGCATCGACAGATCCACCGCGCGCACGTGTTTCGTGATACTGCCTACAGAAATGTAATCAACGCCGGTTTCCGCGATCGAGCGCACCGTCTCGAGCGAAACGCTGCCCGACGCCTCGATCTTCACCGGCTTCTCGTGCGCCCGATTGAGCTCGACCGCCTTGCGCATGTCAGCATGGTTGAATTCGTCGAGCATGATGATGTCGGGGTGGGCGGCGAGCGCCTCCTCGAGCTCGGAGAGGGATTCGACCTCAACTTCCACCGGTACCTGCGGGGCGAGGCGGCGCGCGTTGGCGATCGCGCCGGTCAGGGAGCCGGCGGCGGCGATGTGGTTCTCCTTGATCAGGACCATGTCGTAGAGGCCGAGGCGGTGATTTTGGGCGCCGCCGCTGCGGACCGCATATTTCTGCGCCGTACGTAATCCCGGCAAGGTCTTGCGTGTATCGAGAATGACACAACCTGTTCCGGCGACCGCGTCGACGAAGCGGCGCGCGGCTGTTGCCGTGGCGGACAGGAGCTGCAGGAAGTTCAGGGCCGTGCGCTCGCCCGTCAGCACCGCCCGCGCCGAGCCTTCGATCTCGAACAGCACCTGGTCGGCGACGATCCGCTGGCCGTCGGTGGAATGCCAGGTGAGCCGGATGTTGGGCGCGAGCTGGCGGAAGGTCTCTTCGACCCAGGGCCGGCCGCAAAGTACGGCGTCTTCGCGGGTGATGACGCGGCCGCGCGCCTTTTGTGCCGCGGGCACGAGTTGGGCGGTGACGTCGCCCGTGCCTACGTCCTCACGGAGCGCGGCGGCGACTTGCACATCGAGATCTTTGGGAATGTCAGGCATGGTGGAAGCGTACACAAAAGATAAAGGCCCGGAGGGGCCCGGGCCTTCTGCAGCGACGAAAGAGGGGGCCTACTGTGCCAAAAACGGCAATCCGTGGGTCGCCGATGCCATGCACATTAGCATCGGAATCGACAGCACGAAATTCGTCCGGGAGGCCAGCAGGGCGACGCGGCGGGCTTTGGCCTTCTCCTCGTCCGTCGCGGGCACGATACCGAGAATCTTCTTCTGGGCGCGCCAGATCACGCCCCAGACGTTCAGCAGCATGATCGTGCCCAGCCACGCCCCGATGCCGATGATCAGGTAGTAGTGCGTCGGATCCTCGAGTCCGGCGCCCAGGGTGAAGGCGGCAACGAATTTCGGGCCGAGGAGCCACGCACCGCCCAGCCAGGTGGCCAGCGCGGACCAACGGAACCAGAACAGGGCCCGTGGGGCGACATATTTGTTGATGCCGGCGGCGGCGGCCGTGTCCTTGGCGGCGCCCGCGGCGGCCACGGCGGGCGTCTGAGCCACGTTGAAGTAATAGAGCAGCCCGATCCAGAAGACGCCGGAGACGATGTGGAACCAGCGGGCGAGGCCGAGCTGGTTGAAATGCAGGCCGCCCACCCCCAATGCGAGCAGCACGGCGAGCACGATACCGAGAATCAGTGAATGGCGATGATTATTGAGCGGGTTCACGAGATCTCCCCGGGTCGCGGCAGGACCCTCCAAGCTCTTGTTCTGATTGCACCGGAGCGATGCGAGGCGCGTTTGAAGAATAGGCCACGCCCCCTCATAATTCAACGCGGCAACGTCCCGGCTCACGGCCCTCGCGGGGTGGCGGCACCAGCGCGTCGTGCGCCTGGCTCCGTATCGAGAATCGGCCGGGCGCGCGCCGAGCTCGCCCGGAAGCGCGGCGTCGAATGCGCCGGGGCGCCGGGTCGGGCGGCCGGATCTCCCGTGTGCCATGATCCGCCGATGCGGCAAAGTGATGCCCCCGTGGAAGGGCAGGACCGTCCCTCATCTCCCTGCACCAAGGTCTGCCGGCTGGATGCCGCGGGCTATTGTTCCGGGTGCTTGCGGACGGGCGCCGAGATCGGCGCGTGGATTTCCATGACCGCTGCCCAGCAATGGCAGCTCATCGCGGAGCTCGAGCGTCGCCGCCGGGCCCGCGTCATCAATCAGCCAGAGGTAGAGACCTAAGATGGACGTCGTCGAGCGAATCAAGGCCGAGCTGGGCTCCGCCCCGGTGGTGCTTTTCATGAAGGGCACGCCCGATTTCCCGCAGTGCGGCTTCTCGGCCCAGACCGTCGCCGCGCTGCGCGCCGTGGGCGCCGAGTTCAAGCACATCAATATCTTCGAGGAGCCCGAGATGCGCGAGGCGCTGAAGCGCTTCTCGAACTGGCCCACCTATCCGCAGCTCTACGTGAAGGGCGAGCTGATCGGGGGCTGTGACATCGCCCTCGAGATGTATCGCAACGGCGAGCTGAAGAAGCTGCTGGGCGAAGTCGGCGCCACGAGGGCTTAGCCCTCAGGCCAACGGTGGCAGTTCCGGGGCGGGCGCCTCCGTTTCCAGTTGCGCTTCTTCGGCCGTCGATACGGAATCCGGGGAGGCGCTCATCCAGCCGAGAGCGCACGCCCGCTCCTCCGCTTCCCGGAAACTGTCTCGCAAGCGGTTGGAAATGATGCAGAACAGGTCCGCCGTGAGCTCCGCGTCGTAGGACGCGGAGTGCGCGCTGCTCGAATCCCACTTGAGTCCCGCCACCGTTACCGCTTTCGCGAGTACCGTTTGCCCGAGTGCCGCGCCCGCGAGCGTGGCGGTGTCGAAGCACGAGAAGGGATGGAACGGATTGCGCTTCACGTCGGCGCGAGCGACTGCGGCGTTTAGAAAGCCCAAATCGAACGCGGCGTTGTGCCCGACCAGGATCGCGCGGCGGCAGTTGTAGTCGCGCACGGCGTGACGGATTTCCCGGAAGATGCGCTGCAGAGCGTCCCGCTCAGGTATGGCGGGGCGCAGGGGATGGTGCGGATCGATACCAGTGATCGCAAGAGCCGCGGGATCGAGCCGTCCGCCCTCGAACGGCTGCACGTGAAAGTTGTGTGTAATTCCGCGTCGCAGTGTGCCGTCCGGATCCATCTCAATAGTTACAGCGGCAATTTCAAGTAACGCGTCGGTTGCGGCGTGAAACCCACCGCTTTCGACGTCAATCACCACGGGCAGGAAACCGCGGAACCGTCTCGCCATGAGACCTGCTGCAGCGAGGCGCTGCGTCATCAACTCAGCCTCGTTCATTTACGCTCCCTTCCGACTCGCGAGACGCCAGCCGATGCGCTCGCCCGCGCGCAGCGGGACCAGCTCGGCGTCTCCAAAAGGGTAGCTCGCCGGGACGTCCCACGCTTCTCTGACGAGCGTGATCCTTTCCTCGTTCCGCGGCAAGCCGTAGAAATCCGCGCCGAACTCCGAGGCAAAGCCCTCGAGTTTCGGCAGCGCACCGATCGCATCGAAGGCCTCCGCGTACAACTCGATCCCGGCGTGCGATGAGAAGATGCCCGCGCAGCCGCAGGTGGTTTCCTTGGTGTGCCGCGCGTGCGGAGCACTGTCGGTGCCGAGGAAAAACCGCGGGTTTCCGCTCGCCACGACCTCGAGCAGCACGCGGCGATCAGGCTCCGTCTTCAACACCGGCAGACAGTAGTGATGCGGGCGGATGCCGCCGGCGAAGAGCGCATTCCGGTTCATCAGCAGATGTTGCGGTGTGATCGTCGCGGCGACGCCTACGCGCGTGCCGAGCACGAATTTCGCCGCCGCGGACGTGGTGATGTGCTCGAAGACGACTCTCAGCCGCGGAAACTTCTCGACCGTGGGCGCGAGTACGGTGTCGATGAATCGCGCTTCACGGTCGAACACGTCGACGTCGGGCTGGGTGACCTCACCGTGCACCTGGAGGATCATTCCCAACTCGCTCATGCGGGCCAACACCGGCTCGATTCTGCCAATGTCCGTGACACCCGCGTCGGAGTGGGTCGTGGCGCCGGCGGGATAGAGTTTGAGCCCCTGAACATGACCGCTGGCCTTGGCGCGATCGACTTCCGCGGGCTCGGTGCGATCGGTGAGGTAGAGCGTCATCAGCGGCTCGAATTTCAACCCCGGGGGCAGCACGTCGAGAATGCGGCGCCGGTAGGCGAGAGCCTGCGCGGTCGTCGTGACCGGCGGCTTCAGGTTCGGCATCACGATTGCCCGGGCGAAGCGCTCGGCGGTGAAGGGCAGCACGGCCTTCAGGCCTGCGCCGTCGCGCAGGTGGAGGTGCCAGTCGTCGGGGCGTCTGAGAGTCAGGGTATCCAAGGCTCACTCTTTAGTCTTCCAACAGCTCGAGCAGCTGTTGTTTCAGGATCAGCTCCAGGGTGTAACGGACTCCGAAGCCCGTCACGTCGGTATTGATGTGTCCGAGGCCGCCGCTGCGGGTTGCGGAGGAGAGGTCCACGTGCACCCACGGGATCTCTTTCGGCACGAAGCGGCTCAGGAACCGCGTGGCGAGGATGTGGTCGCCCTTGCCTTCGACGGCGCACTGCACGACATCCGCGATCTTGCTCTCGAGGTCGGAGTCGTAGTCGGCGTCGAACGGGAAATTCCAGACTCGCTCACCGCTGGTGCGGCCCGCTTCGACGAGACGCCCGGCCAACTCCGGCCGGTTGGTGAAGACACAGCTCATTCTTTCGGTGAGCGCGTAGACGGCGGCGCCCGTGAGTGTCGCGAAGTCGATCATGAGCTTCGGCTGCGTGCGCGCGGCGAGGGCGAGGGTGTCGGCGAGCACCATCCGGCCTTCGGCGTCGGTGTGGATGACCTGTATCGTGACGCCGTTGGCGGCTCGGACGACTTCCTGTGGGCGATAAGCGCTCGGGCCGATGTTGTTCTCCGTAATCGCCAGCCATGCGTCAGCCGCCAGCGGAGCGCGCAGCTGCGCCAGCGCGACGAGGGAGGCGAGCGCCACGGCGCTCCCACCCATGTCGGTGTGCATGTCGAGCATGGAGCGGTGGGGCTTGAGATTCACGCCTCCCGTGTCGAACAGAATGCCCTTGCCGATGAGTGCGATGTCCGGCGAGCTCGCCTTGCGGCGTCCGGGGCGATATCTCAGGTGGGCAATGCCGGCGACGCGCTGTGCGTTCGCCGCCGAGACGGCCAGGAAGGCGTTGGCCCCCGCCCGCCGCAAGGCCGCTTCGTCGAGCCACTTGAACTCGAGGCCGTGGCGGTGCGCGAGTTCGGCAATCGCACGCTTATAACCGTGCGTATCCAGTATGTTGGGAGGCAGTGCCGTGAGCCAACGCGCGAGGTTCGTACCCTGGGCAGCGGCGATGGCGTAACGAGTGTCGAGACCATCGTTGCCATGAAGGACGATCCGCTTGATGTGACGCTCGTCACCGGACTGCGAACGGAAGCTCGGTAGGGGAAAGGCCTGCCCCAGCGCGGCGGCCAGCAGCGCATCGAGCGCTGCCTGCCCCGGTGCCGCTTTGCCGAGCGCCATGAGACCCAGGACCTGCGGCTCGCGTCCCGCGGTCTCCTTCAGCATGCGTCCGGCGAGCGCCAGTCTCTCGAAAGGGGTGGCATCCGCCCCCATGTAGCCCAGTACGGCCAGTGTCTGCCGACGGTTGGTCAAAACCGTGGTGCGGACCGTTCCGGAGCGAGGCTGCGCGCGCGCGTTGAGCTCCTGCCAGCGCTCACTTTCCGGCAGCTGCCGGAAAAGCTGCTTTTCTGCGCTCTCCGGCAGGATGACGAGCAGCGCATCGAGCGCGTCGGGCTTCGGGACCCGGATTTTCACGATCTCCGGCGCAGTCGTGACGGGCAGCAGCGACTTCCCGCGCGCCATTGGAGTGGGATTCGATTTCACTGAACCGTTGACAGATGCTTGCTTGACCATCGCGAATGAAACCCGGATCATTGCGCCGCTTGTGTAGAGCCGATTTGCCGCTACTGCTGCCGGTGCAGCCCGAAGCAGGGTACAACCCTATTCTATTTCTTCTCCGCGCAGCACGCTCGCGACGAGTATCGAGGCGGACGCCGTGATCTCCCAGTGTCGCCCACAAGCATCGCACTTGCGACTTGAGCGGACCGCATGACAGACCTCCCAAAGCTGGAAGACCTCGACCCCGTTGAAACGCAGGAGTGGCTCGAGTCCATCGACTCGGTCCTGAAGCTGCACGGCCCGGAGCGTGCGCACTTCATCCTCGAACGGCTCATCGATTACACGCGACGCAGCGGCGGCTATCTGCCGTTCAAGCCGAACACGGCGTATGTCAACTCCATCACCGTCGGGCGCGAGCCGGAGTATCCGGGCAACCGGGCACTCGAGCGGCGCATCGAAGCGTACATCCGCTGGAATGCGATGGCGATGGTGGTGCAGGCGAATCGTGTGTCGTCCGAATATGGCGGACACCTGTCGAGCTACGCATCGTCCGCGACATTGTATGAAGTCGGGTTCAACCACTTCTGGCGCGCCGCCTCCGACAAGCACCCCGGCGACATGATCTTCATGCAAGGCCACTCGTCGCCCGGCATCTACGCGCGCGCCTATCTCGAAGGCCGCCTGAGCGAGGATCAGCTGCGCCACTTCCGCCAGGAAGCGGGCGGCCCCGGCATTGGCCTGTCCTCCTATCCGCACCCGTGGCTGATGCCGGACTTCTGGCAGTTCCCGACCGTGTCCATGGGACTTGGCCCCATGATGGCGATCTTCCAGGCGCGCTTCGTCCGCTATCTCGAGCACCGCGGCCTGGCGAAGCCGTCCGACCGTAAGGTCTGGGCGTTCCTCGGCGACGGTGAGATGGATGAGCCGGAGTCGATGGGCGCGCTCACCATGCCGGTCCGCGAAGGCCTCGACAACCTCATCTTCGTCATCAACTGCAATCTGCAGCGTCTCGACGGTCCCGTCCGTGGCAATGGCAAGATCATCCAGGAGTTGGAAGCTGCCTTCCTCGGCGCCGGCTGGAACGTCATCAAGGTCCTGTGGGGCTCGCGTTGGGATCCGCTCCTCGCGCGCGACACGAAGGGCCTTCTGCGCCGCGTGATGGAAGAGTGCGTCGACGGCGAATACCAGAATTTCAAGGCGAAGGGCGGCGCGTACACGCGCGAGCACTTCTTCGGGAAGTACCCCGAGCTGAAGGCGATGGTCGCCAACATGTCGGACGAGGAGATCTGGCGCCTGAACCGTGGCGGCCACGACCCGCGCAAGGTGTATGCGGCGTACGCGGCCGCGATGACCCACAAGGGTCAGCCGACCGTCATTCTCGCGAAGACCGTCAAGGGCTTCGGCCTCGGCAAGGGCGGCGAAGGCCAGATGGTGGCTCATCAGCAGAAGAAGCTCTCCGAGGAGGACCTGCGCGCATTCCGCGACCGCTTCAATATCCCGGTTTCGGACGACGACGTCACGCGCCTCCCATTCAAGAAGCCGGATCCCGCTTCCGAAGAAGCGCGTTACATGAGCGAAAAGCGCGTGACGCTCGGCGGCTTCCTGCCGCTGCGTCGCAGGGAGGCTCCGCCGCTCGCCATCCCGCCGTTGGAGGCGTTCCAACCGGTGTTGGACGGCACGGGCGAGCGCGAGATCTCCACTACGATGGCGTTCGTTCGCCTGCTGACGATCCTGTTGAAGGACAAGAACATCGGCAAGAACGTCGTGCCGATCGTTCCCGACGAAGCGCGTACCTTCGGCATGGAGGGCTTGTTCCGCCAGATCGGTATTTATTCCTCCGTCGGCCAGCTGTACACGCCACAGGATGCGGAAACCCTCATGTCCTATCGCGAGGACAAGAAGGGCCAGATGATCGAGGAAGGCATCAACGAGGCCGGCGGCCTCGCTTCCTGGATCGCCGCGGGCACCGCGTACAGCAACCACGGCATCAACATGGTGCCGTTCTACATCTACTACTCGATGTTCGGCTTCCAGCGCGTGGGCGACTTCATCTGGGCCGGCGGCGACATTCAGGCGCGCGGCTTCCTGTTGGGCGCCACCGCGGGCCGGACGACGCTCGCTGGCGAAGGCTTGCAGCACCAGGACGGCCACAGCCAGCTCATCGCCACCACGGTGCCGAACTGCGTCGCGTACGATCCGGCGTATGCCTACGAGTTGGCCGTGATCATTCATGACGGCATGCGCCGCATGTATGTCGAGCAGCAGAGCATTTTCTATTACCTCACGGTAATGAACGAGAATTATCCGCAGCCGGCCCTCCCCAAAGGCACCGAAGAGGGCATTCTCAAGGGCGGCTATCTGTTGCAGACCGGCGGGAAGGGCAAGGTGCGCGCCACCCTGCTGGGCTCGGGCACCATTTTGCGTGAGTGTCTGGCGGCGGCGCAGATCCTGGAAAAGAACTACAAGATCCCGGCGGACGTCTTCTCGATCACCAGCTTCAGCGAGCTGCGCAGGGAGGCGTTGGAGACCGAGCGCTGGAACCTCATGCACCCCGCCGAAACGGCCCGCGTGCCTTACGTGCAGTCGCTGCTGAAGGACCATCAGGGCCCGGTGGTGGCCGCTACGGACTACGTGCGCACCGTGCCGGACCAGATCCGGCAGTGGGTCGGCGGACGCTATGTCAGCCTCGGTACCGACGGCTACGGCCGCTCGGATTCGCGCGCCGCCCTGCGCAAACATTTCGAAGTCGATCGCAACTACATCGCGGTGGCGGCCCTCAAGGCGCTCGCGGATGAAGGCAAGGTCGATCAGGCGACGCTCACCGGCGCGATGAAGGCGCTCGGCGTCGATCCATCCAAGCCCGTACCCTGGAAAGTTTGAAGGCTCTATTGCGATGAACGCCGCTGTGCGCCTGGTAGAAGTGCGGGTGCCCGACCTGGGCAACTTCAAGGACGTCGCTGTCATCGACGTCCTGGTCAAACCCGGGGAGAGCATCGAGACCGAAGCACCGCTGGTCACTCTCGAGACCGAGAAGGCCACGATGGACGTTCCGTCCACCACCAGCGGCGTGGTCGAGAAGATCCATGTCGCGAAGGGCGGCACGGTGTCGACCGGCGACCTCATCGCTACGGTGAGGGCTTCCGCGGAAGCGGGTACGGACGCTACGCCAGCAGCGCAACAGGCGCCCGCGGCCAAGCAGGAAGCGAAGGCGGCCGAAGCGCCCGCGGCCAAGCAGGAAACGAAGGTGGCCGAAGCGCCTGTGGCCGAAGCGAAGCCAGCGCCTGCGGCGAAGCCCGCCGAAGGGCCGGCTTCGTCGGGTGCCAGGGAGGCTGCAAAGTCCGCGGGAGCGACGGGGTCGGCATCGGGGGCCGGTGGCGTAGCGCAGGCTGCAGTGAAGGAGACCGTGCCTGCGGCCGCGAGAGAAGGCGCTGTGGCACCTGCCGGCGTAGCGAATACGAAGTACGAGCTCCCGCCCATCAACGAGCCCGGCTTCTCCCGCGCACACGCGAGTCCGTCGGTTCGTAAGTTTGCGCGTGAGCTGGGTGTCGACCTGACACGGGTGAAGGGAAGCGGCTTCAAAGGTCGCATCACTCAAGATGACGTGAAAGGATTCGTGAAGAGCTATCTGGCGTCGCCGACCGCGGTCCCGGGTGCGAAGCCGCCGGGCGGTGGTGCGGGCTTGCCGCAGGTTCCGCCGGTCGACTTCGCGCAGTTCGGCCCGACCGAGCTGAAGCCGCTGTCGCGCATCCAGAAGATCTCGGGACCGCGCTTGCACGCGAGCTGGGTCAACATCCCGCACGTTACGCAGTTCGACGAGGCCGACATCACCGATCTCGAAGCGGCCCGCAACGAATTGAAGGCGCGAGCCTCGCAGGCGGGCATCAAGCTGACGCCGCTCGCCTTCATCATTCGCGCGTGCGTGAAGGCGCTGCAGGAGTTCCCGCAGTTCAATGCCTCGCTCGATCCGAGCGGCGCGAACCTGGTCCTGAAGAAGTATTTCCATATCGGCTTCGCGGCCGATACGCCGAACGGCCTCGTCGTTCCGGTCGTGCGCGAGGCCGATCGGAAGGATGTCTACGAGATTGCGCGGGCGCTGGCCGAGCTGTCCGAAAAGGCTCGCGGCGGGAAGCTGACGCCGAATGACATGCAGGGCGGCTGCTTCACGGTTTCCAGTCTCGGGGGCATTGGCGGCACGGCGTTTACGCCGATCATCAATGCGCCTGAAGTTGCCATTCTCGGGATCTCTCGCTCAGCCATGAAACCTGTCTATCGCGACGGTACTTTCGTGCCGAGGTTGATGTTGCCGCTGTCCCTGTCGTATGACCACCGCGTCATTGACGGAGCTGCCGCGGCGCGTTTCACGACCTTCCTGGCGGAAACTCTTGCCAACGTGTCCGGCCTCATCGAGGCCGTGCCGTGAGCCGCATCGATCTGATCGTTCCTGACATCGGTAATGCCCACGACGTCGACGTAGTCGACATTCTCGTGAAAGTGGGCGATGTGGTTGAAATCGACTCACCGCTCGTGACGCTGGAGACCGACAAGGCGTCCATGGACGTCCCGTCGACTTCGGCGGGCACGATTGTTGAAGTGCTGTTGAAGCGCGGGGACAAGGTGTCCGCGGGCGCGGTTATCGCGCGAGTTGACGCCAAAGCGGCCGCGGGCACGGGTGCCGGCGCGAGCACGGGCATAGCTGCTGGCGTGGGCGCGGCTGAGAGCCCAGGCGCGGGTGCGCGCACGGCTGCGGGCGCGGGCGCGGCTCCTGTCACGGAGGCGGGCCCCGGGAGCGCCGGGGCTGATGACAAGTCGGATGAGTTGGAGCACACCGTCACCCAGCCGGTGTTGAAGACCGGCCCTGCCGGCAACGGCTCGGCGGGGGCGGCGTTCGCTGCACCGGTCGCACGTCAGGAGCAGGCTGGCGATACCGTTCGCATGCCCATCCCCGATCTGAGCCGGGCGCGCGGCGAGGCCGATTTCAATCGCTCGACGCAGCTGCTCGTATTGGGCGCAGGTCCCGGCGGCTACACGGCGGCCTTCCGCGCGGCGGACCTGGGAATGCAGGTTACGCTGGTGGAGCGGTGGTCGAGCCTGGGCGGGGTCTGCCTGAACGTCGGTTGTATTCCGTCCAAGGCCTTGCTGCACGCCGCCAAGGTCATCGAGGAAGCCGAGGAGATGAGCGAGCACGGCATCTCCTTCGGGGCTCCGGCCCTGGATCTGCAGAAGCTGCGCGAGTGGAAGGGCTCGGTGGTCAACAAGCTGACGGGAGGCCTGCGCACGCTGGCGAAGCAGCGCAAGGTGGCCGTCGTGCAGGGCACCGGCCGGTTCGTGAGCCCGCACGTCATCGAGGTGATGAGCAACAGCGGCTCCGAGCGGATCCGGTTCGATCAGTGCATCATCGCGGCCGGCTCCGAGGCGATTCGCCTGCCGGGGTTGCCGAACGATCCGCGCATCATGGATTCCAGCGATGCGTTGGAGCTGCCCGAGTTCTCGGGCGGCCTGCTCGTCATCGGCGGCGGCATCATCGGGCTCGAGATGGCCTGCGTTTACGACGCGCTGGGCGGCAAGGTGAGTGTCGTTGAGCTCACTCCGCAGCTCATGCCGGGGTGTGATCCCGACCTCGTGCGGCCGCTCGAGCGCCGCATCCGCGGACGTTACCAGCAGATTCTGCTGGGCACCAAGGTGACCCAGGTCGAGGCGCTGCAGGAAGGCCTGCGTGTCACGTTCGAAGGCGAGAAGGCGCCGCCGCCGCAGGTGTTTGCGCGCGTGCTGGTTGCCGTGGGGCGTGTTCCGAACGGCAAGGCCATCGGCGCCGACGCGGCGGGCGTGAAAGTCACCGAGCGGGGTTTCATTCCCGTCGACAAGCAGATGCGCACCAACGTCCCGCACATTTTCGCGATCGGCGACATCGCCGGCGTGCCCATGTTGGCGCACAAGGCGATGCACGAAGCGAAAGTGGCCGCCGAGGTGGCTGCCGGCGAGAAGCGCGCCTTCGACGCTCGCGCCATTCCGTCCGTCGCCTATACGGACCCCGAGGTGGCCTGGGTGGGTCTCACGGAGACCGAGGCGAAGGCGCAGAACATTGCCTTCAAGAAAGGAACCTTCCCTTGGGTGGCGAGCGGACGCTCGTTGTCGATCGGCCGGGATGAGGGCTTCACGAAGCTGCTGTTCGATCCCGAGACACACCGTGTTCTCGGCGGCGGCATCGTCGGCACCAACGCCGGTGAGTTGATCAGCGAGATCGCGCTCGCGATCGAGACCGGGTGCGATGCGGCGGATATCGGCCTTACCATTCATCCGCACCCGACGCTGTCGGAAACCGTCGCGGCTGCGGCTGACGCCTTCGAAGGCACGCTCACCGACCTCTACATTCCGAAGAAGTGACGGGTGTTGGCCGGCGTCCCCCGTTGGCTGCATTCGCGACCTTTTCTCCTGGCCGGCGCGCTGAGCGCCGGCAATCTCCTGAGACGCAACCGGGCACTGCTTCCGGTTGCCGGGGTCGCATTCCTCGGAGCTAGCGTGCTCCTCACCCTGCCGGTCGTCGGTGGGTTCCTCGAGGTACTCGCTCAATACCCGGTCGCACCCTTTGCCTTCATCGCGGTGGCGGCTGCGGTTGCGACGGGTCGGCGGCGTAGTTCCGTGGTCGCGAGTCTCGTGAGCTCCTGGCTGGCACCGCTGGCCGCACCGTCCTCATTCGTCCTGCGAATGATCTGGCCCGCCCTCGTACAGCTTCTGTCACTGCTGTGGGTCATTCTTGTACCGCTCGCGGCAGGCTCGTTGAGAGGCGCTGCCGCGCTCACTGTGCTGTCGGCTTCGGGTGTTGCGTTCATTGCCGGGTCGGTCGCGGGCTGGTTCACGCCGCGAGGTGCGGCGGCCTCGGCGCCGGACTTCCACTATGTGGCGGTTCGCAAGGCGCGCCGGAGCTGGGCGCAAGCGCCACGGCTCGTACCGCTGTCCTATTGGGCTGTGGGCCGCGCTCGAGCCTTCATCAAGCCCAGATTCACGGCGAAGGCGCTGCTGCTCGTTCTGATGGCCTTGCCGATGGGTATCCGCGGAGAGCAGGCGATCGCGGTCGCCGCGGGCGCGGGGGTTGTGTTGTATGTGGGTGCGTTGACTGTCGCGGCGGTCCGCGTCGCGGGCGAGGCGGCGCGCTGGCTTGCGCCCACCACCCTCGGCTACCTGCGGTTTACGGTTGCGCTGGGATATCGGGCGCTACTCGCGCTGCTGTGGACTTGCGGTTGGGTGATTTTCTTGAGTTACGCGGTGGGCCTGCCCGGTGCGCTGAGCCGGGGCGTCCGGTTCGCGGGACTGGCGCTGGCCGAGTTTCTCGTCGTTCTGACCGGAGCGTGCTGGATGGCAAGGAAATGAGCGTTCCAGCTGCTGCGCTCAGTGTGAAGCGCCTGCACGCAGGCTATGAGAAGCACGTCGTGTTGACCGACGTGAACCTGAGCGTCGCGCAGGGAGAGTGGGTGGCGCTGTTAGGACCGAACGCCAGTGGCAAAAGCACGTTGCTTCACTGCGTCGTGGGTACGCTGACGCCGACTTCAGGTGAGATTGTCATCTATGGAGCTTCGCTGCTGACA
>DASZVD010000315.1:0-7099 GCA_035547375.1 Steroidobacteraceae bacterium
ATCAGAATGCGTCCGCCGCAGACCCTTGCGGCGACGTCCATGAGTCTGCGGGTCAGCACCCGGTAGGCTTGGCTGGACAGCATCATGCGCCCCAGAGGGTCGAGCCCGCCGCTATCGAAACCTGACGGGACGATGATCAACTCGGGAGCATACTTTTCCAGCGCGGGCAAAACCACGCGCTCGAAGGCATATTCATACGCTCCCGAGCCCGACCCCGGCGGCAGGGGAATATTGATGTTGTAGCCCCTCCCTGCACCGGCTCCCCGCTCCTCCACTCCCCCGGAATCCGGCGGAAAGCAGCGGTCCTGATGGAGCGAAATCGTCAGCGCCCGGGGATCGGCGTAGAAAGCCTCCTGCGTTCCATTGCCGTGGTGTACGTCCCAGTCTACGAAGGCGATCTTCCGCAGCCCGCGCCGCTCCAGCGCATACAGGCCCGCGATGGCCGCATTACAGAAAATGCAGAAGCCCATGCCTTGCGCTGCCAGGGCGTGATGGCCGGGCGGCCGCACCAAGGCGTAAGCGTTCCTGATCCGGCCATCGAGAATCGCATCGACAGCGGCGAGACAGCCGCCCACCGCCAACAGCGCTACATCGAAACTTCCGCGCCCCATGACCGCGCTGACGCCAGTCTCCCATGCCAGATCCTCATTGTGAGCCCGCACCTTCGCGAAATACTCCCGCGTGTGCAGCAAGCAAACCTCATCCTCGGTCGCGCGCCGCGCCACGATCGTGGTCAGTTTCGCAAGCAGACCGCTGACATCGACGAGATTGCGCAAGCGCCGCTTCGTCTCGGGGTTTTCCGCGTGCTCGCCCGGCTGCACCGGCCAGCCGTAGGGCATCACGAGGCCGAAATTTCCGGTGTTGTGCCAAGCGTAGAGCTCATCCCACACGAATCCTGTCCTGCCCGCCACTGCCCGCTCCCCTATAGATGATGATATGCGAGGGTCAATCCGACCGTGCGCCGCTCGCCCCACACGTCGATCTTGAACACGGATACGTTGTTGACGTAGTTCAGATACTGGCGGTCCGTCAGGTTATTGGCCCACAGGGAGAGATCCCACGCGCCGGACGGCGAGCTCAGGCTGATACGGCCATTCAAAGTTGTGTAAGACGGAGCGTAATCGAACACCTGATTGTCAGGTGTCAGATAGCGTGCGGCAACCCAGCGCGCATCCAGTCCGAACGTCGCGCGGAAACCGGCCGGCAGCGGCTGCTTACGCTGAATCCCCGCGTTCACGTTCCAACGCGGCGAGTTCGGTGGCTGCTTGCCGTTGAGCGGGATCAGGCCCGCGTAGGTCTCCTCCTCCTCGTTCGCGGAGGCCACGAATCGGGCGCTGAGATAGCCCGTACCCGCGTGCAGCTCCCATTCCCGCACCGGCGACCACAGTACATCCATTTCCGCACCATTCGTCTTCTGGCGGCTGATGTTGCTGGTGATCGCGACCAGATCGTGGGTAGGATCATTGACGTTCAATTGCGCGTTCGACAGGTCGTAGTGGAACACAGCCGCGTTCAAGCGCAGCGTATGATCCAGAACCTCCGACTTCACGCCGAGCTCCGTCGCCCCGATGATCTCCGGCTTGAAGCTGCTGATGGTCGCGCCCATTGGAACGCTGTAGCCCCCGTTGCGGTACCCTGTCGTGTGGTTGGCGTAGGCCATGGAGGCCGCGCCCAGCTGGTACTGCGCCCCGAGCTTGTAGGAGAAATTCGAGTCCGTCCGGCTCGCATCGATGGTGTCGAAGGGGGCGCCGATGGACACGATCGGCTCGAAATAGCCGTCGCTGTTGGCGAACGTCGGGAAGAATGTCATCCCGTCCACCGAGGTTCTGTCGCGCGTGTATCGCCCACCTGCGATGAACGACAGCGCATCCGTGGCCGCGAGCTCCAGGTTGAGGAACACCGCGCGCGAATCCTGGATCTGCTTGAACCTCGCCCCCAGGCCGGGCAAGCCGCCCAGCAACGGGTCCTCCGCGGAGTTCGCCGAATCGTTCTCCGACAGGTGCTCGTGGCTGTAATACAGGCCCGCCAGATACGTGAAGCGGCTCTCCCAGGCCTTGCCGCCCAGGCGCAGCTCCTGGGAAAACACGTCGACGGGCGTCTCGTAGGTCGTCAGGAGACTGGAGATCGCGCTGCCGTCGCTGTTCTCGGATTCCTTGCGACCGACGTACTGATACGCCGTAACGGAGGTGACCGTCCCGATCGAGGTCTCCTGACTGACAGTGAGCTTCTCCGTGGCGAAGTCGTAATAGCGGCGTGGCACCTGATTCCAGTAGACCCGCGTGATGTTGTTCGGCTCGTATTCATATGCGGGGTTGTTGGTAAGACCTGCGAACTTCGCGCAGGAGCCCGGGTGCGCGGACACGAGCCCCTGCAGCAGCGCACTGCACAATGTCGGGGCGCCGTTCGGATCGTAGTTGAATATTCCCGGAACGATGTACGGCGTCGTCTGACTGTTGTCTTTGCCCCCCTCGAACGCAAGGTTGATGCGGGTGCCGCCCCGGGTCCACTGCAGCTGGCCGCGCCCAAAGAAGCGATCGGGCACCCCGATCGAGCGATCGTCGTACAAATTCTCATAGGGTGCCCCCGAGCCGAAATTGCCGAAGGCGGACAGGCGCCCGGCGAGGACCCCTCCGGCCAGATCGTTGAACAACGGACCGCTGACGAAAGCCTCACCCGTGTAGCGCCCCCACTGGTCCGCGGTGAACGTCGCCCCGACATCGAAGTCCTTCGTCGGGCGGCTCGTGAAGTAGTTGACGGCACCGCCGGTCGTATTACGGCCGAACAGAGTACCCTGTGGACCTTTGAGCACCTCGACCCGATCGATGTCGAACAGCGCCGGCACCATGTAGGGATGGCCGATATAAACCTCGTCGACGTTCATGGCGACCGGGGTGCTGAAGTTGCCGGCGAACTGATTCAGGCCGATGCCGCGGATGTTGTAGGAGGCGACGAAGATTCCCGGCCCGAACGCCACCACATTGCTCACCTTTTCGGAGAGACTGGTCATGTCGGTCAGATTGAGGGCGGCAACGTCGTCCGCGTTGAAGGCGCTGATGGAGATGGGTACGGACTGCGCCGTCTCGGCGCGCTTCTGGGCCGTCACCACGACTTCCTCGAGCTGCGCGAACGTGGGCGCGCTGCCCAGGAAAAGGCTTGCCCACAGGAGCGCGGCGACACTGACGGCGCGGCGTTGACGACCGGTTCGCATGGAGACCCCTTGTTATATGGACGCTCAGCACTGCGCTGAGGGTCGAAGCCTATGGCCACGCGAGCCCGGAAATCGATGCGGAATCCGAACGCTTTGTGCACGAAAGACAGTTCAGATGTCAATTATTCGCCGAGTTGAGGTGCTCGAGCGTCCTGGTGAGGACCTCTTCGGTGAAGACCAGGTAGGCGCGCCAGAGCGTCTGCGCACGCTCGCCATCCCCGCGCTGCAGCGCATCGCGAATACGCTCCTGGCGCCCCACGATGATCTTGCGCAGACTCAGGTCCTTGAGCGTCATGGCCCGGATGAAATTCAAATGACTGTCGAATTGCGCGATGAGCGCGCTCAGGGCACGGTTCTCCAGGTCATCGAACAGGGCATGACGAAACTCCTCGTTCGCGCGGGCAAAGGGCCCCGGGTCCGCCTTCGAGGCGGCTGCGGCCTGGGCCTTGATCGCCCGGGAGACCCGCTCGATCTGCCCGGGGCCGTATTCGCTCGCGGCCATGCGCATGGCCGGGGGCTCCAACAACATGCGAACCGCAATGATGTGGCGGACTTCCGCGACGGTCGGCGAAGGCGCCACGAATCCTCCGCCGCGCCGCGGTTGCAACAGCCCCTGACGCGCCAACTGGCCGAGCGCCTCACGGATCGGGGTACGTGAGACATCCAGGCGTTTCGCCAGCTTCTCCTCTGTAATGCGCGTACCCGGCGCCACCTCGCCGCTCTTCAGTACGTTCAGGACCGCTTCAAACACCTGGTCCCGCAAGGTCGTCCTTCTTATGACTACCGTGCGCATACGGGCCTCAAGAGCGCGCCGGCGTGATGTGAAAGCGGCAAACCGGTCCGCCACTCTGCGCTGCGCACTCCGTCTCTCTCACGTCCGAGCGCTGCTCGTATCCGACCAGGGCGATGGCCCGCAACACTCCGCTGATGGCGGCGCAGACGGGATACGCGGAGTGTCCGTGGCCTGCCACGAACGGGCTGTTACGAACCTCGATCAGCCGCCCGCCGTTGCCGAGCTCCGCGACGACCCAGGCGCCCCAGCCCAGATCGGCCGCCACGGCCGCGGTGCGAGCGAGAAAATCGTCGGTCCCGAAACGGCCCGACGCGCGGTAACGCTCGAAAGACTCCCGGGAGTGGCGGAAAGCGGACCTCTCGAGCGCACGCAGAAACGCCTGCGCCTGATCGGGCGGCAGCTCGTGCGCGACGCCCATCAGCACATCGGGACGGATCATCAGGTAACGGATCGCTCCGTCGCTGATCGCACCATTGCCGGCGTCGTGGGCTAACATCATCGCTCCGTGAAGGCCGCGGCATTCGCCGCGATCCACTCCCGGATCGAAGTCATCCGCACCGGCAGATCCGCGAGAACGGCGCTCATGTCGTAATACTTCGCCGGCGGATGCGGGTCCGCCTGGTCGAGAGCGTACTCCCCGGCCACTTCATCGCCGGAGCCGGGGCCGAAGGCTTTCTCGAGCTCCGCTTTCATTTCGGCGGGCGACAGGGTGTAGTAGCTCAATGGCCGGCCCAACACCGCGGAAAAGGCCGCCGCCAGCTGCGATCCCGTCAGGGCCTCGACGCCGCTCACTCGAAATACCCGTCCCGCCAGCTGGGGTCGCTCGAGAGCCGCCACCATCAGCGCGCAGACATCACGCGAGGCGATCCAGCCCATCTTGCGGTTCGCGAGCACCGGATAGGCGACCCGGCCGGCCGATCGAATACCGTTCACAGTCCAAGGCCCCAGAAGATTCTCCATGTACGTGGTGGGCGCAACGGTGATGAGGGGAAGGCCGCCGGCCTCGAGCACCGCCCGGGTCGCCAGCATGGCTTTCCCCACCTCCCGATCCTCACCCGGCTCGGGGAACCTTCCCGACGTGTTCCAGACGACCAACCGGGCGCCGCCGGCCGCGGCAGCCTGGATCGCCTGCTCCGTGTACAGAAGCGCGTTCTCCGGGTCACTGAGGAACGCGGGAATCATGAAAGCGACGGCATCCACGCCGCGGCTCGCCGCGAGCAGGCTGGCGGCATCACTCAAATCGCCGTGAACCAGATCGACGCCGGCCGCGAAGCGGGCGGCGCTCTTAGCCGGATCGCGCGTCAACACTCGCGGCTGATGCCCCCGGTCCAGCAACTGCTGCACGATGGGATGTGCCTGCGACCCGGTCGCGCCATACACCAGAACACGCATTTCCAGACCTCACAGTGGCAAGTAGTCAGCTAACCGCAGCGTATCGCTGCCCGGCGTCCGCGCTCGCTCGTACTCCGCTTCCCGACCCAGGGGCGTCGTGGCGTCGATCCCGACTCGGCCACCCAATGTCGGGTTGGTCGAATGGTCCCAGCCAGGAACATCCTCGAGGACCCACGTGCGCCGATCGACCCGGCCGCGAGTCAGGTAGGCCGAAAAGACCTCGCGCAGATCGCGCGGATCGATGTCCTTGTCGACGACGATACAGACGAAGTTGTAGTTCAGATTGGCCGCGAAGACCTTGAGCATCACCTGGCGCGCCTGGCCTTCGTAGCGCTTGTCGATCTTGACGACCGTGCAATAGAACATCGGATTGCACGCCACATCCAGGATTCCCGGCACGGAGGCCAGCGCGCTGTAGGTCCGTGTCGCGAAGCCGACGTCCAGCGCGGCCAGGTCCTCGGCAGTGCCGCACAACAACCCGTGAAAGATGGCATCGGGCCGCCAGCTCACCCGGCGGACATCGATCACATAACCATTCGGATTGACGGGTCCGTAATAACCCATGAACTCTCCGAACGGTCCCTCGGTTGCGCGAACGCCCGGACGAATGCTGCCCTCGATCACCACCTGGGTGTCCACCGGCACCTCGAGTGCGACCGTTTCGCACGCCCGCACCTCGAGTGGACGGCCGCGGATGGCGCTGGCGATCTTCATCTCATCGACATCGATCGGCACGGACGCACAGGCCGCGACAAAGATCTCCGGAGGCGGGGCAATGAGAATCGCGATCTCGAGAGGCTCCCCGTTCGCTTCGGCTTTCGCCTGGTACTGCGCGAGGTCGTGGGGCGGCGCGATGTCGCACACCAGCTCCCGGTCGGACTTCATGAACGTCCGGCAGAACGACAGGTTCGGCACGCCCGTTTGCGGATCCTTCGCGAGAAAGACTCCAGCCGTGATGTACGGTCCCAGATCCTTCTCACGCCACGTGATCCTGGGCAAATCGCCGATGCGGCCGCTGACGAGCCCGGCGGACTCGTGCACCACCCGAGTATGGTCGGGGCCCATCGCCGCCACGCGCTGCATGAGCTCGGCCCAACGCTGACACAGCCGCCCGGGTGGTGTCCCGAGAATCTCGCAGATGCGCGCGTTGCTGCCAAAGAGATTCGACACGACGGGCAAGGCGGTGCCCTTCACCTTCCTGAAGAGAATCGGCTTGGAGCTGTCGGCCTGCGACCTCTCGACGACCGCGGCCAACTCGAAACGGGGGTCGACCTCCCGTTCGACGACCCGCATCTCTCCGCGCCGCAGCAGCTTTTCGACATAGTCGCGCATCGCCAACTCCTTCAGTTGCTCGCCACCAGGGCCGGCTTGCAACACTGCCCCAACACCATCATCGCCACGACGGTGCCGACACCCAACGTAGCACACAGCACCATCGGCGCGGCGTAGCTGCCGGTACGCTCGGCAAGAACGCCGGTCAGCCACGGAAACAGCGAGGTGCCCACCAGATACGCCGAAAACACAAGACTGCTCAACGTGCCGAAAGCACGCATGCCGAAATATCGCGAGACGAGATACGACAGCAGATCCCCATCCGACCCGGCGCTCAGCCCGATCACGAAGGCTGCCGCGACGGCCACCGGCCCCGGGACACCCCACGCGAGCAGTGCGATGGCAACGGTGGAGGCGCCCGCCAGGACAGCGGC
>DASZVD010000316.1:0-13047 GCA_035547375.1 Steroidobacteraceae bacterium
GATCGAGCCCACCGAGGATTCCGCGGCTCGCCAGCGCCTTCAACACAGGCGCCACCGGTCGATCCAGCAGCACGACGGATTCATGAAACACCGGCCCCTGGAACGCGGCGCGCACGCCTTTCACGCGAGTGAGACCCGCAACCAGCTCACGCGTCTTCGCATGCGAAGCGGCCGCCGTGCGCTCCAGTCCCTGCGGCCCCATGAGCGACATGTAGATGGTCGCGGCGGTCATCAACAAACCCTGGTTCGTGCAGATGTTTGAAGTGGCCTTGGCCCGCCGGATGTGCTGCTCGCGCGCCTGCAGCGTCAGGGTGAAGCCCTCGCGACCCGACAGATCCACCGTCCGCCCGACGATGCGCCCGGGCATCTGACGCACGTACTCCATGCGCGTCGTCATGAACCCGAAGTACGGGCCGCCGGAAGACAACGGCACACCCAACGGCTGGCCATCGCCGACGGCAATATCCGCGCCCTGGGTACCCCACGAGCCTGGCGGCTTGAGAAGCGCCAGCGAGGTCGGGTTGACGACCGCAATCACCATGATGCCGCGCGCATGGGCCCAGTCCGTGAGCGCATCGACATCCTCGAGCCGCCCAAAGAAGTTCGGCTGTTGGATCACGATGGCGGTGATGTCCTCGCCCTCATACTTCGCCAGCGCGGTCGGCGCAACGACACCTTCACCGGCCGAGTACGGCACTTCCTCGAAACGCAGCCCCTGGTTTCCGGCCGTCGCAACGGCAACCTTGCGGTAATGCGGATGAACCGTCGTCGGCATGAGAATGCGCTGCGACTTCGACTTGCGATTGCAGCGGACCGCCATCAGGCTCGCTTCGGCCACGGCGGAAGCCCCATCGTAGACCGATGCATTCGAGACCTGCATGCCCGTCAGGCTGGCGATCATCGTCTGGTATTCGTAGATGAGCTGCAGCGTACCCTGGCTCGCCTCTGCCTGATAAGGCGTGTAAGCGCTGTAGAATTCGCCCCGTGTGGTGATGGCCCACACCGCCGCCGGGATGTGATGCTCGTAGGCGCCCGCCCCGATGAAACACAACGGACGGCCATCCGCGTGGGCGCGCTCGCTCATGAGGCGCCCGATCTCCATCTCATTCAATTCTTCCGGCACGCCGGCGAGCGACTTCACTCGCAACGCGAGAGGGATCTCGTCGAAGAGCGCCTCGATGCTCGACACGCCGATCTTGGCCAGCATGGCCTCGACATCGGCGGGTGTGTGGGGAATGAAGGCCATCAGTCACCCTCCTCCTGCTGCAGCTTCTCGTACTCGGCGGGCGACAACACTTCGGTGGCCGCTCCCCCGGCGGCCGGCCGGACCCGCATCAACCAGCCCGCGCCGTAGGGATCGGTGTTGAGTGTTTCCGGCTCTGCGGACAATTTGGGGTTACCGGCAACGACCTCGCCGGTTACGGGTGAATAGACGTCGGAAGCGGCCTTCACTGACTCAACTACCGCGCAAGCCTCGCCCGCCTTCACAGCGCGGCCAGCTTCCGGAACTTCTACGAAAACGAGATCACCCAGCGCATGCTGGGCGTGATCGGTGATGCCGACTTCAATGGTGCCGTCCGGGAGCGCGCGCAGCCACTCGTGGGACTTCGTGTACTTGAGATCCGTGGGAACCTTGCTCATCGAGAGAGTCTCCGAATTTGAGAATTGCGGTTGATCGGCGGCGGCTAGCGAACCAGGACCTGGCCAAAGCGCACGAACGGCGGCCTGACCACCCGGGCATTGAGAAGCTTGCCGCGAATGTCGACCTGCACCTGTTGACCCGTGGACGCCGGCACACGCGCCAGCGCGATCGAGCGCTCGAGAGTTGGGGAAAACGTACCGCTCGTGATCTCGCCGGTACCGCCGCCAGGCACCACGACCTTCTGGTGGCTGCGGAGCACACCCCGGTCCTCCAACAGGAGCCCGACGAGCTTGCGCGGAGAGCCCTGCGCCCGCACGGCGGCGAGCGCGTCCCGACCGATGAAACGGCGATCGGCCGGCTCCATGGCGACCGTCCATGCCAAACCCGACTCGAAGGGATGAGTCTTTTCATCCATGTCGTTGCCGTACAGGTTCATGCCGGCTTCCAGTCGCAGCGTGTCACGCGCGCCAAGACCACAGGAAGCGACGCCCTGGGCATTCAGCTCACGCCAGACCCGAACGGCGTCCGATGCCGGCAACATGACCTCGAACCCGTCCTCGCCGGTGTAACCGGTCCGCGCCACGAACCAACCGTCGATCTCACGGCCGACGAACGTATCCAGCTCCAACGCGGTAGCCGCACCGACACGGGAAAGCAGCTTCGCTGTTTTCGTGCGGGCCTCGGGGCCCTGTATCGCGAGCATCGCGAGCTCGGTGCGCTCGAGGACACTGACGTCGAAGTCCTGCGCGCGCTGGCGGATCCATGCCAGATCCTTATCGCGCGTGCCGGCATTGACGACCAGACGGAACCACGAATCCGCAAGGTAATAGACGATGAGATCGTCGATCACGCCGCCCGACTCGTTCAGCATGCAGCTGTAGAGCGCCTTGCCGGGACGCGCGAGCTTGTCGACATCGTTGGCCAGCAGCGTGCGCAGAAAGTCGCGCACCCGAACGCCCTTCAGGTCGACGACGCACATATGGGAAACATCGAAAACGCCAGCGGCACGGCGTACCGCATGGTGCTCGCCGATCTGCGAGCTGTACTGCACGGGCATGTCCCAGCCGCCGAAATCGACGATTCGGGCACCGAGCTCCCGGTGCAGCTCGAACAAAGGGGTCTGTCTACCCACAGGTCCTCCGGTCTTCGCCAAAAAGCGTAAGTCCGCGACAAAAAAAGGCGGCCGATCGCGTGTGCGATTCAGCCGCCCCTCTGTCCTTTGACCTGAGAGATCAGGCGCCACCCTGGGCGCCGCTCCCCTTCGGTGGGTGGACTCGAATGGAAGTCCACCGCTCTCCAGAGCCCGCACGGAAGATCCCTCGATCTTTCCGCGGTCTGCCGTTCATGTGCCTGAGCGTTTCCGGGCGGAACTTGCGCCTTCGGCGTCCCGGCTGATGCTTTTCAGCAGCCGGACTCTCTCCGAACAGACCGTATTCGAGCGGGCGACGCCATCATAGCAGCTCGCCACCAGCCTCGCCCCCCTGGGCCTCGTCGCCGACCTTACCCTCGGGCCTCCTCACCGACCTTAGCCTCGTGCCTCGTCACCGACCTCACCCCCGCCCCCCGGCTTCGCCCGCCGGCCTCGTCACCAACCTCACCCCCCGGCCTCGTCTTGGGAGCCTGGCTGGCCCGGCTGCAGGCTGCAGGCGCAGTCCCAGCGCAAGAACCCCGTCTTATTCCGAGGTAGAATTGCCGTCTTCGTTTGCTGCCCCTCTTATGTTATGGCTCAATCCCAGGCTCAGCTCTCCCCCCGCCGGACCTCCTTGCAGGTCGCCATTGGCGCGGTCCGCGTCGGCGGTACCGCTCCGATCGTCGTGCAATCCATGACGAACACGGACACTGCGGACGTCGAAGGCACGGTCGAGCAGGTCAAGGCCCTCGCGCGCGCCGGCTCCGAGCTGGTGCGACTGACGGTCAACTCGAGCGAGGCCGCCGCGGCGGTCGCCCCGATCCGGGAGCGTCTCGACCGGATGGGGGTGAGCGTCCCTCTGATCGGCGACTTCCATTTCAATGGCCACAAGCTGCTGCGCGAGCATCCGTCCTGCGCGCAGGCCCTGTCGAAGTACCGCATCAACCCTGGCAACGTAGGCCGCGGCAGCAAGCGCGATCCACAGTTTGCCGAGATGATCGAGACGGCCTGTCGTTACGGGAAGCCCGTGCGCATCGGCGTGAACTGGGGCAGCCTCGACCAGGACCTCCTCACGCGTTTGATGGACGAAAACTCGGCAAGCGCACAACCCCTGACGGCGCAGGGGGTCATGCGCGCCGCGGTTGTGTTGTCGGCGCTCGAGAGCGCGCAACGCGCCGTCGAGCTCGGTATGCCGCGCGATCGGATCATTCTGTCGGCGAAGGTCAGCGGCGTGCAGGACCTGATCGCGATCTACAGCGACCTGGCGGCCCGGTGCGATTACCCGCTGCACCTCGGCTTGACCGAGGCCGGCATGGGCTCGAAGGGCATCGTTGCCTCGACGGCCGGCATGGCGGTGCTGTTGCAGCAAGGCATAGGCGACACCATCCGCGTATCGCTCACACCCAGCCCCGGCGGCGATCGCACTCAGGAAGTCATCGTCGCTCAGGAAATCCTGCAGACCATGGGCCTGCGCTCCTTCACGCCGATGGTGATCGCCTGCCCCGGCTGCGGCCGCACCACGAGCACGTTCTTCCAGGAGCTCGCACAACGCATCCAATCGCACATCCGTCATCGCATGCCCGAATGGCGCCGTGAATACACGGGTGTGGAAGACATGACTGTGGCGGTCATGGGTTGCGTGGTGAACGGCCCCGGCGAGAGCAAGCACGCCAACATCGGCATCAGCCTCCCGGGCACCGGCGAGCGTCCCGTCGCCCCCGTCTACGAGGACGGCGAAAAGACGGTCACGCTGAAGGGCGACAGGATCGCTGAGGAATTCCAGGAAATCGTCGAGCAGTACGTCGTGCGCAGCTACAAGCGAAAGTCCGGCGCGCCTGCGCAACCGGCATCATCCCCCGCATCGCCCGCGCAACCGGCTGCGTTGGCACCATCCGCCGCCGCACAATCGGCACCGGCATCATCCGGCGCGCCCGCGCAATCCGCGGCACTCACCGAAGGCGAGACCGCGTGACCGATCTCGCACAACGCAAGTGCAAGGCCTGTGAAGGAGGCGTACCCCCTCTGAGCCGGCCCGATGCGGAGCGGATGCTCCTCGAGCTGGCGAGTGGGTGGGTACTGACCGCGGACGGGAAAGCCCTCCGCCGCGCATTCTCGTTCAAGGACTTTTACCGCACCATGAGCTTCGTGAACGCGATCGCCCACATCGCCAACATCGAAGACCACCACCCCGATCTGGAAGTCGGCTACAACTACTGCCGCGTGCAATTCACGACCCACGCCATCAAGGGCCTGTCGGAGAACGACTTCATCTGCGCGGCCAAGATCGACGAGGTCCCTCTCAAGTAGCTCGCGGGCACTGTCTCGCCAGTATTGCCTCGCCGGTATCACTTCGCCGGCATCACCCCGCGGGCCATCGCCCTGCCGCGCCGCTCTTTCAGGCCCGCTGCGTCGCCCTTTCGGGCCCGCTTTGCCACCCTTTCAGGCGCGCTGCGCCACCCGTGGCAATTCCCCCGCCGTCCCCAGCGCCCGCGCAATAAAGAGCCTCTTCAACTCCTGACTGGCATTCACCCATCCCAGTCCCCGTCGTGCAAGACGCGAGAGCGGCCCACGTCCATGCGCCAGGAAGCGATCGAACGCATCGATGGCCGTGCTCATAAGCGCCACCTCGCTCTTGCGCCACCGCTCGTACTGCCTCAGTACGCGCGACGCTCCCGGATCTTCCTTCTCTCCTCGAGCCTCAGCGAGCAACTGCGCCAGCGCCGCAGCATCCAGAAGCCCTAGATTCACGCCCTGCCCGGCCAACGGATGCACCACATGCGCAGCATCTCCAATGAGGGCGATTCTCTGCGCCGCATAGTGATGCGCAGAGAGCCGCCTGAGCGGGAATGACGACCGCTCGCTGACGAGACGCGTCGGCCCCAAAGCAAGATCGGAAGCCCGATCCAGCTCAGCCGCGAACTCCGTGGACGACAGCAGCGACTTTGCGACGTCATTGTCCGCCGACCACACAATCGAGCTCGTTCCATCCGAGAGAGGAAGAAACGCCAGCGTTCCATCGTGCATGAACCGCTGCCACGCCGTGTTCTCGTGCGAGCGCTCCGTTGCAACGGTCGCAACGATCGCGGTCTGCCGATAGTCAGATAGGTCCGTAGTGAGCCCTACGGCCTGACGGACGGCGGATTGCGCTCCGTCCGCACCGACCACAAGCCTGGCTTTCAAGGTGCCGTTGCTGGTCACGACGGTCACCACCTCGGCACCAATCTGCAAGGATACTAACTGCGCGGCCTCGATCCGCCCGCCTCGAGCAGCGAACGTATCCAACAACGCCGCCTGCAGAAGGCGGTTCTCGATGATGTAGCCCAGGTTGGGCTCACCGACATCGGCCGCATCAAACACCAATGCACCGGTATCGTTGGCTGACACGCTCTCGTGCCAAATGCGCATTCGCTCATAAGGGCTCAGACGACGCGTCATACCCGCCCACGCGCCCGTGGACCGCAATATCCGTTCACTCGCCCGGGAGATCGCAACGACGCGAGGATCGATCGGCTCATTGGCTTCCGGTGTCACGGGTCGATGCGGCTCGAGCACGGCAACGTCAAACGGCGCCGTCGCCCCCTGACCTGCCTGTCTGGCGAGAAGTGCTGCGAGGCAAGCCCCCACAGGCCCGCCACCAACCACGAGCACGTCCAAAACGTCACTCACAGCGCGCCACCTTCTGGAACACGCCGCTTACTCTCCGCGCTCTTTCCTGCCCCCTGCACCGCAGCTGCACCCCCTTCTCTCACCTCCAACCCTCGCGCCAATCGCGGCGAAGGTCCACCAAACCCGGCACTCACCCGCGCCAATGCGCTCTTCGCCGGGGGTGCCAAATCGAACATGAGCAGGCCCAGGTTCCGCAGTATCCCGACCCCCGGCTGCGAGCTCCCAAACAACCTCACCAACCCATCCGTAAACCGCGTGACCCCGCTGCGATCGGCAGCGCGCCACTGCGAGAACCGCTGCAGCAATTCCGGAGCCCCAACATCGCCTCCGCCTGCTGCCCCCATCCCCGCCGTTGTGCCTTTATTCGCTCCCGCGCCCGTCATTGCGCTCGGCACCGCGCTCGCAATGACCTCGGCCAGCATGGCCGCATCACGCAGGCCGAGGTTGAACCCCTGCCCCGCCACGGGATGCAACGCCTGCGCCGCATTTCCGATCAACACCGTCCGAGTTGCAGTCGTCGTCACGGCGCGTGTGAGCTTCAACGGATACGAAGCCCTTCGCCCCACCCGCACGAAACGCCCCGCGCGCCACCCAAACCGCGTTTGCAGCTCACGCAAATAGCTGTCGTCATCCAACGCCAGAACACGTTCCGCGTCCTTTGGATTACAAGACCAGACAACACCGTAGCTGCCGTCATACAGCGGGAGAACCGCCAGAGGTCCGGTGGGTGTAAATCGCTCATATGCCGTGCCATCGTGAGCGTGATCCGCGGCCACATGAGCCACGATCGCAATTTGGTCGTAGTCCTCGACGTCCGCCTCAATGGCCGCGGCTGCCCGCACACCCGAATGTGCGCCATCGGCTGCTACGATGAGGCGTGCCGTGACTCGTTCCGTACGGATCGCTCGCGCTTCCGCCGCCGATTCGCCAGCTACGGCGTGCTCGCCGACCAAGGTAAAGGCCGCGCCTTCGGCGTTGATTTCGAACCCTTCCGCCTTAGCTGGCACGCGCAGCACGATCTCCTGCGACGCGGTCAAACGCTTCCACAGCGCGGCACCAATCACCCTGTTGGCAACGACATAGCCGAAGGCATCGATCCCCTGCTCCGCAGCACGCAGTCGCGCAAAGCCGAAGCGACCCGCGTCGGAAACGTGAATGGTGCGAATAGCCGCGGCCTGGGGCGCGATATCGGGCCACACCCCCAGGGCGTCGAAGATCCGGCGGCTGGCGTTGCCTAATGCAGTCGTACGGTCGTCAAAGCTGGGTTGCGCAGCGGCTCCCGGGGCAACTCCCTCGATGAGCAAAACACGCGTGCCCAGGCCCCGCAGTGCGAGAGCCAGGCTGGCGCCCACCATGCCCCCGCCGACAATGGCCACATCGACATCGAGAGGCGCGGCTGACCCCGCCTCGGACGGTCCCGTAACCCGCGCGTCAGCCATGCTCTTCACGCCTCAGCACTGCCTGACGCTCGATCCATGCCTGATGCCTCAGCCACACCTGATGTTCCAGCTATGCCTGACGCCTCAGCCGCACCTGATGTCCCAGCCACGCCTGATACCCTAGCCATCCCCGATGCCTCAGCCCTGTCTCACGCCCCCGCCATCAGCGCTTCGATCTCCTCGACCGCCTTCGGCGCCGCTGCGGTGAGCACTTCGGCCCCCGTCTTGGTGACTGCAACATCGTCCTCGATCCGTATCCCGATGTTGTGAAAGCGCTTCGGCACCCCACGGCTGCCGGCGGGGATGTAGATGCCGGGCTCGATGGTCATCACCATCCCGGGCTCCAGCACCCGCCAGGCATCGCCAATCTTGTAGTCCCCCACATCGTGGACGTCGATCCCCAGCCAATGGCCCGTCCGGTGCATAAAGAAACGGCGATACGCCCCCTCGCGCTCGAGTTTGGCGACCCGCCCCTTCAACAGCCCGAGCCTGACCAGGCCTTGTGTCACCACCCTGACCGCGGCCAGGTGCGGATCGTTCCAGTGATTGCCCGGTCGGACCTGGGCTATCGCAGCACGATTCGCCTCCAGCACGATCTCGTAGATCGCGCGCTGCTCATCGGTGAACCGGCCGTTGACCGGATAGGTCCGCGTGATATCCGACGCGTAACACTCGTATTCACAGCCGGCATCGACCAGCAACAGATCGCCGTCCTCGAGAACCTGATTGTTTTCCCGGTAGTGCAGGATGCAGCTGTTGGCCCCGCCCCCGACGATGGGGTGATAGGAGGTGTCGGCGTTGTGGCGGCGGAACTCGTGAACGAGCTCCGCCATCACTTCGTATTCCTTGCGCCCGGGGCGGCAGAAACGCATCGCCCGAACATGTCCCTGAGCCGCGATGCGCGCCGACTCCCGCATGAGATCGACCTCGACACGCGACTTGTAAAGCCGCATGTCGTGCAGCACATGGTTGAGCGCTACGATCTCCTGAGGATGACTGCGCCCGTGGCTGGACTGCGTACGCAGCCCATTGACCCAGCCGACCACCCTTTGATCGAAATCCGGGTACACCCCCATCGCATAGAACACCTTGGTGTGGCTCTCGAGGAGGCCGGGCAGGATCTCGTCGATGTCAGTGATGGGGAACGCGTCATCCGCGCCGTATTGGCGGGTCGCCCCTTGCGGCCCGGCACGGTAGCCATCCCACATCTCCCGCTTCGGATCCCGCTCACGGACGAACAGGATGTATTCGGCCTGGCTCCGGCCCGGAATGAGGACCGCCACCGACTCGGGCTCCCCGAACCCCGTCAGGTAATGGAAGTCACTGTCCTGACGATAGGCGTACTCCACGTCGTTATTGCGCTGCCGGACCGGGGCCGCCGGCACGATGGCAATGGAATCGCGCCCCATCAGACGCATCAGTTGACTGCGGCGGCGTGCGAATTCTTGTTTCAGGGCGGCGCCCGAGTGTCCTGCGGGTCGAAGCGATCCACTAAAATGGGTGGCGCTGCGGGCCGAACGCAGAGCCCTGTCTCGAGATTCCAATGCGGAGAAGTCCTTCAATGCAGCGGTGCACCAGGAGGAGAAGAGGGGTGGTCGCGCAGCGGCCCGAGCTCCTCGAACACCAGCTGCACACCGACGCGCACGAACTCGACGAGCTCAGCGTAAGCATTCTCGTTCGATTCCACGCTCTGGTCGCTATCGACGCCGACACGCGTAATTTCCGAGAAATCCCGCACGATTTCACCAACCTCGCCGGGCAGGCTGCTTGCATCCTGGATGGCACTGCCGCCCAAACCATAGAGAAAGCCCTGACACCACTCCGCCAGGGCGACGGTGCGTGCATCGAGGGGTGCTTCGTCCTCGGGGAGCAACAAGCTGAACTCCATATCGGAGCCTTCGAGCGCGCCCGCGGTCTGGAAATACAGCTCGCGCAGCGCCGCCGTAGCCAGCGGATGGGCGCGTCCCTCCGGAAGTATCTCGAGGAGCCAGTCCTCGAAGCGATAACCGATAGCCGCGCACAGGCACCCCGTCAGGGTCCCGTGCGCCTCGGCGGCATCCGTCATCGAACGCTCGTCCGCGAGGACTTTCTGGATCTCCGTGTAGGTCGGCTGGGTCATGTGGGGGCATTATGCCTGAAGCCGCCCAGACAGCCTGTCGGGGCCGGGCTCGCCCGCCGCGGGGTCGATTTGCACGCCCGCCCGCGCCTCTCTATAGTCGGAAGCCATGAGCGACACCACAAAAACTCAGCTCGATCTGGAGCTGATGCGACTCGCCAGGCGCATCGACGAACTGGTCGCGACCGTGGAGCACCTGAAGGAAGAGAATCGCGCGTTGCGCCAACGGCACGAGTCGTTGTCCGGCGAGCGCGCCTCGCTCCTTCAAAAGAACGAGCAGGTCCGCACACGCGTCGAAGCCATGATCGGCCGCTTGAAAACTCTGGAGCACGGCTCATGAGCCTTCAGCAGCAAGAGCAAGCAAGAGTCAGTGTACGGATCATGGAGAAGGAGTACGTCATCGCGTGTCCCTACGAGGAGCGCACGGCACTCCTCGACACGGCCGAATTCCTCAACACCCGCATGCGCGAGATCCGCGACAGCGGCAAGGTCGTAGGCCTCGACCGGATCGCGGTCATGGTGGCGCTCAACCTCGCCAACGAGCTGCTGCGCCTGAAGAGCCAGGACGCGAAGCTCGAAAAGCTCGAGAGCGAAGCGAGCGGCCGCGTGCGCGCGCTGCGCGAGCGGGTCGAAGGCGCCATCGAGAAAGGCCAGCAACTCGAGCTGTAGGTTTATTGGCTGAAAGGCGCCTGACGGCGCTTCCAGCGGACGAGCACTGCCGTCACCGCCTGCTCCCGAATCACCTTCGGCTTGGCCCCTGCACATCGATCCTGCCGACTGACCCCACAGGCCCTGCGCGCCGGACAGGGTTCGTGTAAAGTGACTCGAGGCGTCGCCTGCGGTGTTCGACACGCGTTCCGGGTTACCTCGGACCCTAGTTTGTACTACCCAGGGACAATGGGTTGCAGGCAGCACTGTGCAAGTCCGCGCCTGGAGCGGAAAGCCTTACCTGTCGCAGCTCGTCCCACTTGTTGCTCTGGTTCGAGAGCAACGGTTCGCACCGGCATCTGCGGGTGACGTCTTCTTTATTGGCTGGAAGTCGCCTGCGGCGCTTCCAGCGGACACAGGCCACCACTTCGTTCGGCGGCCGGCAAAAGGCGCGACTTTTGCCGGCAGAACGCGGCCACTCTGCCGTGCGACACCGATCAGCTGTTGCTCTTACCCTGCTTTCACGAGTCTTTATTGGCTGGAAGTCGCCTGCGGCTCTTCCAGCGGACACAGGCCACCGCTTCGTTCAGCGGCCGGCAATTGATGGCGGCCCTTTCAACGCACACCCCCCGCTTCACTCGGTGTCGCTATCACCCCTTCACCTACTCACGATCCCCCGCCACACATTCACCGGACGTACCCTCAGCTTCGCGCGGCTAGGTATGCTGTCGCCTCATGACGTCACCCTCCGATCGACACGTCCTGCGGAAAACCCTCCGTGCCAAACGCCGAGGTGTTCCGGCGGCTGAACGAGCCCGCAGTGCCCAACTCGTCGCGCGCAACGTCGATCGCTACCTTCATCTGCGACCCGACTGGCGCATCGCCATCTATGCACCGCTTCCCTCCGAGCTCGATACGACCCCCCTGATCGAGCTCGCCCGTAAACGCGGTTGCAAGCTCTACGTGCCGCGCATCGACCGTCACTCGCTGGGCCGCAAGATGCGCTTTGTCGAGCTGACAGGCCGGCTGCGGCGCAACCGTCTCGGGATATATGAGCCCGAAGGCACGCACACGCTTGGGGCCAGATGGTTCGACGTAGTGTTCCTCCCTTTGCTGGGCTTCGACGCCACCGGCGTGCGACTGGGCATGGGTGGGGGCTACTACGATCGCGCCTTCGAGTTCCGGCGTTGGCGCTCTGTGTGGCACGCGCCACGACTCATCGGCCTCGCCTATGCCTTCCAGCAGGTTGAAGGCCTCACTGCAGCTGCCCACGACGTCAGACTCGATGCGGTGGCCACCGAAGAAAGGATCGTTCTATGCGCTACTGGCTGATGAAGACTGAGCCGACCACGTTCAGCGTCGAGGATCTCGAGAAGGCGAAGCGCCAGACCACGGCCTGGGACGGCGTGCGCAATTATCAGGCGCGCAACATGCTCCGGGACGACATGAAGAAGGGCGACCTGGTCTTCCTCTACTACTCGAGCACCGACGTGCCCGGCATCGTTGCGATCATGAAGATCGTGAAGGAGGGATACCCGGACCCCACCGCCTTCGATCGCAAGGATCATCACTACGACCCGGAGAGCGATCCCGGGAAGCCCCGCTGGTTCATGGTCGACGTGCAACTCGAGCGCCGCCTCGAGCGACTCATCACGCTCGAAGAGCTGCGCAAACATGCGACGAAAGAGCTTAAAAACATGGTTCTGCTGCGCAGGGGCAATCGCCTCTCGGTCACTCCCGTGGAACCCGCGGAGTGGAAGTTCATTCTCTCCCTGGAGTGAGCGCTCCATAGGTGATGGATCGTCCGCGCGACCCGTCACCGGCGCTGATGCCCCATGAGATCCGAGCGCATCACCACATCATGATGCGGCGAGCGCATGTGCTCATGCCCCTCTCATCACTCCCTCTCAACCGCCCTCACGGTGTGAACGCCTATCACACTACGGACAGTTGCGCGCAGGCTTGCTTGTAATTTTGTTTCGCGTGTATATACTCCGACCTCGGACTAACCCGACAATCTGGAGAGCCAACATGGCGAAAGCGAAAAAGAAGGCCAAGAAGAAAGCTGCGAAGAAGAAGTAGGCCTGACTTGGGGTATCACCCAAGTGAATCGCAGAGACTGTGCCCGCTGTGAAGCGGGCACAGTCGTTTCTGCAGATCGCTTTTCCCCCACCCTCCCCGGCGCCGCACGGTTTCCCTCGAAGCCATTTAGCGCTAGTTTTCCAGCCGAATACTCGCCTGCTGCGCGTCCGGGTATTCACCTGCCCCTCGAGGGACGGCATACCTGCCGGCGACGCGCGAGGTACTGGCGATGTCCGCGGTAAGTGATGCAAAGAAGCAGCGTGGGGCCCGAGCGGCGCTCGATCGACTCCTCGACGGCGGTCTCGCGCCGGGTGCGATCATCGGC
>DASZVD010000317.1:0-2443 GCA_035547375.1 Steroidobacteraceae bacterium
ACTGCCGATCGCCTCCTCGGCGCACTCGACTCCCTCGCGCGGGTTACGGACCTTCCCCGCGACTTCGAGGGCCAGCGCCGTGCCCATGAGCAGGCAATTCCGGTGGTGACCTCGATCCTCACCGTTGAGAACGGCCCGCAACGCATCCGCGTTGTGCCGCGCATCCCCACCGGCGAGGTCCGCGGCCTTGCACATCGGAAGTCCGTAATCTTCGGGTCGTCGCGTCTCGACCTCGACACGCCCGGGACGCACGTCGAAGAGCGTGAACGGTCCGACAGGCGTCGGCTCATCCCAGCCCTCGGCCCCATGAACCACGAACGTCCGCTCGATCGGCATGCCCGCGATGGTCTGCGCAATGAGCTTTGCGACCTCGAGACTGAATGCGCCGATGAGATGAAAGGGGGGTTGTGCCGGATTGGTCAGCGGTCCCAGGATGTTGAAAATCGTACGCACACCAAGCGCGGCGCGCACGGGCCCCACTGTTTTCATCGCGGGGTGATAGTGAGGTGCAAAGAGGAACGTGAAGTTGGTGACGGCCAGGCATTCCGCTACACCGCGCTCATCGAGCGGCACCGGCAGTCCGAGGGCCTGGAGAACATCCGCGCTGCCTGCGCGACTGGAAATCGATCGATTCCCGTGCTTCAGCACGGGTATGCCGCAGGCAGCCGTCAGCAAGGCGGTCCCCGTGGAGATATTGAGACTGCCGGAGGCATCGCCTCCGGTACCGACGATGTCGATGGCACGAAGCCCCTGCGGAATGGCCGGCCGCTGGGCGAGCCGCCGCATGGCGAAGGCGAATCCGCGTACCTCGTCGGCAACCACGCCCTTCGTGCGCAGGGCGGCCAGGGTCGCGCCCGCCGCAATGGGCGACACCTCGGGACTCGTCAGATGGATGAGCAGCTCTTCCGCCTGCGACTGTGACAGGTCGCGGCGTTCCAGCAGCTGCTCGAGAAGCTCACGCAGAGACGGCATCGGTTGCTCCGACGGAGCCGCGTACTCGCTGGCCTCCCGTGAATCCCAGGAAATTCTTCATCAGCGCCGGCCCGTCGGGGGTCAGTATGCTCTCCGGGTGAAACTGCACGCCCTCGACCATGAGGGTGCGATGACGCACGCCCATGATCTCGCCCTCGGCCGTTCGCGCGCTCACTTCCAACTCCGGCGGCAGCGTCTCGGGAGCTGCGATCAGCGAGTGATAGCGACCAACCTCACACGCCTGAGGAAGCCCAGAGAACAAGGACCGTCCATCGTGTTGAATCACGGAGGTCTTGCCGTGCATGAGCCGTCCGGCTCGGACGACCTTACCCCCGAACACCTCCACGATGGATTGGTGCCCGAGGCAGACGCCCAACACCGGTAATCGGCCGGCGAAAGCGCGGATCATGTCCATGGACACGCCAGCATCGTACGGAGTGCCGGGGCCCGGCGAGATGCACAGATGGGATGGCGCGAACGCAAGCGCCTCCACAACGGTCAGCGCATCGTTACGGTAGACGTGCACATCGGCGCCGAGCACGAGAAACGCCTGCACGAGGTTGTAGGTAAATGAATCGTAGTTATCGATCAACAGCAGCCGCGGCTTCATAGGCCCGTACCCCCAGCAATCTCCAACGCGCGCACCATCGCCCCGCTCTTTGCCAACACTTCCTCGTGCTCGGTCTCCGGCACGCTGTCGGCGACGATGCCGGCGCCTGCCTGATAGCTGTATTCGTCGCCACGGAACACCAATGTGCGAATGGTGATCGCATGATCCATGTCGCCGCCGCGCGCGCCGAAATAGCCCACCGTGCCGCCGTAGAGTCCGCGGCTCACCGGCTCGAGCTCGTCAATGATCTGCATGGCGCGCACCTTCGGCGCGCCAACCAACGTGCCGGCCGGAAAGGCGGCCGCGAAAAGATCGAACGCATCGCAGCCGGGCGCGAGCTCACCCTGCACGCCGCTCACGATGTGCATGACATGACTGTAGCGCTCGATGGAGCGATAGGGATCCACATGAACGCTGCCCGCACGGGCGACCCGGCCGAGGTCGTTCCGTGCCAGGTCGACGAGCATGATGTGCTCCGCATTTTCTTTGGGATCCGCTCGAAGCTCGGCCTCGCGTGCGGCATCGGTCGCAACATCATCGGAGCGGGGTCGTGTTCCAGCTATGGGGCGTAATTGAGCACGCCCTCCCTTCAACTTCACGAGCGCCTCGGGCGACGAGCCGACGACGGTGACGTCGCCCAAAGCACAGTAGTACATGTAGGGCGAGGGATTGATGAGGCGCAGAGCCCGATAAGCTTGGAAGGGATCGAGCTCGTGCTTGCCGGAGAAACGTGTGGACAGGACGAGCTGATAGACGTCCCCGGAGGAGATGTACTCTTGCGTACGTCGCACGCCGTTCATGTAGTCCACAGCGCTATATGCCGGCGTGGGCTGGGAATACCGTCCCCGATGCGTAGTCTTC
>DASZVD010000318.1:0-2912 GCA_035547375.1 Steroidobacteraceae bacterium
CGATACCGAGCGGCTGGCGCACCTGGGCGGCGGCACCTTCGTCAATGTCGTGCCGTTGGAGAGCAACGGGGGCGACGAGCTGCACGACCTGCACCGGGACATCGTGCGGCAGTTCGAGCAACCGTTCGTCATCGACGGACGCGAGATCTCGGTGACCGCGAGGTGCGGTCTCGCATTCTTCCCTGACAACGGCCGCGAGCCGGATCAGCTCGTGCAGAACGCGGAAGCCGCGCTGAAGGAAGCGAAGATCTCCGGCGAGCAGTACCTGCACCACCGCCTGGAGATGAATGCGGCGCTGGCGGCGCGCGTCAAGCTGGAGCACCGGTTGCGCGCGGCGCTCGGCAACAACCAGTTCGAGCTGCACTACCAACCGAAGCTGCGCCTGCAGACCGGCAGGATCGAGAGCGCCGAGGCGTTGTTGCGCTGGCGCGATCCCGAGCGGGGTCTGGTGGCGCCGGGGACTTTCCTGCCCATCCTGGAGTCGGCCGGCTTGATGGCGGCGGTCGGGGCCTGGGCGCTCAACAAGGCGGCGGAGGATTGCCGCGACTGGCGGCGGGCCGGCTTGCCGCCGGTGCGAGTCGCGGTGAACGTGTCGCCCACCGAGTTGCGGCGCCGCGGCTTCGAGCACGAGCTCGTGTTGGCCGTGGGCTCGCTTGCGGCCGACGCGGGCTGGGGTATCGACATCGAGGTGACCGAAGGCGCTTTGTTGGGTGACTCGACGGCGGTGGTGCAGGCCTTGCGCATCGTGCGCAATGCCGGCATCCGGGTGGCCATCGACGACTTCGGCACCGGGTATTCCTCCCTGGCGCGGCTTTCCGAGCTGCCCATCGATACGCTGAAGATCGATCGTGTGTTCACCCGGCGTCTGCCGGGGGATCGCCGCAGCGGCACGCTGGTCGCCACGATCATCGATCTGGCTCATGCGTTCGACATGACCACGGTGGCGGAAGGCGTCGAGACGCAGACCCAGCTCGATTACCTGGCGCGCGCCGGATGCGACGAGTCGCAGGGCTTCCTGCACAGCCGCGCCATCCCGCGCGATGAGTTCGAGCAGCTGCTGGTGAAGATCAACTCCAATCCGGTGCCCGTCGCAGGCTTCAACGCCGTCGGGCCCGCTTGATTTGCAGCGGCAGCGCGCTCGGCTCCGTTGAGCCTCAGCAGGCGCGAGGTTCATGCTCGTGGCGCGCGCCGTCGCGCGCTCACAAGCAGCTGAGGTGGCGTAAAGGCCCTCAGGTTGGTCGGGATGACAGGATTCGAACCTGCGACCCTCTGGTCCCAAACCAGATGCTCTACCAGGCTGAGCTACATCCCGAGCGGGTGGTGACGGAGCTGACGAGCCCTGTCACGGGCCCGCCCCGGCGCGTACCGGGACAGGCAGCATTGCGAGCCGCGCAAGTCTACGGGATCCCCCGACTGCGTTCAATTGGAGTGCTTTGGACAACATTGGCACTTTTCAGGCACCCTAGGGAAATGAGAACAAAACTGCTCGTCCTGGTCGTCGCGATGGGGGTGGCGGCCCCTGCTGCGGCAGCCGAAACTCTCCTGCGTCACGGTCATATTTTCACGGGCAACCCGCAGCACCCCTGGGCGCAGGCGCTGCTCGTCTCCGGGACGAAAATTGCCGCCATCGGCGCTGACCCGGAAGTGAGCCGGCGCGCCGGCCACGCCGCGAAGGTCGTGGACCTGAAGGGGCGCACGGTCATTCCCGGCATCGTCGACTCGCACGCCCATGTCATCTACGGCGGCTTTGCGCTGCACGGGTTGAACCTGTCGACGCCCGAGCGCAGCCTCACCCCTGACAAGCCTGACGAGTTGGTTCGCGAGCTCGAGTCGTACGCCGCGGCGCACCCGCAGGACGCCGTCCTGTTTGCGCGGGCTGACTTTGGAACCGCGCCGCCGGCTACGCCGAGCCGGGAGCTGCTCGACCGCGCCGTGCCGGATCGGCCGGTGGTCGTACACAACAGCTCCGAGCACGCGCTCTGGGTGAACACCGCGGCGCTGAAAATGGCGGGCGTGACCGACTGGCCCCTGGCCGATGCGCAGGAGGAGCGAGGCGTGGTCCGCGATGCGAGCGGCCATCCGAATGGCGTGTTGTTGGAGGCCGGCATGGCCGTCATGGAGCGCGCTGTGTTTCAGCACGTGCCGCAGGAGGATCTCCTGAAGATGACGGCGGCCGCCGCGAAGTATCTCAACTCACTTGGCATCACCAGCGTTGTCAATGCAACGGGTAATCTGCAAGAGATCCGCCTGTTTGCAGCTCTACGGGATCGCGGCGAGCTGACCGTGCGTACTCGTACTGCCTTTGGTGCCGTCGCGGTAGCGCACCATCTGACACCGCGGCTGCTGGCCGATCTCGATGAGGCCCGGCGGCTGTATCACGACGACTGGGTGTCGGCGAATCTGGTGAAGTTCTTTCTCGACGGCTCGACCGGGCTCATTCCGCCGCTGGTCTATGAGCCGCACGAGTACGCTGCCGAAGTGAAGGAATTCGACCGCCTGGGCTATCAGGTGATGACACACGCGATCCGGGACGACTCGGTGAAGCTTGCTCTGGATACTTATGAGCAAGTGGAGCAGGCCAATGGAAACCGCGACCGCCGCTTCCGCATCGAGCACGCCGACATGACCGACGCCGTCGATGTGCCGCGTTTCGGGAAGCTGCACGTGGTGGCCGATATGCAGCCCACGTTCTGCTGCGGAGAGGCAGGGCTGAACTACGACACGGCCAATCCCTTGCCAACGGATCGCTGGAAGAGCATTGCGGATGGGGGCGCGACGTTGGCTTTCAGCAGCGATTGGCCTTGTACGTGGCCGCCCGATCCGTTCGTGGGTATGCAGCAAGCTGTCACCCGCCAGGCATGGCGCTCCGCGGATACGGCCAATGTTCTCGGTCAGGCGCTGGACGGAGCGGC
>DASZVD010000319.1:0-3409 GCA_035547375.1 Steroidobacteraceae bacterium
CGCCCGCACCACCGAGACGCGCAACACCTGCCCCTACTGTGCCGTCGCCTGCGGCATCATCCTGTATGGCCTCGGGGACTCGGCAAAGAACGCCCAGGCGAGCATCCTGCACATCGAGGGGGATCCGGACCATCCGGTCAACCGCGGCACGCTCTGTCCCAAGGGCGCCGGCCTGCTCGATTTCGTGCACAGCCCCAGCCGGCTGAAGTACCCGGAGTATCGGGCGCCCGGATCCGATCACTGGCAGCGGCTCTCCTGGGACGAGGCTCTCGGGCGGATCGCCAGGCTGCTGAAGGCCGACCGGGACGCGAACTTCGTCGCCAAGACCCCCACGGGGCTGACGGTGAACCGGTGGGTGACCACCAGCATGCTGGCCGCCTCGGCCGGCAGCAACGAGGTGGGGTATCTCACTCACAAGGTCATGCGCAGCCTCGGACTCCTGGCCTTCGATAACCAGGCGCGTGTGTGACACGGCCCGACGGTGGCAGGTCTTGCCCCGACGTTCGGCCGTGGAGCGATGACGAATCACTGGGTCGACATCAAGAATGCCGACATCGTCCTCATCATGGGCGGCAATGCCGCCGAAGCCCATCCCTGCGGCTTCAAGTGGGTCACCGAGGCCAAGGCACACAACAAGGCCCGGCTGATCGTCGTCGATCCGCGCTTCACGCGCTCGGCATCGGTAGCGGACTACTACGCCCCCATCCGGACGGGCACGGACATCGTGTTCCTGGGCGGGATGGTGAATTACCTGCTCGCGAACGACAAGATTCAGCACGAGTACGTGAAGAGCTACACCGACTTCACGTTCATCGTCCGCGAGGACTTCGCGTTCCGGGACGGCCTGTATTCCGGTTACGACCCGGAGAAGCGCACTTACGACAAGTCCACCTGGGACTACGAGATCGGTGCCGACGGCTTCGTCAAAACGGACCCGACGCTTGCGCACCCCCGCTGCGTCTATCAACTCATGAAGCAACACTACACCCGCTACACGCCCGAGATGGTGGAGCGCGTGTGCGGCACGCCGCGGGAGAAATTCCTGCACGTCTGCGAGATGCTGGCCTCCACGGCCACCCCGACACGCTCGGCGACCATGATGTACGCGCTCGGGTGGACGCAACACTCGGTCGGCTCGCAGATGATCCGCCAGGCCGCGATGGTGCAGCTGTTGCTGGGCAATATCGGCGTATCCGGCGGCGGGATGAACGCCCTGCGCGGACATTCCAACATCCAGGGACTCACCGACCTCGGCCTGATGTCGAACCTGCTGCCGGGCTACATCACGCTGCCCGGCGACAAGGAGCAGACCTGGGAGCAGTTCATCGCGGCCCGGGCCTTCAAGCCGCTGCGCCCCAATCAGCTCAGCTACTGGCAGAACCTCGACAAGTTCATGGTGAGCCTCATGAAGGCCTGGTGGGGCGCCGCCGCCACGGCCGACAATCACTGGGCCTACGACTACCTGCCGAAGCTCGACAAGCTGTACGACATGCTGCAGTTCTTCGAGCTCATGCACCAAGGCGCGATGAACGGCTTCATCTGCCAGGGCTTCAACCCCCTGGCCGCGGCGCCCAACAAGGCGAAGCTCAACGAGAGCCTGGCGAAACTCAAGTTCCTGATCATCGCCGATCCTCTCGCCACCGAAACGTCCGAGTTCTGGCGTAACTTCGGGGAGCACAACGACGTCGACCCGGCGAAGATCCAGACGGAGGTGTTCCGGCTCCCCACCTCCTGCTTCGCGGAGGAGCAGGGATCGCTGACGAATTCCGCACGCTGGCTGCAGTGGCACTGGCAAGGAGCGGAGCCGCCCGGCGAGGCGCGCTCGGACCTCTACATCATGGGCGAGATCTTCACGCGCCTGCGCGCGCTGTACCAGAAGGAAGGCGGCGCGTTCCCCGATCCGATCCTCAACCTCAGCTGGCCCTACGCGCGCCCCAACAGCCCCTCGCCGCAGGAGCTGGCCATGGAGTATTCCGGCAAGGCGCTGACGGACCTGACGGATCCCAAGGATCCCCACAAGGTCCTGCGCAAGGCGGGCGAGCAGCTGGCCGGCTTCGCCGAGCTGCGCAACGACGGCTCCACCTCGAGCGGGTGCTGGATCTTCTGCGGCGCCTGGGGGCCGACGGGCAATCTCATGGCCCGCCGCGACAACTCGGACCCGACCGGGATCGGGCAGACGATCAACTGGGCGTACGCCTGGCCTGCGAATCGCCGCGTGCTGTACAACCGCGCCTCGTGCGATCCCGCCGGCAAGCCGTTCAACCCGGCGCGCCGGCTCGTCGCCTGGAACGGCACGAGCTGGGGCGGCGCCGATGTCCCGGACTTCAAGGTCGATGAGGATCCCACGCACGGCATGGGCCCCTTCATCATGAATCCGGAAGGAGTGGCGCGTTTCTTCGCGCGCGGCCAGATGGCGGAAGGCCCCTTCCCCGAGCACTACGAGCCCTTCGAGACACCGCTCAGGGAGAACCCGCTGAGCCCCGGGCAGCCGCAGGCGCTCAACAATCCGGCCGCCCGGGTCTTCCCGGAAGACCGGCAGGCCTTCGGCAAGCCCGACAAGTTCCCCCATGCGGCCACGACCTACCGGCTCACGGAGCATTTCCACTATTGGAGCAAGCACGCGCGGCTGAACGCAATCATTCAGCCGGAGCAGTTCGTCGAGATCGGCGAGGCCCTGGGCAAGGAGCTCGGCATCGCCTCGGGGGATAGAGTGAAGGTTACCTCGAACCGCGGCTACATCAAGGCGGTCGCGGTCGTGACCAAGCGCCTGCGCCCGCTGCAGGTGGAGGGCCGGACGCTGCACCACGTCGGCATCCCCATTCACTGGGGCTTCAAAGGCCTCGCGAAGCCCGGCTTCCTGGCCAACACGCTCACGCCGTTCGTTGGTGACGGCAACTCCCAAACTCCGGAATTCAAATCGTTCCTGGTCCGGGTGGAGAAGCTCTGATGGCACTGCAATCGCTCGACATCATCCGCCGCTCGGCAACGACCTTGCCGGAGCCCGAGGTTCGCCTGGCCGTCGGCACTCGCGACGTCGCCAAGCTCATCGACACGACGAAGTGCATCGGGTGCAAGGCCTGCCAGGTAGCCTGCATGGAGTGGAACGACCTGCGCGACGAGATCGGCACCAACGTCGGCAGCTACCAGAACCCGCACGACCTGTCCGACAGCACCTGGACCCTCATGCGGTTCTCCGAGATCGAGAACCCGAAGGGCGACATCGAATGGCTCATCCGCAAGGACGGCTGCATGCACTGCGCCGATCCGGGCTGCCTCAAGGCCTGCCCGTCACCCGGTGCCATCGTGCAGTACGCCAACGGCATCGTGGACTTCCACGAGGAGAACTGCATCGGGTGCGGCTATTGCATCACGGGCTGTCCCTTCGACGTGCCGCGCATCTCGAAGAAGG
>DASZVD010000320.1:0-2758 GCA_035547375.1 Steroidobacteraceae bacterium
GAGGCCGCACGCAGGCCATCTTCCGCGATCAGACGGAAGTCGTCGCCCTTCTTCAGGCGCTCGACGCCGTCCTTGAGCGAGGGCGCGGTCCAGAATTGCTTCTCGACGACGCGGGCGGACTGCTTCAGCTTACGCTGGTCCCACAGCTTCGTGAGAATGACGTACCAGGACGATAGCGACATAATGGCCAGAATGATCAGCACGCTGCGGGCGATGAGATCACCCCCCGCCCAGAGAGCGCCCAGGCCGTAAGGATTGTCGACGGTTGCGGTGGCTTGATTTTCCATAGTTTCCTCGAACACAAAAAAAAGCCGCCCTTGCGGGGGCGGCGTCATATCTAAATTAATTGCGGAGCTCGAATTTGATCTTGAAGACCATGCAGGCGGTGATCGGCTGGCCATCTTCCGTGCCGGGCGTATAGCGACCGGAGCCGGCCTTGGCAAGCTTCAGCGCACCTTCGTCCAGACGCTGGTTCCCCGAGGTCTGCGCGATGGTCGGTTCTTCCGTGAGCTTGCCGTTCGGCCCGACGCACACGTGCACGTTAGCCGATCCCTCTTCCCCTAAACGTTTGGAGGCCGCCGGATAGTAATCCTCGGTCGCCGGGAAGCCCTTGCCCGGGCGGGGCGAAACGATGTTCCGCGGCTTCGGCGGTGGTGGTGGCGGCGGCGGCGCCTTGGCCACCGGCTTGTCCGTTACGTCCTGAATCGCCGTGGACTGTGTCTCCACCGGAACCTCGATCGCGACATCGGGAGGTGGAATCTCGACCGGCGGGCGCTCCATCTGCGGCGGCGGCGGCGGCGGCGGTTCGTCCTTCTTTTGGACTTCTTCGACGACCTCGGTCTGGATCGGCGGAGCCACCAGCTCGATCGCACGGCGCGCCAGTCCCGTGGCCAGTGCCCACGCGATGAAGACGTGCAGCGCGATGATCGCGAAGAGAACTATCGTTCTACGAGTAAAAAAGCTTGAGTCTTGTACGTAGGCAGCCATGAGTTGAATGAAGTGTCGTTGTTACATGTCCGGTCACGCCGGATCGAGGCGTAAGCAGCGCAAAGTAGCCGTCTTTCTCTCTGCCCGCAAGCTATCGAACCCGGACCCTCACGCTCCGGCGGCGCTGGCCGCCACCGGCTCGTTTGATATTGACGAACGCACACGCCTTTAGCCCATGGGCTGCGGGCGCGCGTTGTACTAAATCCCCCTGACTGATTCTGTGCAGCGTGCCGAAGAGGTAACGCCTAAAGAGCACGGTGCGCGCGTTGAGTGATGCTTTGCCAACTCTAACCGCTGCCCAAGGCACTGACAACTCCGCTCAAGCTGAAGAATTTTTTAGTCGCGCGACACGGGTGCGGTCACCGCCCCCGTCGTTGCGCTGCTCATAAACCGGCGTGTTTCGCGAGCACCCCAACCTCCGCCGTTGCGGAGCAACCCCATCGACCCGCCCACCCTGGCCTCGGGGAAATTATGTCCTACGAGAAAGCCCCGAGGTTGCCACCGCGGCAGCCGCCGTCCGGGATGAGCCCGACCGGCTCGCGCAAGACCGCGCCCCATGACGGCTGCCGTGTCCTGCAATCCAGCAAGATACATTCCTGTATTTGCAAGGTTTTCCGACACCGTGCGGCCCGTGACGACCGCGGCCCATGACGTGCGGCCCATGACGACCGTGCGCCCATGACGATGAGACGGTCCCGCGCCTCAGCCCGCCGTCGGGCAGCATTTCCAGCAGCGGTTGGATCGCGCCGGTCGCCGTTCGGACATCATGGCAATCACTCGGACATCATGGCAATCACCAACAGGTGCAGCACCGCGTTGGCGGCGCCCCCGAGAGCAATGACGAGCGTGATGGCCTTTTCGAACGACTTGCGTGTAAGGATGTCGCGCGGACGCAAACCGTTGCTCACCAATCGCACCGCCGGCTTCCCCGCGCGCCGGGAATCCGCCCGTTCTGCATTGCCAAACCGCTTCTGGCGCCGAGCTTCCCGGCAACGAGAGCTCGAGTGCCTCGATGGCCGACACCAGGGTGTTGGCTGTGTACATCCCGCCACAACCGCCGGGGCCCGGGAGCGTCACGAAGCCGCCGAACCTGCGGCGCCAACGATCGTCTCGATCGAATCCGCGCTGACCTCGCGCGGGCTTCCGGGACCGGCACGTTGCAAGGAGCGACGTCACCTTGGGTTACGACGATACCGACTTGCGGTTTCTCGAAGGCGGGGTGACGAAGGCGGGATGGCACGTCGGCGAGCCAATTCGGCGAGCGAGTAATGAGCGATTGTCCGCAGGCGACATATCGACAGCAGCCAGCCGACACGGGTAAAGCGATGCGGCTGGGTGCGCGCGATACGGAAATCGCAGCGGTACGGATTTGGTGCACGCGACACGGGTCGCAGCGGTGCGGCCTGGTGTACGCGCGACGGGGGTCGCCGCGATGCGCCTGTGTAAAGAATTGTCAGCTGAAGCGCTTGCGCACGAGCCGGCAGAGGCTGCGGACACATTGCGCCTCCGCTCCCACGGGCCGGCCCGGCCGCTCGCGGGGATTCCACGCGAACAGATCGATGTGCACCCAGGTGGGCGTCGCGGTGATGAACCGCTTCAGGAACAGCGCGGCGATGATCGACCCGGCGAACGGCGCGGCGGAGACGTTGCCGAGATCCGCGACCTTGCTCGTGAGCTCGTCGTCGTAACCGGCCCACAGTGGCATGGGCCATACGGGATCCGCCTCCTCCTCGCCCAGAGTTCGCAGCTGAGTCATGAGCCCCTCATCGGT
>DASZVD010000321.1:0-13455 GCA_035547375.1 Steroidobacteraceae bacterium
CTGCCGTCCCCCGGGAAGGCCCTTCTTGTCAGACGCCCGCGTACCAGCGCTCGTACCAGGCCTGGAACATCAACACCGTCCACAGCTGCACTGACCAGTCCGCTACACCGTCGCGATGTTGTTGCCAGCGGCGCTCCACCACGCGGGGCTCCAGGATTCCCTGGCGCCGCAGGCGCGTGCCGTCGAGCAGATCACCGGCCCACTCGCGCAGCTCGCCCCGCAGCCAGCGGCCGACGGGAATGCAGAACCCGCGCTTGGGGCGGTCGAACATCTCGCGCGGCACGTGCCGCGCGAGCACTTGCCGCAACACCCATTTCGGCGTGCCGCCGCGATTGTGGATCTCGAGCGGAATGCTCCACACGGCCGCGGCCACCTGCGGATCGAGGAGCGGCACGCGAGTCTCCAGGCTCGTGGCCATCGCGGCCCGGTCCACCTTGACGAGAATGTCGTCCGGTAGATATTGGCGCGTATCGATGTACATCATCTGCGCGAATTCATGGGTGTCGGTGGGCCACTCCTCGCGGCGGCTGACGACCGTGTCCGGCTCGTTCGCGCCCATCACGACCTCTCCCGGCCACTGCCAGAACGAGAGCTGCGCCCGGTAGTGCTCGGCGAATGAGCCGGCGAAGACCACCGCGGACCGCTCCTTGATGCGGTCGGCCAGGTTGCGCTTGCTGCGCGCCACCCATCTCGCGGGTTGCGTCAGGAGCTCGATCCACTGGAGCGGCATCCGGCGCAGGAGCTGGCGGAATGTGGCTCGCACCACGGCGGGCATGCGTTGCACCCGGCTCCAGTATTCGAGACTGAAGGGATATTGGGAGTAGCCGCCGAACAACTCATCGCCCCCGTCACCGGAGAGCGATACCGTGACGTGCTGGCGCGCCAGCCGGCTGACCAGATAGGTTGGAATCTGGGAGGAGTCCGCGAACGGCTCGTCGTAGATGTCCGGCAGCTTCGGAATGACCGCCAGCGCATCTCCCGGAGTCATGGTCAATTCGGTGTGCTGCGTGCCGAGGTGCGCCGCGATCCGGCGTGCGAACGGCGCCTCGTCGTAATCGGAATCCCACTGCCCGATGGAGAACGTCTGCACCGGGCGGCTGCTGGCTTTCTGCATCAGGGCAACGATCAGCGAGGAATCGATGCCGCCGGAGAGAAACGCGCCCAGGGGCACGTCGGCGACCATCTGCAGCTTGACCGCTTCGGCCAGTGCCGTCTCGATGCGATCGACCGCTTCGGCCTCCGTCACCTGCCGGGAAGAGCTGCCGTTGGTGGCGGCCAGCGCTTGCGGCATCCAATAGCGGCGCTCCTGGAGCTCGAAACGGTTGCCCGCGGCGCGAACCCGGACGATGCAGCCGGGTGTGAGCTTGAAGAAGCCTCGGTAGATCGTGTGCGGAGCCGGAATGTAGTAGTGGCGCAGCAGCAGAGTTAGTGCGTCGCGATTGATCTGCGGCCGGCAGGAGCCGTGGGCGCGGAGTGCCTTCAGCTCCGAGCCGAACAGGAAGAGGCCGCCCGATTCACCGTAGTACAGCGGCTTTTCCCCGAAACGATCGCGCGCCAGATGGAGCACCCGCTCCTTCGTGTCCCACAGCGCGAAGGCGAACATCCCGCGGCACATGCGAATGGTCGCTTCCAGCCCCCAGCGCTCGATGCCGGCCAGCAACACTTCCGTGTCGGACGCGCCGCGAAACGTGGAGCCCATGATCTGCAGGTCGCGCCGCAGGTCCCGATAGTTGTAGATCTCGCCGTTGAATACGATGACGAACCGGCCGCTCGCCGAACGCATGGGCTGGGACCCGAGCGGCGACAGGTCGATGATGGACAGCCGCCGGTGGCACAGGGCGATGCCCGCCGCGGCGTCCTGCCAGAGCCCTTCGGCATCCGGTCCGCGGTGCTCGATGGCCCGGGCCATGTGGCGAAGATCGTTCTCCGCTTGCGCAGCGTTCGTGGGCTGAAGTGTCAGGAAGCCTGCGATACCGCACACTGGTTCACGCCTCGCTCGAGTCAGGTCGTGCCGAGCCGCATGCGGGCCGCGGCCACCAGACCGGAAAAGTAGAAGAACAGATACGACAACGATTCGGTGGTATGGAGCGTCAGGTAGAACAGGGAGATCGCCGTCACGAGGGTGATGCCGGCCCAGCCGACGGCGAGCGCGCTCGTAAGTCCAGTGCCTTCCCGGGCGACCGCCAGCGAGTCGCCGAAGATGAGCGCCATGAACACCAGCACCAGCAGCACGCCGCCGACTCCCATTTCCAGGAGAAACGCCGCCGTGGACGACTCGATCGTGTAGCGGCCGTAGAGACCATAATACTCGCCCGTGAACTGCGGGCCGAGATTCGAATTCGAGGCGTTGCCGATGCCGAGCCCGAAGACCAGCTTCACCGGATCACGCGAGAGCCGCTCGAGCGGAACTTCGATGGCGTCCACGCGTCCGGCTTCCTTGCGGCTGCCGACGCCGGCGCCGTTCTCCATATAGGTCTCCACCTTCTTCGAGTTGCCGAAGAAATCGCCAAGCGTGACCGGATACGGGTTGTAGCGCGTGTTGAAGTAGTCGTAGATCGGCACGAAGAGGGCGCCGAACGCCACCATCAGGAGCACGCTGCCGAGGGCGACGCGTTGCTTGGTGCCGGGCGGGGCCCCGATGATGACCGTCGCCAACAGGCCGATGGGCAGCAGCAACAGCGTGACTTTCGTTTCGTTGATGGTCGTCGGCAGCAGCACCAGCAGGAACAACATGACATAACGTCCGAGTGTGATGCGCCGCCGCACGAACAGGCCGGTCAGGGTGCAGACCACGCCGATCTGGAACAGCGACATGACGCCCGAGAGCATCAGGGTGCCGAACACCGGATCGCCCGTGAAACGTCCCTCCTGGAAGATCGTGAGGCGCTGGTAGCCGGCCAGCGGCAGCTGGATGATCGAGATGGCGAGGAGCAGCTGCAGCTGCTGGCGCAGCTGAGCTTCCGTAAAAGTTACAACCGCCGGCAGGAAGAACAAGGGCAGCGCCCGCAGCGAGTAGCGCAGGCCGCCGATCTGCGGGCCGGCGCCGACGCCGTTGGAGAGGATGCCGCAGAAGATCATGAAGGTGATGCTGGCAAACAGCAGCCAGTACTTCGGGGCGACGTCACGGAACCTCTGCCCCATGCCGTTCAGGATGACACGGATCCCGATGAGGCCGGAGAGAACCTCGGGCAGGAAGCGGCTGGCCTTCGGCAACACGTGCAGCTCCGTCAGGTAGCTGCAGCAGGTGACGGCGACGAAAGTCAGTAAGGTGAGAGCTTGCATCAGTTCGAGGAAGAGAGGTCCGGGGAACGTGCGTCTGAAACGCTGAGGTAGGAGGCGCCGTGGGTGGGGATAAGGTCGGCCGTTCGGCCGCCCTAGCGCGCCGCGAGCTGATCGGCATCGGAATGCGTCGGCCGAAGCTCATCCGGCGCGGGATAGTGGATGACCCGGTCGACGGCGTAGTCCTTCACATCGCGGGCATGAGTGAAAATGATGAGCTCGCCGAGCAGGCCCAGGGCGAAGAGCTGCAAGCCGAAGACGACGGCCAGCGAGGCGAGCAGCAGCGCCGGGCGATCGGCGAGGCTCTGGTCGTTCCAGAGCCGCTGCACGACCAGGTACAACAGCACCAGGCCGCCGGCGCCGAACATCGACGCGCCCAGCATTCCAAAGAAGCGCAGCGGCTTCTTGGTGAAGCGTACGAGAAAGAATACGGTGAATATGTCGAGAAACCCGCGAGCGTAGTCCTTCGGCGTGTAGGCGCGGTTGCAGGCGTCGCGTGAGGACTGCCGCACGTCCAGCTCTCGCACGCGAAAGCCGCGCCGGTCCGCCAGGACCGGCAGGAAGCGGTGCTGGTCACCGTACAGCTGCAACTCCGCGAGCACGGGGCGGGTCATGGCGCGGGCGCCGCAGCCGAGGTCATGGAAGTGCAGGTGCGTCACCCAGCCGAGAATGCCGTGAAAGATCCGGCGCCGCAGCGACTCGAACCAGCCGCCCGCACGCGGCCAGCGGTGACCGACGACCACGTCCGCGCCGTCGAGCGCGCGCACCAGGCGCTGAATCTCCAGGGCCTCGATCTGGAAGTAGGCGGGTAATGTCATGACGGTGCCGCCGCTGACATGCTCGAAGCCTATGGTGAGGGCCGTGGCCTCGCCGAAGGCCCGGGTCGTCTCGATGATGGTGATGCGCTCGCCGCGTGCGACCAGGCGGTGCAAGGCCTGCAAGACATCGCTGTGGGGGCCATCGAGCACGAAGACGAACTCATAGGCCGTGGTGACCCGGGCAACCCCGGTCTGGTACTCGAGATACAACGCGGTCACGTCGTCGTAACGCTCGCAGACCGGGATGACTACGGAGATTTCGGGCTCTCTCATCGATCCCCTGCTCCTTGTTTCCAGACACGCAAAGTCAAACGTGAGAACTGCTTGTCGCGGATGTCGCCTACGTTGTAGACCAGCTCCGCGAGAGCGCCCCCCGACAGCAGGATCAGGGCGCTCGAGGTGAACAGCACTCCCGCGCCCGCGATGGACAGAGGCGGGGGAACGCCTTGCAACAAGGGCGCCAGCAGCGAGTAGCCGGTCAGGACCAGGCCGAGCAGCAGCGCGGGCAGCGCCAGGAGAGCGAACCACAGGAGCGGCCGGGCCATGAAGGTGGTCACGGTCTTGATCACCATCAGATCCAGCAGCACTTTGTAGATCCGTGACAGGCCGTACTTCGACTTGCCGAACTGGCGCGCGTGATGCCGCACCTTGAGCTCGGCGATCCTCGGTCCCGCGATCGAGGCCATGGCGGGAATGAAGCGGTGCATCTCGGAGTACAGCGGAATGGACTTCATCACCGTGGCGCGATACGCCTTCAGCGAGCAACCGTTGTCCCGTATGGGCACGCCGGTCACCTTGCCGATCAACCAGTTGGCGATGCGTGAAGGGATCTTGCGGCGCAGCAGGTGATCCTGGCGCTTCTCCCGCCAGCCCACCACGATGTCATACCCCGAGGCGATCTTGTCGAGGAAAAGCCGGATGTCCGCCGGATCGTTCTGCAGATCGCCGTCCATCGTCAACAGCGTGGCGCCCCGGGCATATTCGATACCGGCCGCCATGGCGGGGGTCTGGCCGTAGTTGCGCCGGAATCGCACGACCCGGACACGGGGGTCCTGCCGGGCGAGCTGTGTCGCCAGCTCCAGCGTGCGGTCCGTGCTGCCGTCGTCCACGAACAGCATTTCGAAGGCCACGCCCAGCGGCTCCACCGCGGCGACGATCGCTGCGTACAGCGGGCCGATGCTGCCTTCCTCGTTGAAGAAAGGAACGATGACCGAAAGCTCCGGAGGGGGTGTGGGCACGCTTGTTATCTGTCTGTAATGCGCGGTGGCAGGGGGTGGTAGCAGGATTTGTGCCGGGCCAGGCGTCGCCGCAAGCTTTGACTGTGCCTGTGCCAGGAGCGATACCTGCTACGTAGCCGTGGATCGGACCTGTGGAACCTGGAGCAAGGGTGCGGATTTGACCGCTTCGCTGATTCGCAAGCCTCGAGCCGATGACAAGCGCTCCGTCGAGCAGATCGTCGAGCATTACACGGTCGAGAAGCAATTGGCGGATCGCCTGCGCAACGCCTCCAGGGAGGAACGGCGCACGCTCTACTCCAGCGTGTACGATGAGCTCTTCCAGCGATTGCCCCATCATCCGCAGCACACGCAGCGGGCGTCGGCGCGGGCCGTCGCCTCCCAGATGCGCTTCGTGAAACGTTTCCTGCGACCGGAATCCACCTTCCTGGAGGTGGGACCTGGCGATTGCGCCCTGTCTTTCGCCGTCGCGCAGCGAGTGAAGCACGTGTACGCGGTCGATGTGTCGGATGAGATCACCCGAACGCGTACCGTTCCCGGGAATTTCACTCTCGCGCTCTCCGACGGGTGCAGCGTTCCGGTTCCGCCGGGGACGGTGGATGTCGCTTTCAGCAACCAGCTCATGGAGCACCTGCACCCGGACGATGCGAGCGAGCAGCTGCACAACCTCTACAGGGCCTTGGCGCCGGGGGGCGTGTATGCCTGCTTGACTCCCAACCGGCTGACGGGCCCGCACGACATCTCACGCTATTTCCGTAACGTCGCCGAGGGGTTGCACCTGAAGGAATACTCACTGCGCGAGCTGCGTGCCCTGCTGCGGAATGTAGGCTTTTCAAGGGTGATTCAATATGTGGGCAAGCAGTGGCTGTACCTGCGGTTTCCGCTGCCGCTCACACTCGCGTTGGAGCACACACTGGAGGCGTTACCGCCGCGCGTTGCCGGCTCGGTCGCGGGGACGTTGCCCGTGAGAGCGGTACTGGCGATCAGAGTCGTGGCCTTCAAGGGAGCCGGGTCATGACGGTCTTCCCCGGTATAGCTCGAAGTCGGGTATCAGGGCAGGGGCGAGCCGTCCGAGCGGCGCCGGACCTGGTCAGCGGCGTTCGGATCGTCCGATTGCAGCAGCATGCGGTTGGCCGGCAGCCTGATGAATCGATAGATGCGGCGCGACTGCAGCGACAGCCGTGTGTCGGGCACGAGCTCGATGCCCTCTCCGAAGAGGCCCGTGTTGATCTCGGCGACCAGGCGGGCCTCGCCGGTGAGCCGGGAGCCGAAATTCATGTTGTCGAGCTCGTCGAAGTAGATGACGCAGCCGTTGGGAAGATGGTTGATGAGACGCTCGAGCACGGTCCGCGACGATGAATAATAATCGCAGTCGATCCACACCAGCACCGGCGGATACTCGCGCAGCGAGCTCAGGAAGGGCTGATCGAGCGTCTGCTCGAAGTAGCCGCGATGGATCTCGTAATTCTCGTAGCGCGGCGCGCAGTAGGCTTGCAATGCCGCATAGTTGCCGCGGTATTGCCCCTGCACCCAGTCATCTCCGGCAACCAGGTCCCGGTCGCGCTCGTCCACGGCCGCGGGCAGGCCTTCGAAGCTGTCGAACGTGTGCACGATGACCCGATCAGCGAGTTTCAGGTAATGGGTCGCATAGAGCAGCTTGACGAACGAGTAGCCGTCCGCCGTGCCGAATTCGAGCACGGAGAATCTGCCCGGGTAGTTGCTGCCGAACTCCCGCAGGACCGCATAGACGTGATCGTACCGGTAGAACGCGAACAAGGCTTCGCGCAGTGCCCGGCGCGGGCGGTCGATGCAGTTGAGATAGAACGCGGTCTTGAGGTATTCCCCGGGGAGCAGCGCGGACAGGCCGCGCAGGAGCTTGATCTTGCCGGGGCGCCGGGTCGTGAAGTCGTGGGCTTTGCCTTGCTCGTGACGCAATTGACGCAGGATGTCCAACGAAGTCTCCGGGCCGTCCTGTCCGGGCGGTGCTGTTGGTCGCTCGTGGTGGGCAATCTTCGGATGATCATAGTGAGCAATCTTCGGGCCGCAAAGTGAGAGTGGCGCGCAACGCGTTCTGGCTGTCGGTGTGTCGCATCGCCGCCGATGTGCTGAGTTTCGTATTCTTCGCCGCCGTCTCGCGTACTTTCGGGCCGGCCGGCATCGGCGAGTATTCCTATGCTTTCGCCATCGGCGGCTTCGTCGCGCTGCTGGCGACTTCGGGATACGAGGAGTTCGGCATCCGCCAGTACGTGCAACTGCAGGGCGAGCGGCGCGCCGCAGCCTGGCGCAGCCTCCTTCTGGCGCAAGCCGTTCAGCTGACGCTGATGCTCGGCGGGTTCGCGCTGTTCCTGTTGCTCGCGGGCGGCCGGCACGCGCGGGTCAGCGTGATCGTCGAGCTCTCGATATTCCTGACGGGTTGGGGGCTCTCACGCACGCTCTACGTGCCGGCGATCGCCGCGGAATCGATGTCGCGGCCGGCTCTGACCGAGCTTGCCTGCCGCACGGCCGCGATCGTGTTTGCGTTCGCTCTGCTGGCGCTGACCGTTCCGACACTTCCGCTGCTGCTGTTGGGATTTCCGATCGGGGCCGTCGCGCTGGTGTGGCTCGCCGTGCGCAACGCGGCCGGACACGGCGCCGCCGTGCTGCCGGGCGGTAATTGGCCGGCGGCGCTGCAGGCTGCTCGCGGCACCGCCCCCTTTTTCGGCTCGGAGACCCTGAACCAGTTTTATGCGCGCGCGGACCTGCTGCTGATCGCGTACCTGCTGGGGACCCGCTCGGTCGGTCTCTATGCAACGGGCCTGAAGTTCATCGAGACCGGCATCGTGCCGCTCGTCCTCATCGGTACGGCGGCGTACCCGCTCCTGAGCGACAACGCCGGCCGCCGGTGCCCGCAATTCGCGGACCTGTCGCGCGACTTCGTGCGGACGATCCTGCTGCTCTCGGGTTGGCTCGCCATCGGCATCGCCTTCGTGGTGCCCCCGCTGATCGTGCCGATTTTCGGCGGCGACTTCGCTGAGACCCGCACCTACCTTCCCTGGTTCGCGGCGCTGGCGGTCCTCAAGGGCGGCGAGGTGGCCCTGTACCGTCTGTTGTATTCGGTTCGCCGCCAGGGGAGCTATTTCGTGAGCTTGTGCGTTGGAACCGTATTGATGGTCACGCTCAACCTCGTGCTCATTCCCCGCCTCGGAATGCTCGGAGCGGTGCTCGCCGCCATTGCGAGCGTGTCGGCTGTCGATGTCCTTTGTGCTTGCGCACTGCGCCGGGAGGTCCCCCTGCGCACGCTGGCGCCGTTGATCGTGCGCTTGGGCCTGGCACTTGCTGCCAGCGCCGCACTCGCGCTGCTCATTCAGGAAATGGTCGGTGCGGGGTGGTGGGTCGCGGGGGCCGCCGGTGTCTCGTTCCCTGTCTTTGGCAGTCTCGTGGGGCTGCTGCCGCACCCGCGGCGCAGCCAGTTGTTTCTGCCCGATGCCCTGCGCCCGGGACAGCTGACCAACCGGTAGGTGCCATGTCGATACGACTCGTGACATCCGAGGAGGAGTTTGCCGCGCTCGCGGAGAGTTGGCGGGAGCTGCAGGGCGCGAGCCCCAATCACACGCCGTTCCAGTCCTGGGAATGGAATTACTCCTGGTGGCGCCATTTCGGCCGTCCCGGGCGGCTGCGCCTGTTCATCGTCGAGCGGGACGGCCGGCTGATCGGTGTCGCGCCGCTGTTTCTGGCCACGCGCTATCTGGGCTGGCCGCTGCATCACCTGGCCTTTATCGCGCGCAAGCGCGCCGACTACCTGGATTTTGTCGTCCGTGCCGGCCACGAGCGCGAGTTCTTCGAGGAGCTGTGCCCCCGGCTCCTGGCGGGCTCGCGGGAGTGGCGCTGCATCGACGTGCGCGATTTCCCGGAGAGCTCCACGAATCTGCCGCACTTTCTGCGCGCCGCTTCGGCCAGCTTCCCGTTGATCAGCGTGCAACCCGCCGAGTCCTGCGTGGCGGTGTCTCTCGAGGCCACGTGGGAGAGTTTTGTCGCGACGCTTGGCAAGAACGCCCGCCGCAACGTCGGACGCTACCGGCGCCATCTCGAAGCCGACTTCCCGATCGAGCTGCGGATCCCGGCGACGCCCGACGAGCGTGAGCGCTGCTTCAACGACTTCGTGCGCCTGTATCGCAGCCTGCGCGAGTCGGAGGACGGCGCCCCCGTGTACGGCAGCGCGCCGGCCCTGGCATTCGAGCAGGACATCTGCCGCCGGGGAGCCGAGGCCGGCTGGTTCAGGCTCTACCTGTTGTATGCGGGCGGCCAGCCGGTCTCCGGCTGCCTGGGCTATGTCTGGAACCGGAAGTTTTATGCGGGCCTCATGGCGCGCGCGCCCGAGTTCGAGAAGTACAGTATCGGGATGACCCTCTCCGGCATGGCCATCCAGGATTGCATCGCCAACCACTGGACCGAGATCGACTTCATGCGCGGCGACGAGAGCTTCAAGTACCAGTGGGGCGGCGTGCGCAAGCACAACTATCACGTCAAGCTCTCCAACAGTGGAGTGGTCATGGCCCGCACGTACGCGGCGGAGTGGATGTATCGGTGTTTGCTGCGTCTGAAGGGACTGAAGCGGTTGCGCGCCCTGCTGTCGAAGCGGCGCCGCGCCACGCCGGCGGGAATCGGCGCGGCGGCACGGGCGTGATGCGCGTGCAGACGAAGATCATCGAGACGGAGGCGGAGCTGGCGGCGCTGGCCGAGCCCTGGCGCACTCTGGCGGAGCGCTCCGGCGCGCGTCCGTTCCAGGACTTTGGCTGGTCGAGCGCATGGCTGCGGACTTTCGGTGCCGCCGGCGGCTATCAGGTTCGGGTGGCGACGCTGTGGGATGACACGCGGTTGGTTACCGTGCTGCCGCTCGCCGTGCGACGTCTCAAGGGTGTACGGGTTCTCGAGTGGCTCGGCGAGCAGGTGACGGATTATTGCGACGCGATCGTCGATCCGGCCGTCGACGCCCGAGCATCGCTGGCTCATCTCTGGGACGAGTTGAATCGCCGCGGCGGCTTCGATCTGGTGCGTCTCAAACACGTCCGCGCCGATGCCCGCGTCAGTGATCTCGTCGATCGGCTGAATCCCTGGGTGGAGACCACGGGTGCCGCTTACGGCATCCCGATCGATTGCCCCACCGGCAAGGACTGGCTGGAGCGCTTGCCCGCGCGCCGCCGGGAGCGGTTGAGTTATAACCTGCGCCGCATGGGGCGCATGGGTTTCGAATTCTCGATCTGGCAGCCGCCGGCGCCCCTGGAGCCGATCGTCGCCACCCTGCTCGAGCAGAAGCGTTCCTGGCTCGCCGCGCAAGGGTTGGGGGGACCTCTCCAACAGGAGCCGGCAGGGCAGTTCCTGCGCTTGCTGGCAAAGGAGATGGCGGGACGCGGCCTGCATTTGAGCGTCATCCGCTCGCAGGACGCCATCGCGGCCTGTCACCTCGGCTTTCTGCGCAACGGCGTGTTGTACTCCTACATGCCCAGCTATGATCTATCGCTGCAGAAATACAGTCTTGGCAACGTGCTGCGCGAGACTCTCATCATGTGGGCCTGTGACAACGGGGTGCGGCGGTTCGATCTGCTGCTGGGCGATGAGGAGTACAAGACGCAGTACGAGTCCTGCACGCGGGAGCCGGTACGAACGCTCGTGATTCCGCGTGGCCTGTTGGGTAGGGCTGCCGTGTCCGTCTACAGGGTCGGCGCGCGGCATCGCGGGCGTCGGCTCGAGGGAGAAAGGCAGCCCGGCGGCGTCTCGATCGCGGACAGCGCGGCGGATTGAAGAAGAATGCCATCGTCCATGCCCCGACAACCGCGAATCTGTTGGCTCACGGAGGAGTTCTTTCCCCCGGATGTGGGGGGCATGGGCGTCATCACGGGCGCCCTGTCGCAGGGCATTGCCGCGCAGGGCCTCGAGGTTCGGGTGATTACGCGCCAGACCCAACCGCCGGTTGCCGTGAGCGAGTGGCTCGACAAGGTCGAGGTGCGCCGGATTCCACCGGCCGAAGAGATGAAGGGCACGGGGCTGCGGGCGATTCCGTTGGTGCTCGGCTATCTGCTCAGGCTCATCGTGCTGCTGAGCCGGGAGGCCGGGCGCTACGATGTCGTGATCATCTCCGGCATGAAGATCATTCCCCTCGTTGCGGTGCCCCTGGGGCGCCTGCTCCGCAAAAAGATCATCGTGCGGGTGGAATCGCCGTTCGAGCTGGCCGAGCCGATCTCCGGCGAGAGCACGCGCGCCATGAACAATGCCGTGGCCCGGCTGCTGTCACGTGTGCTCAGACGAATGCAGTTGACGGTGTTGCGCAACTCGAGTTGTGTCATTGCGATCTCGAAGGACATGGAGGTGCTGTTGCAACGAACGGTGCCCGGTCCCGCACGGGTGGTGGACATCCCGAATGCAATCGACCTGAGCCGCTTCAGGCCCGTCCTCGCCGCGGACAAGGCGCGCCTGCGCGCTGTTTTGGGGATCCCGGCGGACAAGAGCGTCGTCGTCTATGCCGGACGCCTGTCGCGGTCGAAGGGGATTCTATTGCTGATGGAAGCCTTTCGTGAGGTCGCCGCCGGGTGCTCCGAGCTGCACCTGGTGGTCGTGGGAGGAGGCCTCGGTTCCTGGGACGAGTGCGAGAGTGAGGTGCACGCGTTGGCCGCGTCGGAGGAGTTGCGCGACCGGGTCACTCTGGCCGGACCGAGCGATCGGGTACACGAATACTTTCAGGCGTCCGACCTGTTCATGCTGCCGAGCGATTATGAAGGCTTCGGCCTGACCCTGGTGGAAGCACTCGCCTGTGGCCTGCCTGCTGTGGCGACTTCCGTTGGAGTTGCGCCGCAGATCATTCGTGCGGGTGTGAACGGATTTCTGTGCCCGCCGAAGGACTCCCCGGCGCTGGCAGAGGCGCTGCGCGCGGCGCTGCGGCGGCGGACCGACTGGCTCGAGATGGGGCGCCACTCGCGAGAGGCGGTGGCGCACTTCGACATTCAGCAGGTCAGCGCCCGTTATGTCAGCCTCTGCCGCGAGCTCACCGGATGCTCTCGAGAACGGAAAGCGTCTGCCGAGCGCAGTTTTCCCAGGTGAATTGCCGCGCCCGCTCACGACCCCTGGCGATGAGATCGGTCCGCAGCGCGGTGTCGGCGAGCGCGCGTGCGAGCCCGTCGGCGATGGCTTCCACGGAGTCCGGATCCACCAGGACCGCCGCGGGGCCGGCGATCTCCTGCGTGCCATAGCGGTTCGACGTGACCACGGGGCAGCCGCAGGCCATCGCCTCGACAATGGGCATGCCGAACGATTCGAACAGCGAGGGCAGCAACAGCGCCTCGGCCATCTGGTAGAACGCCGGCAGTGTCGTGTTGTCGACCCAGCCGGCCCATTTGACCCAGTCTCCCAGTCCCAGCCGTGCGGGCTCCTGCAGCTCGTGCTCCGACAGGAAGCGGTTCTCGCCTCCGGCGATGACGAGGGATACACCTGACTTCGGGCCGACTCGCGCATACGCCTGCACCAGACGGGTGAAGTTTTTGGGCGGGTAGACGGCCCCGGCGTATAGCACATACCGCTCGGGTAGCCCGAAGCGCTGCCGTACGGCAGCCAGGGTCTCCGGGGGGAGCGTCTTGCGAAATGCCTCGTCGACTCCGGTGTAGACGGTGTGCACCTTGGAGGAGGGTACGTGTAGATACTCCATCAGGTGCTCGCGCGTCACTTCGGAGACCGCGACGATGGCGGAGGCGCGTGCAGCATAGCGAGGCACGAGGTGGCGATGGCTCAGCCGATCGATCCACCGTGAAGCCCATGGCATGACGTACCAATCGAGTCCGTGGCACACCCAGGCCGACGGGTAATGCCCTGAAAGGGGAAGCGAGTATTTCGGGTTGAAGAGGACATCGACACCGTAACGTCGCACGGCACGGGGCAGGCTGATCTGATCCCATGCGAGGACCGAGCGTCCTGGAACAGTCACTTCCTCCACATTGGGTCGATCCGGGTAATTGCCCAGCGGTGTCCTGTCGTTGAAGAACAGGACGAATTCGTGAGGGCTGTCCGGCCTCAGCATGTGGTTCAGCAGCGCGCGCGTGTAGACCCTTACACCGCCACCATGCTGGTCATAGTGGCGCAGCATTACGCCTATGCGCATG
>DASZVD010000322.1:0-5446 GCA_035547375.1 Steroidobacteraceae bacterium
GGAATCGGATGCGTGTAGGCGGCGTTGAGGTAGGTGTACCCCTCTTGAATGTCGAAGTCGGCCTTGCGGGGCCAACTTTCCCCGACAGGCGAGGGCTGAGTGCCGGGCCGCGCGGAAGGAGGGGCCGCTTTCGGGTCGCCCAAGGCCGCCGTGGAGACGGCGATCCCGCCAAATCCAACGAGTAGCGCGCGGCGCTGTCTGTTCATGCGGTTCCCTACGAGACCGAGGCTGATCGGCTCATCATAGGAGAGTCCCGGCGCACGTTCTTTCCGATCCGGGGCCGCCACAGCACGGCAGCCGCATAATTAATGCGGAAAGGGCTACCCGGCCCGCTGTGCCACGGCTTTGCGAAGGTCCTCGAACGCGGCGGCCACGGTCTTGCCGCGCGTATCGACGGTCACATCCGCTTTGGCGTACAGAGCATCCCGGCTGGAGAGGATCCGGCGCAGATCGTCCATCGCTTCGCGGTTGCCTGCCATGGGACGCATGTCGCCCTGGGCGATGACCCGGGCCATGTGCTCTTCGGGAGACGCCTTGATCCAAACGGTGAAACAGGAGGCGAGCAGATAGCTATAGGTCTGCGCCTCCGAGACGATGCTTCCGGGAGTTGCTATGACCACGCCGTCGCCGCCAGATGCCACCGTGGTCTCGAGGGCCTGGCGCTCGTAGCGCCGGTATGCCGACTGTCCGAGCATGACGTGAATTTGCGCGGTGTCCATGCCGCTCAATTCTTCGATGGTCTTGTCCAGCTCGATGAAACGACAGTGCAGCTCTTTGGCGAGCAGCGCACCGAGGGTGGATTTGCCGGCGCCGCGCAGGCCGATCAAGGCGATCCTCGAGGAGCGCAAGGCGGCGCTGCCTTCGCGGATGAAGCGCGCCTGCAGCAGCTTACGGGCTTCTTCGAGATTCTCGGTGGAGAGGCTCGACAGGATCTGCATGCTGAGCGTCAGGTCCGCGCGAGCCTCGCCCTGGCCGCCCAGGATCTCGGCGAGGGGCAGCGCCAGCGCCTCGGCGAGCTTGTTCAGCAAGAGGACGGAGGCATTGCCGACGCCCGTTTCGAGGTCCGCCAGGAATCGTTCGGAGACCCCCGCATCTTTCGCCAGCGCCTTACGCGACATGCCACGGATCGCGCGCAAATTGCGGACGCGCTCGCCGAGGCGTTGCAGTACCGGGTCAGGCTTGCGCGTGCTGGCTCGAAGCGGTTTTCTGGCTGGGTTGCGGATTTGGGATACCACGTGTCCCCTTAAAGGGGAGCCCATCATATCGTAACCGTGGTGAGCCAACGTGTTACGGCTTCCAGCACCCGCCGGGGCTGGTCTTTGTGAGGCGAATGGCGGCAGTCAGGCAGGCAGAGCGTCTCGACGCGCGGTGAGGCGCGTTCGATCCGGCGGATCTGTTCCATGGTGCCGTATTCGTCCTCTTCGCCCTGGATCGCCAGGACGGGACAGGTGATGCGAGGCAGGTATTCCTCGATATTCCAGGCCCGAAAATCCGGACTCAGCCAGATGTCGTTCCAGCCCCGGAACACGCCATCCACGTCATCGTGGTAGCGCGCGAGCTTCTCGCGGAGATTCGTCTTTTCGTAGGCGACCTTCGCCGCGGCAATGTTGCTAACCGACAGGTCTTCCACGAAAACGTGCGGCGCCAGCGCGACGACACCACCCACCGGACGGCCGCTCCCTCCGGCGTGGATGAGGGCGATTGAGCCGCCGTCACTGTGGCCGAAAAGGATGGGCTTGTCGATCTCGAGGGCATCGAGGAACTGCGGCAGCACGATGAGGGCTTCGTCGTGCATGTAGCGCACCGTGCGGGATTCCTTCACCGGTGCGGATTTGCCGTACCCGTGCCGGGAATAGGCGATCACGTTGCAACGGGTGGCTCGGGCGAGCTGCTCCGGAAAATCCTTCCACAGGGACACCGATCCCAGCCCCTCGTGGAGCATGACGATGGTGCGGGAGCTCGGGACGTCGGCGGCGCTGCGCTCATACTCGATGCGGCCGCGGCCAAGGGTGAGAAACGGCATGCCTGTCAGCTTGCGATCGCGGGCCGGTTGCCGTCGAGCGGCCGGCCGTACAGCTCGCGCAGCTTGAAGCGTTGGATCTTTCCCGTCGCCGTCTTCGGCAGCTCGTCGAGGAATTCGATCCGGCGGGGGTATTTGTGCGGTGCCAATAGTGACTTGACGTGCTGCTTGAGCTGCTCTGTCAGGGCGGGCGAGGGGCGGGTACCGGGGTTGAGCACGACACACGCCAGGGGCTTTATGAGGCCTTCGGCGTCCTCCGCGCCGATCACGGCGGCTTCCAGCACGGCGGGATGTGCGATGAGTGCCGATTCCACTTCGGCCGGTGAGACGTAGATGCCGCTGACTTTCAACATGTCGTCGCTGCGGCCGGCATAGACGTAGTGGCCCTTTTCGTCCACGTAGTATTTGTCGCCGCTGCGCACCCACGCGCCCTGGAAGGTCTGCGAGGTCTTCTCGCGATTGTTCCAGTAGGAGTGCGCCCGGGTGGGTCCCGAGATCTGCAGCTCGCCGATGTGGCCGGGCGGCACGGGGCGGCCCTCGTCATCCACCAGTCGCAATTGGTAGCCCGGCACGGGGGACCCGGTCGTGCCGTAGAAGACGTCCCCAGGCCGATTGGACAAGAAGATGTGCAACATCTCGGTCGAGCCGATGCCGTCCAGGATGTCGACGCCGAAATGGTGTTTCCAGCGCTCGCCGATCTCCCGAGGCAGCGCTTCGCCGGCCGAGATGCAGGCCCGGAGCGCGATGGCTTCGGGCCCCGGTAATTTTGCGGACAGCATGGTGGCATACAAGGTCGGCACGCCGCCGAACACGGTCGGCCGATGCTGTTGGAGGCGCGCGAAGACCGCCTGCGGAGTGGGCCGTTCCGCCATCAGCACGGCGGTTGCGCCGACGGCGAGGGGGAAAGTGAGTCCGTTACCGAGTCCGTACGCGAAGAACAGCTTCGCGGCGGAGAACACCACATCGCTCTCGCGCAGGCCGAGAATCGGGCGGGCGTAGAGCTCGGCGGTCTGGATGAGGCTGCTGTGGACGTGGATCGTTCCCTTGGGGGCGCCGGTGGATCCGGAGGAATAGAGCCAGAAACAGGGATCATCACAGCTCGTCGCCGCGGGCTCGAATCGGGAAGCGGCTTTCCCCAACAAGTCATCAAGCGATGCGCAACCGTCGGCGCGGCCTCTCGAGACGATCACGTGCTGCAGGTGCGGGTCCTGCTGGAGGAGGGGGGCGAAGCCCGGCAGCAGCGCTGCCGAGACGAACAGCGCGCGTGCCCGGCTGTCGCGCAGCATGTAGTCGTAGTCCGCCGCCTTCAACAGGGTGTTGACGGCGACCGGAACGATGCCGGCCTTGATGGCGCCCAGGAAAACGGTGGGGAAGTCGATCGTATCCTGGAGGCAGAGCAGGATGCGCTGCTCGGGTTGTAATCCCAGGCCGAGCAGGGCGTTCGCACACCGATCCACCCGCTGCGCGAGCTCCTCATAACTGTACGTGCCCGCGTCATCGATGTAAGCCGTCTTGTGATGGCGCCCGGCGCGCAGGTTGCGCTCGATGAGGTCGTGGGCCGCGTTGTATTCCCGCGGTATGTCGAGAATGGGCGGACTGGACCGGTGATCCGCCGAGCTCAAGCCAAGCATCTGACTTCCCCCTCGATGGCCGGCTTCAGGACTTCGTGAATTCGATGGCCCCGGCCGGCAACAGATACAAGATCAACGCACGTCCGCCGGTCACGGTCGGACTATGCGCGCTGCCGGGTCCGTAAACCAACCAGCCGGCCGGGCGGCCGTCGAACTTCGCGTCCGGCTCGAGCGGCATGATCAAGTCGATCTCCCCGTTGGGATGCCGATGGTGCGGCCCCGCCAGGGGCGGCATATCGACGACGTCGACGCTGAATCCATGTGTCGCGGCGGCCGGCTTCACCACCCTTGCGAATTTGATGCCGCCGGCCTCGCGGTTACACATCCAACCGGCCGCAATCGCGGCGCGGCAGGAGTCGAAAACGGCCTGGGTCTCGGCACCGCCCGCCGGATACCAGATATTGAGGTCCCGTTCGAGCTGGGCATCGAGCGGCCTCCCGGCAATGCGCGCCGTCAGGGTGCCGATGAGCTGCGTGAAGGCCTCCGCCGAGGCGCTGCGTTCGATTTGCATGCCCGGCAATCTATCGCCTTTATTCGGACGCGTAAAGCAGTATACTGCATGCTAACTAGGTCCCTGCAGAACACATTTCCTGGTGTAATGCATTATATTGCTTGTTATGACGGGAATGATGCGATATAAAGCATTGGACGCTCACTCAAGAGGATTGTATCCATGGCGGACGCTGCCGTTTCCGCGCCGGGCACCGCACGGCAACTCGTGACCTTCGATGCTCATCCGAGCCGCTATCGGCATTGGAAGCTGTCATTCGATGGGCCCGTTGCCACCTTGGCCATGGACACCGACGAAGGCGGTGGCCTGCGCCCCGGCTACAAGCTGAAGTTGAATTCCTACGATCTCGGCGTCGACATCGAGTTGCACGACGCCTTGCAGCGCATCCGCTTCGAGCACCCCGAGGTGCGGACCGTCGTGCTGACGAGCGCCAAGGACCGCATCTTCTGTTCCGGCGCCAACATCTTCATGCTCGGACTGTCCTCGCACGCCTGGAAGGTGAACTTCTGCAAGTTCACCAACGAGACTCGCAACGGGATGGAGGACTCGAGCCGTCACTCGGGACTGAAGTTTCTCGCAGCCTGCAACGGCACGACGGCGGGTGGCGGATACGAGCTCGCTCTGGCTTGCGATGAGATTTTCCTGGTGGACGACCGGTCGGCGGCGGTCAGCCTTCCGGAAGTCCCGCTCCTGGGTGTGTTGCCCGGCACCGGCGGCCTGACTCGTGTCACCGACAAGCGTAAGGTCCGTCGCGATCGCGCGGACATCTTCTGCACTCTGACAGAGGGAGTGCGCGCGCCGCGGGCGAAGGAGTGGCGGCTCATCGACGGTTACGCAAAGCCCCAGCAATTTGCGGAAACCGTGCGGAAGAGGGCGCTGGAGCTCGCGCAGTCCAGCGACCGTCCGCAGGATGCGAAGGGCGTCGAGCTGACGCCGCTGAAGCGCACCATTGACGATTCCGGGTACCACTATTCGCACGTCGATGTCGTGATCGACGCCAGGGCCCGCACGGCGACGCTGACTGTGCAGGCGCCGAAGACGGAGCAGCCGCAGGAGCTGGCGAAGATCCTTGCGCTGGGCGTCGAATGGTGGCCGTTGGCGATGGCGCGCGAGTTGGATGACGCGATTCTGCTGCTGCGCTCGAACGAGCTCGAGATCGGAACCTGGATTCTCAAGACCCGGGGTGACGGTCGGCGCGTGCTCGCTGTCGATGAGTCCCTGGCCGCGCACGCGAGCAACTGGCTCGTGCGCGAGACCATCGGGCAGTTGCGCCGCACGCTGGCC
>DASZVD010000323.1:0-17249 GCA_035547375.1 Steroidobacteraceae bacterium
AAATGCCTTCGTCGTAGAAGTAGGGCGCTGGCAGGGACCAGCCCGCGGCCCGGTCGGACTCGCTCCATTCCAAGGACGTCGCACACCTCTCCAAGGACATCGCACACCTCGACGGATCGGTTGCCTGGGGTCGGGCTCACATTAGGAGCCGTCCGGCGCGGCTCCCTGTAAAATCCCGACATCCCCATGACGAAATTGTGCTAAACCAGTGCGGCCGATGCACACACTGGGGCTATTGCTGTTGCCGGAGCTGTCCCACCTCGGTCAGGCCGCGGTGACGGAGCCTTTGTTCGTGGCCAACTGGCTGGCCCAGCGGCCCCTCTTTGAATGGCGCTCCGTCTCGCTCGACGGCCAGCCCGTGCGGGCCAGCAACGGCGCGCGGCTTCCGGTCGACGGCGATCTGAGCGCGGCCCGTGGCTGCGGCTCGGTGTTCGTGCTCGCGAGCTTCGAGCCCTTGCAGACTGCGCAGAGCAAACCCCTGGTTCGCTGGCTGCAACGCCTGGCGCGCTCGGGCGTGGAGTTGGGCGGGATCGAGAACGGCAGCTTGGCGCTCGCTGCCGCAGGCCTCCTCGACGAGCATCCCGCCGCCGTCCACTGGGACAATCTCGCGGGCTTCCAGGAGTTGTTTCCACGGGTGCGCATCTCACCGCGCGCCTATTCCTTCACCCATAACAGGGTCACCTGCGCCGGTGCCGCCTCCATCCTCGACATGATGATTGCCTGGATCGCCCGGCACGCCGACGCTCAGGTCGCCGAGGAGGTGGCGCGGCACCTTCTGTTGGGCGGCGCCAATCGGCCTGTCGGGGGTGGTCGCCGCGGTACGGATAGCCCGGCTGGCACTGCATCCCCCGTGGTCGAAGGCGCTCGGCACGACGACACCGTCGCACGCGCGCGCGCCCTGATGCAGGCACATATCGACGATCCCTTGCCGTGTGATGTCCTGGCGCAGCGCCTGAATCTTTCACTGCGCCAGTTGGAGCGCCGCTTCAAACAGGCTGCCGGGCGAACCGTCCACGCCGAATACCGGCTGGTCCGTGTCGAGCGCGCCCATCAATACCTTCAGCAAACAACATTGAGCGTCACCGAAGTCGCCGCCCTCACGGGCTTCAGCTCGGTGGAGTATTTCTCCAAGGTGTATCGCCGCGCATTCGCCACTCTCCCGAGCACCGACCGCCGTCAGTCGACGGACGCTCCGGTCTTCCGGCGTCATTCGCGCTGACGGCGTGTATAGTCGCAGGCACTGCTGTTCCGAGAGGTCTGATTCGTGATGGGTTCGTCGGAGATCTGGATCGGTCTTGATACCGGTGGCACCTATACGGACGCCGTAGCGCTGGACGGGGCGCGGCGCATCATCGCCAGCGCGAAATCCCTGACCACTCACTGGGACCTGTCCATCGGCCTTGCCGGTGCGATCCGCAGTGTGCTGGAGGCACTTCCGAAGGCAACTCAGCGCAAGGACATCTCGCTCGTGTCGGTGTCGACGACCCTCGCCACCAACGCGGTGGTGGAGAACCGGTTCAGTCGCATCTGCACGCTCCTCGTTGGCTTTGATGAAAAGATGGTCGAGCGTTCCGGCCTGAGGCGCGAGGGTGGCGGCGTGATCGTGCGAGTGCGGGGCGGTCACGAGCCGACCGGCCACGAATCGGAGCCGCTGGATGAGGTGGCCATCGAGAAGGCGGTTCGCGAGTTCGGCGCTGACGTCGAGGCCTTTGCGGTGGCCGGGCAATTCTCCGTCCGTAATCCGACACACGAGGAGCGGGCGCGCGATCTCATACGCTCCCTGTGCTCCAAACCCGTCACTTGCAGCCACGAGCTCAGCTCGAAGCTCGATGCTCCGAAGCGCGCACTGACTGCGGCGCTGAACGCCCGGTTGACGCCGCAGATCCGCCATCTCCTCGATGCGCTGGCTCTCGTGCTGGAGCGCGAATCGATCGCCGCTCCTTTGATGATAGTGAAGGGCGATGGAACGTTGATGAGGGCCGACGTGGCTCTCGAGTATCCCGTCGAGACCGTATTGTCCGGACCCGCTGCGAGCGTCGTGGGAGCCGCGTTTCTGAGCAACGAGGAGGACTTCGTCGTAGCGGATATGGGCGGCACGACCACAGATGTTGCCGTCGTCGTGGGGGGCCGTCCCGTTGTCAGTGACGAAGGCGCGGTCATCGGCGGCTGGCGGACGATGGTCGAAGCCATCGATGTCCACACCTGTGGCCTGGGTGGCGACAGCGAGGTGGGGTTCGACCGGGAGCATCGCTTGACGGTGGGGCCTCGCAAGGCCATGCCCTTGAGCCTCCTGGCGCAACAGTTTCCCCAGGTTCTCGCCGAGCTGCAGCGGCTCGCCGAAGCCGAGCGCATTCCGCCTTTTGCTCCCCGCTTCGCGTACCGCAATCCGGGGCGTGATCCGCAGGGGAGTCTGGACCGCATCGAGCACCGGGTCTGGCAGGCCCTCGCGAGCGAGCCGCGGCGGCTCGATGAGGTCGCGAGCAGTGCGCAGGCCTTGGAGGCCTTGCGGCGCCTGGTGGACCGCGGGCTGGCGAGCCTGGCCGCGTTTACTCCGAGCGACGCGATGCACGTATTGGGGCGACAAAATACCTGGAGCGCGCCCGCGGCCCGTTTGGGCGCCGCCATCATCGCGACCGAAGAGCGTAACGCACGCGCGCTCAGGGATCGCGATACGCCTGAAGGGCTCTGTGAGCGTGTCTACCAACATGTGCTGCGCGAAGCGGGTCGTGTGGTGCTGGAAAGCACTCTCGCGCACGACCCCGGAGTCGAGTCGAAAGAGGGGCGCTGGGGGCCCTTGGGCCGTCTGATCGAGGATTGGACGGCGGGTCGAGCGTTCTCCCGCCTCGTCGAGGCTCAGCTGCGCTTTGCGATTCCCCTCATCGCTATCGGCGCTCCCGCCGCGGCGTTCTATCCAGAGGTCGCCCGGCGTCTTGGCGCACGGCTCGTCGTGCCGGAGTACGCCCCTGTCTGTAACGCCGTAGGCGCGGTCGCCGGTGTCGTGTCCGAGACCTGCGACGTGCTTGTGAACCAACCGTCGTTCAAGGTGTTCAGGGTTCACGATCCGGCTGGCATTCGCGATTACGATGAGGCCGAGCCGGCGATCGAGGACGCGAAGCGGGTCTCTCGTGAGCTTGCTCTTGCCGCGGCGCGCCGTGCGGGTGCGAGTGATCCTCACGTCGAGACGTCGGTGTTGGAGCGCCGTGCGCAGGTGGGTTCGGCCGATGACTACCTCGCCGAGGCTACGGTCCGATCGCGGGCGACGGGGCGACCCGTGACGGGGGCTGCTATCCGGGGCGCCAGTCCGGGCAGTGCCTGAATCCCGGCACGGTCGGGCGTCGCGCCTCGCTCGCGCTTGGTTGCGCATTTCGCAACGAAAAAAGCGGCAGCGGTCAACTGAACGGTGCTATCCGTAGCAGGACCCAGTCGGAGTGCCCAGTGCCTAATTCGATCAGTCGTAAATTGGCTGGCCTGGTGGAGCGGGGTGCGACCCGTGCGGTCGCCGCCTCCGACCAGCGCAGCTGGTTCTTCTTGGCCGCCATTCAGATCGGCGTGTCCATCTGTGTCCCCTTGTTCGCCCTGGGAGGGCAGTTGGGGCGGCACGCCCGCTTCCTGGACCTCATCCCCGCGGTCTTCGCCGGCGCGTTGCTGGCGGCGGTATTCGGCACACTGACGGGACTGGTCGGGTTGCGCGCGCGGGTGCCGACCGCCATGTTGATGAGGATCGCGTTCGGTGAAAGCGGCGGCAAGGCCGTCGCCGGCGTCTTGATCCTCACCTTGTTCGGCTGGTTCGGGGTGCAGACGGAAATGCTCGTCGACAGCATCCGGGTACTGTTGACGTCGAGTCTGGGCTGGTCCGCGCCGCGATTGCCCTTGACCCTCGTGTGCGGAGCCCTGATGAGCTCCACCGCGATCATCGGTTTCCGGGCCCTGGGCAAGGTTGCCTATGTGGCGGTGCCGCTGCTGCTGGCGGTGATCGCCGTACCAACGTGGATCGCTCTGCGCACGCACGATGTGGCCCCGTTGCTGGTTGCGCCGGCGGCCGAGGAGGCTTACAGCTTCGGGCTCATCGTCGCGATCATCAGCGGCGGCCACATGGTTGCGGTGACCATCGCGCCCGACCTGACGCGGTTCTTACGCTCACCTCGCGACGCCGTGATTGGCATGGGTGCGAGCCTCGGCTGCGCTTTGCCCGTGCTGTTGCTGGTCGCCGCGCTGCTGGCCGTCATCTACGGAAGCGCCAATCTGATCGACATCCTGGTCGCGTCGGGAGTGGGGGTGCCCGCCCTGTTGGTCATAGTGCTGGCGACCTGGACCAGCAACGACAAAAATCTCTACGAGTCGGCACTGTCATTGTCCACGTTGTTTCCGGGGCGTGAGCGCTGGCAACTCACGGCGGGCGCCGGAGCGGTAGGCACGCTCTTGGCGACGTGCGGTATCTTCGAGCACTTCATCGACCTGCTCGTCTTCCTCGGCATCACTATCGCCCCGGTCGCGGGAGTCTATCTCGCCGACTTCTACTGCAATCGTGCACGCTATTCACCCGACTGCGGTGTTGCCGTCCAGCCGCTGCGTTGGAAATCGTTCGTGGCCTGGGCTTTCGGCATCACTGCGGGACTCCTGTCGTTGCCGGCCAGCTCGCACGGCTTCGGCTATCTGCACCTGACGTCGATTCCAACGCTGGATGCGCTGTTGGCGGCCGCGGTGGCGCAGACCCTGTGCGCCGCTTTGGCGCCGGACTATGGCCGTCTGAGGCGGAGCAACGCGCTCGACTGACGGAACGCTCGTCCGCTCGACAATCCCGCCTCGGCGAAATCCTCCCGCGTCGATTGCCCCATGACGTGGCGGCGGGGCCGCGCACGCACTCATTTGGAGCATTCCCCCCCCCGGGGCCCCGCGCGCCTCGCTTACCGGTTCGAGATGCTGGCTCGGTTTGCCGCACGTGTTGCCGCTCGTTGCGCAAAACGCAATGAAGTCCGGCGGACCGGTTATTGCAAACAGGGTGGCCTCTCTCCAACACTCGACAGGTGACTCGGATACGCGCCACGCGATGCGCGCAACAACCAACTCGGGGGAGCTCTGCAGTGAAGACGGGAATCAGTGCCTACGTGAGATCAGTTTTGCTGGCATCGGCAGCGCTGTCGCTGCAGGTGGGCAGCCCGCACGCCGCGGCGGCCGATGAGACGGGCGCTGCCGCCGGGTCCGGCGACGAGCTCGAAGAGATCGTGGTGACGGCGCAGAAGCGCGCCGAGAAGCTTCAGGACATTCCGGTGGCGGCGACGGCGATCACCGCGACCGACATCGAGCGCGCCGGTGTCAACAATATCCAGGACGTCGCGCAGCTCACCCCGAATCTCGTCATCATCGACCAGTTGCGCCCGGGCATCCAGACCGTCTCCTTCCGCGGATTCACGACGGTGCAGGGCGGGCAGTCCCCGTTCGCGATCGTCGTGGACGGCGTCGCCGAGCCCGGCCAGGAGTTCCTGAAGCAACAGCTCATCGACGTGCAGCAGATCGAGGTGCTGCGCGGACCGCAGGGCACGCTGTACGGCGCGGGAGCCATCGCCGGCGCCATCAACATCGTGACCAAGCAGCCGACCAACGATTTCGAGGGCTCGGCCAAGATCGGCTATGCGCAGGGCAATCAGTCCACGGGCGAGCTGACGCTGAGCGGACCGATCATTCCCGACAAGGTGTTCTTCCGCGCCTCCGCCTACAGCGACACGTTCAACGGCCTCATTCCGAACGAGGCGGCGCAGCAGTACGCGGACTTCGTGCAGGAGCGGGCGTTCAACGGCGAGCTGCTCCTCAAGCCGACCGACGACCTGAGCATCGATCTGCGCGGCCACGTGACCAACGGGACCTACGGGGCGCTCTGGCTCGTGCCGGTCAGTGACAGCGAGTTCGATGACTTCAACATCAATCCGGATGAGAACGTTCCGGGCATCGACCGCCGCCACCTGCAGACGTACTCGGCGAAGATCGATTACCGCCTGCCGGGGGTGACTCTCACCTCGATCACGGCGTACAACAACGCCGAGCAGTACGCCACGGCCGACGGTGATTTCAGTCCGGCTTCGGTGTTCGCGCAGACGTGGCTCAACAATACGAACGCCTGGAGCGAGGAATTCCGGCTCACGTCGAATGTGGACGGACCGTTGAAGTGGAACCTCGGCGTGTTCGCACAGGACTACCGGGTCGAGGACGCGACCACGTTCTACAGCGTGGATCCGTCGTCCCCGTTCCTGTCGGCCACGGACGATCACTACGACAATCGCAGTTGGGCGGTCTTCGGGCAGGCATCCTATGACTTCGATCCGCATTGGACCTTGACGGCAGGCGCGCGCTACGACCGTGTCAATGCCTACTTGAACGACACCATCAACGACGTGCAGAGCTCCCACACGTTCTCACAGCCCCAGCCCAAGGCAACGCTGTCGTATAAGCTCACCCCGGATATCATGGCCTACGTGACCTACGGGAAGGGTTTCCGCACGGGCGGCTTCAATCCGGCCACGCCCTTGTCCCTGCGCCTGTACCAGAACGAGGTGTCGAGCAACTACGAGGCGGGTGTGAAGGCGACTCTGCTCGACAACCGGCTGATCCTGAACGCCGCCGGCTTCCATACGGATTTCACCAACCAGCAGTTCTTCTTCTCGGAAGCGACCAGTGAGGGCATCTACCGGGCGATCATCAACATCCCGAAGACGAAGGTGAACGGCGCGGAGTTCGAGGCGCAGGCCCGGGCGACGCAGTGGCTCAAGCTGCTGGCGTCGGTGGGCTACAACAACACCTCGATCAGCGAGTTCGCCGATTCGGCCTACAACGGCAAGCGCACCCCGCAGGTGTACGGCCTGACGACCAACCTGTCCGCGGAGGCCACGCAGGCCGTGGGCACGGCCTTTCGGCTGGTCGGGCGGATCGATTACGAGCACCGCGGTGACGTTTATTGGGACCTGGCGAACCAGTTGCGCACGCCGGCCAAGAATTTCGTCAACGGGCGGCTGGCGTTCGAGCGGGGCGACGGGCTGTGGTCGCTGGCGGTTTACTGTCACAACCTGACCAACGAGCGGACGCCGGCCGCGGTGGGCGCCGATGCGGCGGGAAACGGGATTTCCCTGCGCAGTGCCAACGAGCCGCGGCAGACCGGGGTCGAGCTGCAGGCGCGGTTTTGAGTAAGACGGCGCGAACGAGGGGAAGCAAGGCGGTGCGAACGAGAGGAGATGAGCGCGGCTCATGACGAGGTATGTAGTAGCTGTGGACATCGGCGGCACGTTCGTCGATGCCATCGAGTTCGACCAACAGACCGGGAATGTGCGCCTGGCGAAGGCGCCTACCACGCCCGGAAGGCCGGCGGACGGGGTCATCGAGGCCGTGCGCCGCTTGGGCACGCCCTTGCGGGAGACGGGCGTGATCGTCCATGGCACGACCTTGGGCCTGAACGCCGTGATCGAGCGCAAAGGCGCCCGGACCGGCATCCTGACCAACGAAGGGTTCCGCGACCTGTTCGAGATCGGGCGTGCCGATGTGCCGCGCGAGCACATGTACGACTTCGCATATCAACGGCCGGAGCCGCTGGTCAAGCGGCGGCACCGGCTCGGGGTACCCGGCCGAATCGACGCGCAAGGCAAGGTGGTCGAGCCGCTCGATGAGGCCGCGGTCAAAGCGGCCGCGCGCCGGCTGGTGGCCGACGGCGTCCAGGCGATCGCGATCGCTTTCCTGCACTCGTATCGAAACCCGGAGCACGAAGAGCGTGCGGCGCAGATCGTGCGCGAGGCTTTTCCGCAGGTCTCGGTTTCGGTTTCCAGCGCCATCACGCGCGAGTACCGGGAGGTCGAACGGACGGCCACGGCCGTTCTGGATGCCTATATCCGGCCGATCTTCGATGCGTACGTGGGCGAGTTGAAACAGGCGCTGGCGGCGAATGGTTTTGCCGGCAAGTTCTTCGTCATGCGCTCGGGCGGGGGCATGATGCTGGCGGATCTGGCGGCCCGGGTGCCGATCTACACCGTGATGTCGGGTCCCGCGGGAGGCATCATGGGGGCGACGCGAGTTGCCCGCGACCTGAAGCGTTCGCGCCTGCTCTCGCTCGACTACGGCGGTACGAGTTTGGATGCGGCCGTGATCGAGAACGGCGAGCCGCTCGTGATGTACGAGGCAACGCTCGAGCACTTCCCGGTGTTGATGCCGATCTTCGATATCCGTTGCATCGGCGCGGGCGGCGGCTCGATTGCCTGGCTGCAGGAAGGCCTGTTGCAGGTCGGGCCGCAGAGCGCGGGGGCCGTTCCAGGTCCTTTGGCGTATGGCCGGGGTGGTACGGAGCCGACGACCACCGACGCCGCCCTGGTGCTCGGTTACATGGATCCGACCGGCTTTCTCTCCGGCGCCATGCCGTTGAATATCGATGCCAGCCGCACGGGCATGCACAGCCGGCTGGCCGAGCCGTTGCAGACGGACAATGCCACGGTCGCGGCCGGCATATTCGACGTTCTCATTGCCAAGACAGTGGGCGCCATCCGCGAGATAACCGTGGAGCGGGGCAAGGATCCGCGGGAGTTCTCTCTCCTCGCGTTCGGGGGCGCGGGGCCGTTGATCGCGCCGATGATCGCCCGGGAAATCGGCGCCGTCGAAGTGATCGTGCCCAATGTGCCCGCCGCCTTCTCCGCCTGGGGCATGCTGATGTCGGATCTCGTGTTCGAGGTGTCGCAGACGGATATCCGGCCTCTCGACGGGCGCGCGTGGCCGCAGATCGAGGCCGGTTTCGTACAGTTGGAGGCGCAGGCGCTGGCGCTGCTGGCCGAGCAAGGCGTGCCCGGACCGGATCGCGGCACCGAGCGGCTGCTCGAGTGCCGCTACGCGGGACAGGAGCATTCCATCGCCGTGGCTGCGCCCTCCGGGACCACTGCGGATGAAGTCGTCCGGCGTTTCAACGAGCTGCACGCCCAGCGTTATGGCCACTCCCTGACGGCTGTCGTACAGGCTTCGACGCTGCGGGTGCGCTCGATCGGACGGCTCGAGAAACCGCCGCTCGAGCAGCGTGCCGCCGCGGAGAGTCCGCAGATCGAGCCCCGCTCGATACGCGATGCCTATTGCTTTGCGAAGCGGGCGTTCCGCCGCTTCGGTGTCTACGCCCGCGAGTCCCTCGCTCCGGGTCATGTCATTTCCGGCCCGGCCATCGTGGACGAAGGCACCTCGACGACGGTCATCCATTCCGACCAGCGCCTGGCCGTGGATGCGTACGGCAATCTCCTCATTGAAATGAAGGTTCCCTGATGCTCGAGGCAGCGACCAATCAAGTGATCCGCAGCTACCTGTTGTCGGCCGCGGAGGAAATGCGCCGCACCCTGGTGCGCACGGCCTTCAATCCGGTGATCTACGAGGTGTTGGATTTCGGCATCTCCATTTATGACCGCAATCTCGATCTCATTGCGGACGCGCCGGGGCTGGCTTTGTTCCTCGGTGCGAACGACTACGCCATCCGCAAGGGGGTGGAATATGTCGGGCGCTCGAATCTCGAGCGCGGCGACATCGTGCTCATGAACTATCCGTACTGGAATTCCGCGCACGCGATGGACGTCACGCTCTTCGCCCCGGTCTATGCGCCGCGAGCGGACGAGCCGTTTGCGTTCACCTGCATCCGGGCCCACTGGATGGATCTTGGCGCGAAGGATCCGGGGTACGTCCTGGATTCCACCGACGTGCAGCAGGAAGGCCTGATTCTGCCCGGCCTGAAGGTCTACAAGCGGGGGCGTGCGGACCGCGAGGTGACCGAGCTCATCCGCTTCAACTCCCGGATGCCGGAGCTGGTGCTGGGAGACCTGGAGGCGCAGGTGGCCGCGACGCGCACGGGCGAGCGGCGGCTGGTCGAGATCCACGAGAAGTTCGGTGGCGCGCGGCTGAACGAGGCCATCCAGAGAATCCTGACTCATGGCGAGGCCCTGGCACGCCAGGGCCTGGAGCAGCTGCCGCGCGGCACGTGGTCCGCCGAGGACATCGTCGACGATGATGGCATCAGCGACGAGCCGGTGCCGATTCGCGTGTCCGTCACGATCGACGATCGCGGCCTGCATTGCGATTTCGCCGGATCGTCCCCCGCGGTCCGGGGACCTATCAACATGCCGTTCGGGCTCACCGAGACCGTGTGCAAGCTCGTGCTGAAGTCACTGACGACGCCCAACGAGCCGAGCAATGCAGGCCACTTCAGGCCGCTCACCGTGGCCGCGGAACCGGGCACCCTGTTTCATGCCGTGCACCCGGCAGCGACGTTTACATTGTGGACGGCGCATTTGGCCATCGAGCTCGTCTACAAGGCCCTGGCAAAGGGCATGGGAGAGCGCCTCGCCGCATCCTCCGGCGGGGACGTGCCCGGCTTCATGATGGTGGGCACCGACCCGACCGGCAATCTCTATGCGGTCAGCAACAATGACCCGGTCGGCTGGGGCGGTACTGCCACGCACGACGGCGTCAATGCGACGAACCACATCTCGGGCAGCCTCGTTCGCAATACTCCGATCGAGGTCATGGAGATGCGGACCGGCATGATGATCGAGACACTGGAGCTGCGCTGCGACAGTGGTGGAGCGGGACGGTTCCGCGGCGGACTGGGTGCGACACGCCGGATCAGGTTCCGCTCCAGCGGCGAATTCCTGACGGTGGTCAAAAAGACCAAGAGCCGGCCATGGGGCCTGGCCGGCGGGCATGACGCGGAGCCCATTTCCATGGTGTTGTTCCCAGGCACTGCGAAGGAGAGGCGCGTCGGTACTCATAGAACACCGGTCACGGCGGGCGACCGTGCCGTGTACGAGACGGCCGGGGGTGCGGGATACGGGCCGCCGGCACAGCGCGACCCGGCCCTGGTTCTCGAGGATGTTCTCGAAGGATACGTCTCGCTCGAAGCCGCCCGGAACATCTACCGGGTTGCGATTGTGGATGGACGCATCGACGATGGGGCCACCAAACGGTTGCGTGCAACATGACTTTGTCGGTGAGTGCGGCCATTCCGAACGGCAGCGCGCAGGTCGTCGCTGTCAGCGATTCGGGTGATGTCCGGCTGCGATTGCGCCGTGACGAGGGGCCGGATCCTCTGGCGATCGGGTATTTCCATTTCCGGGCCACCGGTGTCCGGGGGAAGGCCTGCACGTTCAGGATTGTGGATGTCGGGATCGATGCCCGGGCGCGCCTGGCGGGGCGCGAAGGCTATGAGGACGAGTGGACCAACACGGGGCCGCATGTCTCGTATGATCGGAAATATTGGTTTCGGATTCCCGCGCGCCTGGAGGGCGACGACTACGTCTTCAGGCATACGCCTGAGCATGACGTCTGCTATTACGCGAAATGGGCTCCGTATCCCGAGGAGCGCGAGTTGGATCTCGTCGCTCGCTGCCAGCTCTCGTCCCGGGTGCGGGTTGCATCACTCGGCACCAGCGTGCAAGGGCGGGACGTCACTCTCGTCACGCTCGGTGAGCCGGGGCCTGACAAGCGCGCGTGCTGGGTCATCGCGCGGCAGCATCCTTCCGAGACCATGGGCGGATATTTCGTGGAAGGCCTGTTGGAGCGGATGGTGGACGAGAGCGACCCGGTCGCGCGTCAGCTGTTGCGGCACTGCGTGCTCTACGTCGTGCCCAACATGAACCCGGACGGCGCTCATATGGGATTGACGCGTGCAAATGGCGCGGGCGCCAATCTCAACAGAGAGTGGTTGTCGCCGGCGCTCGACCGCAGTCCGGAGGTTCATCACGTCCAAGCCCACATGGAGCGCACGGGAGTCGATTTCTGTCTCGACGTACACGGTGACGAGGAGTTGCGCTGCGTCTTTCTCGGCGGGCCGCTCGAGATTCCGTCACGCTCGCAGTCTCTTGCGGACCTGTTTCATCGGTTCGAGCTGGCGTGGGCGGCGGCCTCGCCCGACTACGAGCCGGGTCATCCCTATCCGGGCGGCGCACCGGCGCAGGCGGATCTGCGCATGGCCTGGAACTGGATCGCGGAGCGCTTCAAATGCCTTTCCGTTCTGTTGGAGCAACCGTTCAAGGACACCTCGTGGTGGCAGGATCCCGTCCAAGGCTGGTCGCCGGAGCGTGCCAGGCGTCTCGGCGAGTCGCTGCCGCCGGCGCTCCTCGGGGTGTTGCCTCGGCTGCGGACGTGATCAGCCGTGGGCGTGATCAGCTGCGGACGTGAGGGTCCAGCAGTATTTTGTCCGTGCTCGCACGGCTTTCGAGCAGCCGATGGGCCTCCGCCGCCTCGCTGAGCCGATAGCGATGCCCGATGCGAGGGCGGAGCCGCCCCTCGGCGTACCAGGCAATCAGATGCTGCCAAACTTCGTGAATGTGAGCGGGGCGCTGTGCGAACACGACGCTCAGATTCAACGTCGCACAACTCGCCGACCGCGCCAACAGGACGTTGACGTCGGGCGACGGTCCTTTGCCGCTGGCGGCGCCCGCGATCACGATCCGGCCGAGCGGGGCGAGGGCCTTCTGAGCCTGGTCGAACAAGTCGCCGCCGACCGTCTCGATCGCAAGGTCCACGCCACGTCCCCCTGTGACAGCCAGTACCGCTTCGGTCAGATTGACGGCGCCATAGTCAATCACGGTGCCCAGGCCCCGGTCGAGGAGGCTTTGACGTTTGGCCGCGGATCCGACCGCCGCGATGACTTGCAGGCCGAGGGCTGTCGCTATCTGGATGATCGCCCCGCCGAGTCCTCCGGCAGCCGCGGTGACGAGCACGCTGCTGTGCGCTTTTGGACTGGCTCCGCCGGCGTGTAATGCTTCGTAAGCCGTGAGGTAGACGTGAGTGAACGCCGCCGCGTGCTCAAACGACATGTTGACAGGCAGCGGCAGCGCGTAGGCCTCCGGAACGACCAGGGCCTCGGCGTAAGCACCCCCGAAAGGCGAATACACGCCGACTCGATCACCGACTCGACAACGGGCCGTGCCGTTTCCGCACGCCTCCACCGTTCCGGCCGCCTCGCAGCCCGGCACGATCGGCGGCGGCCGCATGCTCTGGTGTACGGCTTGCCGGCACATCACGTCGGCGTAGTTGACACCGATCGACTCGATCCGAACCCGCACCTGTCCCGCGGCGGGCTCCGGGGTCGGTTGATCGACGAGGGTCATCACTTCCGGACCGCCGGGGGTCCGCACGAGCTGTGCTTTCATTCGGGGGAGCTCTATTTGCGACGGTCACGGAGGATCTCGTGCGCGGCATTGCGGCCGACGACGCCGCCTACGCCACCCCCCGGATGGGCTGACGAGCCGCATTGATAGAGCCCCTTGATCGGGCTGCGGTAGTCGGCCCAGTGGGGCGCGGGGCGGGCCCAGAAGAGCTGATCGGCCTGCAACTCGCCGTGAAAGATATGCCCCTGGGGCGTGCCGATCACGGCTTCGATGTCGGGCGGCGCAAGGACCTGCATGTCGATGATGTCGCCGGAGAAACCCGGCGCGTGCTCGTCGAGGACACTGAGGACGTTACGGACCAGATCGCTCTTGCGAGTCGTCCAGTCTCCCTCGGCGAGTTGGTAGGGCGCGTGGCCGCCGAACACATTGACGACGTGCTTTCCCGGCGGAGCGAGTGAATCGTCGACGAACGTCGGAGTGACCGGTGTTATGAAGGGCTTGCGCGAAATGTCCCCGTACTTGGCGTCATCGTAAGCCCGCTCGAGATAGTCGATGGTCGGTCCGATGTGCGTGTAGGTCGGGTAGGGGATGCCGCATTTCCCGCTGTCGAAGGCCTTGTATCGCGGGAGGCGCTCGCAGGCGATGTTGATCTTGAATGCCGTCGAGAAGGTGCGGTAGGTCTCGATGTCCCGGACGAACTCGGCGGGCAGCTGCTTCCGGTCGAGGAGCTTCAGGAAAGTGAGCTTCGCGGAGACATTGCTGGCGACGATGTCGGCGTAGTAACGCGTGCCGTCGCGCAGGGTCACCCCGGTCACACGCCCGTTGGACGTGTCGATACCCGATACCTCGGCCTCGGTGCGGATCGTCATGCCTTTTTCCGTGGCGGAGCGGGCAATCGCCGTGCTGATCGCGCCCATGCCGCCGCGGATGAAGCCCCAGCCGCCGGCGCCCGCATGTTCGCCCATCAGGTGGTGCATCACCACGTAGGCCGATCCGGGGCTCTTCGGGCCGGCGAACGTGCCGATGCCGCAATAGTAGGCGAGCACCGCCCGGATCTCCGTGCGCTCGAACCACTCGGAGAGGTATTCGTCCGCGCTCATGGTGAACAGGTCGATGAGGCGAAACAATTTCCCCGCGACCCGCCGGTAGCGCCACAGGAATCGTGCCGTCTCCTTGAAGGCGCGCCAGTCCCGGCAGGAGGGGTCCGGTGGCGTTTCCAACAGCAGCCGGCGCATGATCCGCACCGAATCCATCAGATAGCGGTCGAACTCCGGGTAGATCGCCGCGTCCCTGGCGGAGAAGCGCGCGAAGTGCCGCTGAGTCTTCGCGATGTCGTCCGCGAAGACGAGATAGTCGCTCCCCGGCAGGGGCGCGAACATGTCGGTCGAGGGGAGCACCTGATAGCCGTACCGGGCGAGCTCCAGCTCCGCGATGACCTTGGGGTGCAGCAGGCTCATCAGGTAGCTGAATACCGAGAACTTGAAGCCGGGCACGACCTCCTCGGTCACCGCGGCTCCGCCGACGACGTGCCGCCGCTCCAGCGCCAGAACCTTGAGACCCGCGCGTGCCAGGTATGCCCCGCAGGTCAGGCCGTTATGACCCGCTCCGAGGATGATGGCGTCATACTTGTTGTTCATTGAGACACCCCTTACGAGACCTGGATGCCGTGCCAGGCTTTGCGACTCTATCCTAGCGCGGTTGCAATGAGGAACTGATAAGCTCGGGTGCCGTGGACATCAACGACTTTCCTCCCGTTGATCCGCAACGCGATTCCAGGAAGGAGCACTCCTCATGGCGTCCAAGTCGGTTCCCGCGCCGCAGGTCATCGATCGCGCCATCCGCAAGCATTTGCCGCGGCTGCGGCAGCCGGGTGTGTTGACGGTCAGGCCTGGATATGAGATTGCCGGGCATCAGCTGACCGGAAAGCCTGCGATCGTCGTCACCGTCCACACCAAAAAAGCTCCGAGCGAGGTGCCGCGCGGCGAAATGCTGCCCGACCGGCTCGACAACATTCCGGTGGACGTTCGGGAAGGCAGCGCCTACCAGCGATTGCGTGCCCATGATCCCGTCAACGCGGCGCTGGCAATGGCGTATGCGCGCCCCGAGGACCGTGAGCCGACGTGGCCGCTCGAGCGGGAGATGCCCGGCGGGAAGCTCCTGCGGCCGGTGGTGGAAGTCTCGCCGAACCGGAAAGGGCAGTCCGCGCGGAAGAGCGCCTCTCTCGCGCTCCCGACCAAGCAGCAACAGAGCTACGTGCCCGCGAACGTTCCGCTCGACCCGGTGACTGTGACCACCACTGTCACGGCGCACGTCAGCCCCGATGCGGGATTGACGACACTGCGGAGCTTTCTCGCGGGCACACGGCAGTCGCTGGTCATCGGCATGTATGACTTCACGTCAGGCCCGATTCTGCAGACTTTCCAACAGGTGTTGGGAGGCGCCAGGACACTGCAGATGGTGCTGGATGATCCGGCTCTCAACCCCACCGCCAATCAATCGGACCCGACCACGGTGGAACGGCTCGAGGGGAGCCTCGGCAAGCGGGCGCGGATCGAGTGGGCCCTCGACCGGTCGAGCCCGATGGTCACGAGCTGGATCTTTCCCTCCGCCTACCACATCAAGGTCATCGTGCGGGACCGCCAGGCGTTGTGGCTGTCGAGCGGCAACCTGAACAACAGCAACCAGCCCGATCTGCAATCCCCGCCGCCGACGCAGGACCGGGATTGGCACGTGATCATCGCGGACCGCGGCCTGGCGCAGACCTTCGCCGCCTACCTGGATCAGGATTTCCGCTCGGCCCGGCAATTCCAGGGGACGCCATCAGCTCAAGACCGGGCGGCCGCCGCGTTTGCGCAATCGAAGCTCGCCCTCGAGCGCAATCCTCCGTCCCCGCCGCCGTTGCCGGCCGCCGCCGCGCCCCTCGTTGCAAAGCAGGTGTTCGCCGACGTGACCGTGAAGATCACGCCACTCCTCACCCCGGACAAGCTGCCCGGGCAGCCGGATACGGGCCAATACCTGAGCCACATGACGGCGCTCATCAAGAGTGCGCAGCGCAGCCTGTACGCGCAGCTGCAATACATCGAGTCCTCCAGCGGGACAGGGGACAGCTACGAGCAACTGCTCGAGGCGATTGCGCAGCGCATCCAGGCCGGCGTCGAGGTGAGGCTCATCGTCAGCCAGCAGTACGGTGAGAAGTGGGCCGAGAAAATGAAGGCCGTCGGAGTGGACCTCACGGCGAATCTTTCGCTGCAACCCAACGTGCACAACAAGGGGTTCGTGGTCGACTCGACGATCGTCGTGGTCAGCAGCCAGAACTTCTCACCCGCCGGAGTGTCCGCCAACCGGGACGCCGGTGTGATCATCGAGCACGCCGGAATCGCTCAGTATTATGAGAAGGTGTTCCTGGCGGATTGGCGGAACAAGGCCAAGCCGTTCGTGCCCGGCACGGCTCGGCGCAAGCGCCCGCCCAAAAGCAAGCGCGGGAGCGCACCCGGGAAGAAGCGCCCCGCCCGGCACAAGTGAGACAATCGTATCGAGCCGTGCAGTGGATATGAGCGATGAGACATCTGAGCAGCTTCGTCCCCGCCTTATTGTTGGCAGCGTGCAGCGTCGTTCCACAACAAAGTGGCGCAGGGCACGGCGACACACCGCCGCCTCAGCAGGTGCAGGTATCCGTGCACGGCGGCGGCGTGCCCCTCGAGCTGCACTGGTTCCGCAATTCCGCGGAGCGGCGCGCCCTGTACACCCAGATATACGCTCAAGCCGCCGGCGCCGTGCGCGCCCTCGCACAGGGGCACGCCGCCAATACCTGGGCTGTCATTCTCGACGTGGATGAAACCATTCTCGACAACTCCGAATACCAGGCGCGCCTGGCGGTCACAGGGGCTCAATATTCCGCTGCCACGTGGTCGGCGTGGGTCAGCGACCGGCGCGCGGTCGCCTTGCCGGGTGCGGTCGCGTTCCTGCACACCGTGCGCGATGAGCTGCACGGCCGCGTCGTGTTGGTGACCAACCGCAATGTGGCCGACTGTGCCAACACGGAAGCGAACCTGCACGCGCAGGCGCTCGAGTACGATGCCATCCTGTGCGCGCCCGAGGGACCCGGCGGCAGGCCGGTTCAGGACAAGAATCCCCGCTTCGCCA
>DASZVD010000324.1:0-12391 GCA_035547375.1 Steroidobacteraceae bacterium
GCTGGCCGAACGCCTCACCGGGGACCTGCGAGAAGGTGGCGAGGGACTGGCGTTTGCCGGCCTCGAGCAGCACGACCTTGATACCCCGGCGCGTCAGCTCATGGGCCAACGTCCCGCCGCCCGCGCCGGATCCGATGATGACGACCGCGCCGTCGTCATTGTGCTCGATGAGGGTCATCGCGCCGGCACCGGCCCACTGTCACTCTGCGGAACCTCCGGCAGCCAGCGCAAATCGTTGAAGCCGCGAAAAAGGTAGCCGCCCTTCGAGAAGGCCTCACCTTCATATCCGAAGTGGGCGTAAGCCAACGGCGTCGCATACAACACCCGCAGGGTCTGTGTACGCAGGTCCTGGAAGAAGGGACCCGGCTCGATGCGGCGCAGAGCCGCGACGCGCTCGCTCTCGGGAGCCTGCGCGAACCCCGCGCCAAGACCTGCAACGCCCTCCTCGAGTTGCTTTCGAAGCCGCGCGTCCTGTCCGGCCGCCTTGTCGAGTGAGCCGATGACGACCGCGTAGGCCGCGTCCTCGAGAGTGTCGTGTGGCGCGATCGTGCGCACGGCTGCCATGAGAGTCGCGGCTTCCGCGCTCGTCAACGAAGTCAGGTCCACCGCCCAGACGCGTGAAGGAGCGAATGACAGGAGCGGGCTCCCCGCCGCGAGCAAGCCTGTCAGCACGCCGGTGGTCTCGAGAAATTTCCGGCGGTCCACTGGGGATCTCATGGTGAGGCGTCCGCAAGTCGTTGGATTTCGGTTGCGCCTGTCAATCTGCACCACCCATTCGGATGTTGGCAATACTGCCTCGCTTGCCAGCGAATTCCCGCTGTGCCCACAGCGCACCCACTATCCCGGGAGCCTGCGTGGGGATACGCTGCAGTATCCTCGAGCGCGAGGTGTCGCGATGCCGCTGACGAAGCTGGAACATTATCTGGTCCTGACGGACGACATCGAGGCGACCCGGGACTTCTACGTCCAGGCGCTGGGGATGCACGTCGGCTTCAGGCCCCCCTTGGGCTTTCCCGGCTACTGGGTGTACGTCGGCGACACTCCCTGTATTCACATTGCCGAATGGAAAAGCTATACCGCGCACTCCCTGGAGCAGGGTGTGCCGGTTTCCTCACGCGCTCCCGGGACGGGGCCGCTCGATCACATCGCATTCAACGCCCACGACTACGATGAGGTCGTCGAAAGGCTCGAGCGTCATGGTGTCAGACCGGCGCGCAATGACGTTCCCGGCGCAGATCTGCGTCAGCTGTTCCTGGAAGATCCGAACGGCTTGAAAATCGAGATCAATGTGCGCAAGCCGCCCCGGCCGTACTGACATCCACCAGAATTTTCGTGCCTTCCTGGCGGTGGAGTCTCTCGAAGCCGTCCCGGATGAGCCCGTCGAACGGAATCGTCTCCACCCAACCCGCCGTGGGATAGGCGCCGGCCGCCATTTCCTGAATCACGCTCGGGAAAGCGTTGCACGACAGCGCCACGCCGGTGATCCGGGTTTCCGACATCAGGATGTCCATGGGACCGATCTCCAGAGGACGCGTATGGATCGCCACCACGACCACGTTTCCGTCGACCGAGGTTCCGCGGAGGGCCGCTTGAAAAGCGGCGGGCACTCCCGCGGCATCGATCGAAGCATCCGCCCCACGGCCACCCGTCAGATCCTTGATCGCCGTCACCACCTTGCCGTCGCTCGGATCGAGAACAGTTGGAACGCCCAGAGCTTTGAGAACCGCACGCCGCGTGGGTGAGGGATCGCTCATGATGACGCGAACACCACGACGTCGGAGAGTGAAGTAGACGCCGATCCCGATGGGGCCTCCACCGTGAACAACGGCAGTCTGGCCAGCCTCCACATGACAGCGATCAGCGGTGCGCCAGGCAATCGCCATGGGCTCGATGAGCGCGCCCTGCACGGGAGTCAGGTTTCGCGGCAGCTTGTGAGCCATCGATCTGCGCACGACGGTAAACTGAGCCAGCCCGCCGCCACTGCGGTTGTAGCCGTGGAAAGCCAACAGGCCGCAATGATTGTATTGTCCAGAGTTGCAGTAGAGGCAGTGGCCGCAGGTTTCGACCGGCTCGACCGCCACCCGGTCGCCCGGCTCGAGACCGTCCACGCCGGAGCCGACGTCGAGCACCTCGCCGCACAGCTCGTGGCCGAGAATGACGGGATTCCTGACCCCGGTCAGCGGGTGAGGGATCTCCGCGCGAGTGGTGATCGGTCCGTCGTAGTATTCGTGCAGATCGCTGCCGCAAATGCCGTTGTAGAGCACCTTCAGCTTCACTTCGCCCGCGCCCGCGGCAGGCTCGGGGACCTCTTCCAGCCGCAGGTCCTGGCGGCCGTGATAGACGGCGGCACGCATTTTGAAGGCTCCGGTCGCTGTTCAGCTGCACGGGCACACTAGGGCATGTTGACACTCGACACGCCCGAGGTCTGCAGCGGCGCAGCCGGCAAAGACCGCGCTCTTTGCCGGCGAACGACGAAGTAGTGTCCGCTCAAAGCGCCGCAGGCGACTTTGAGCCAAATAGACTAGATCCCACGCGCCGTCACCGTCAAGCGACTCCCCGGAAGCGGGCCCGCCGGGGGCCGCGCCTAAAGCAAACCGAAGCTCAGATCCTTTTGCGACAGGAGGCGGATCGGAACGCGCGGGACGCACCAGATCTCGTTGGCGTACTCCTGCACGGTGCGGTCTGAAGAGAACGCCCCCGAGCGCGCGACGTTCAGGATGGACATCCGGCTCCAATGCCGCTCGTCCTCATATGCCCGGGACACTTGCTCCTGGCAGTCGACATAGGACTGGAAGTCGGCCAGCAGCATGTAGGTATCCCAGTTGAGCAGGTGGTCGACGATGAGGCGGAATTGCGCCACGTCACCGCGCGAGAAGAAGCCTTCGCGGATCAGGTCGATGACCTGGCGCAATCCGGGATTGCTCTCGTAGCAGGCGGCCGGGCGATAGCCGTCGCGACGCAACGCCTCGACCTCCGCGGCCGTCAGGCCGAACATGAAGAAGTTCTCCTCTCCCACCTCGCGGCGAATCTCGATGTTGGCGCCGTCGAGCGTACCGATCGTCAGGGCTCCGTTCATGCAGAACTTCATGTTGCCCGTGCCCGAGGCCTCCTTGCCGGCGGTGGAGATCTGCTCCGACAGGTCCGCGGCCGGATAGACGCGCTGGCCGTTCTTCACGTTGAAGTTCGGCAGGAACACGACCTTCAACCGGTCCCGCACCTGGGGATCGCGGTTGACCACCTCGCCCACCGCATTGATCAACCTGATGATCAGCTTGGCGGCGTGATAGCCGGGCGCCGCCTTGCCGCCGAAAATGAACGTGCGCGGCAGCGGATCGAAGCGGGCGTCCGACTTGATGCGGTGGTACAGGGAGATGATGTGCAGGACGTTGAGGAGCTGGCGTTTGTACTCGTGGATGCGCTTCACCTGGACGTCGAACAGGGAATCAGGGTCCGTCGACACGCCGGTGCGGTCGCGAGCCAGTACCGCGAGGTCTTCCTTGTTGGCGCGCTTGATCTCACGCCAGCTGCGTTGGAAAGACTCATCGTCGGCGAATCTCTCGAGCTCGGCGATGCGGCTGAGGTCCTTGACCCACCCGGCGCCGATCGCCTCGCAGATGAGCCCTGCGAGCCGTGGGTTGGTGAGTGCCAGCCAGCGGCGCGGCGTCACGCCATTGGTCTTGTTGCTGAACTTCTCCGGCCATAGGTCATAAAAGTCCTTCAACAGGCTCTGCTTGATGAGCTGTGAGTGCAGGTCGGCCACGCCGTTCACGGCATGACTGCCGACGCAGGCCAGGTGAGCCATGCGCACATAGCGGCCGCCGTTCTCATCGATCAGGGACATGCGCGCGATGCGCGCATCGTCACCGAGGAAACGGATGCGCACCTCGTCCAGGAATCGCGCATTGATCTCGTAAATGATCTCGAGGTGCCGCGGAAGGATCTTCGCAAACACCGCGATCGGCCAGTGCTCGAGCGCCTCGGGCAACAGCGTGTGGTTGGTGTACGCAAACGTCTTGCGCGTGATCGACCAGGCGGTATCCCAATCCACGGCGTGCTCATCGACCAGCAAACGCATGAGCTCGGCTACGGCGATCGACGGGTGCGTGTCGTTCAACTGGACGGCGAACTTCTCATGGAAGCGCGTGATCGAGAACTGCTGCACGCGCAGGATGCGCAGCATGTCCTGCAGCGAGCAGCAGACGAAGAAATACTGCTGCTCGAGCCGCAGCTCCTTGCCCTTCAGCCCCTCGTCGTTCGGGTAGAGCACCTTGCTCAGGTTCTCCGAGACGACCTTCTGATTCACCGCACCGTAATAATCGCCGCTGTTGAAGGCCCCGAAATCGAACGATTCGGGCGCTTCGGCGCGCCACAGGCGCAGGGTATTCGCATTGTTGACACGGTAGCCGAGGATCGGGGTGTCATACGGCACGCCATTCACGATCCGGTGCGGCACCCAGCGCACGCGCGCGCGACCTTCGTGGTCCGTGTAACTCTCGGTGCAGCCGCCGAGCTTCACCTCGACCGCCCACTCCGGCCGCGAGATCTCCCAGGCGTTGCCGAAATGGAGCCACTTGTCGGTGCGCTCGACCTGCCAGCCGTCGACGATCTCCTGCTGGAAGATGCCGAACTCATAGCGGATGCCATAGCCGATCGAGGGGATTTCCAGCGTGGCCATGGAATCGAGGAAACACGCGGCCAGGCGTCCCAGGCCGCCGTTGCCCAGCCCGGGCTCATCCTCGCAGGCGAGCAGCTCGGTGAAGTCCAGACCGAGCTCGCCGACGGCCGCGCGAACCTCGTCGTAAATCCCCAGGTTCACGAGGTTGTTGCCGAGGTGCGGGCCCATCAGGAATTCGGCGGAGAGATAGGCCACCGTGCGTGAGCCGTGGGTCGTGTAGGCCTCCGCGGTGCTGATCCACCGTTGCAACATGCGATCGCGCACCGTGTAGGCCAGTGCCATGTAATAGTCGTGCCGGGTCGCGAGCGCAGGCGTCTTGCCCTGCACGTAGAACAGGTTATCGAAGAAAGCGTGTTTGAACGCCTCCTTGCTCAGAGCGACCCGGTCATCCTCCGCGCCATGATCCGTCGATGGAGTCAGCGCCCGTACGTTCATGCAATCGCCATCAGTGACTCGAGGAAAGATGTTCCCGGGCGAGAGTGTGCCGTGCAAATTCCATGCGTGCGACCTGCGACGTCCGGTTATCGACCTTCAGACACGGCGGGCTCCAGCTTTCAACGGCTTACGCGACCCGGTGCCGCAACGAGCGGCTCAGGCGAGGTGTGTGGATGCACCAAAAGAAGCATAGTAGAAAGAACGCTGCACCATAGAAGTGCAGCGCGGAAACGAGCCCCTCGCGAGAATCTTGACCGCGCGGCACGGTGCCGGCCGGGTGCAAGGTCTCACCGCTTCTCGAAACGAGCCGAATCGAAATAACGCCGCCCCTGCAGCTCCTGATACGTCAACACCGTCCGGAAGCCGGCGGCGGTGGGCGCCGAAACCAGGCTCGCACGCCGAAAGGGCAGCGTGTCCGGCCCGCCGGCCAGCGCTTCGACGAGCACCCGTCCACGCAGCTTACCGACACTGGGCAAGTCGAGGCCCAGCACGTGCGCTATCGTGGGTGCGATGTCCGCATTGCTGACCGGCATGGCGTCGGCGAACCCCTGTTTGAAGTCCGGTCCGATCGCGACCATGTTATTGAACGTGCTGTCGCGACCGAAGCCGCCGTGCGTGCCTTGACCTTCCTGCAATGTTGCGTCACTGACCTGGACGGCCGAGAGCAGGTCGCCGGGTGTCAGCAGGAAGCTCTTGAAGCTGACGACGATCGTCGGCCTGGGCATCCTGGCCGACCCATCGAGCGACACCGCCGTCAAAGGCAGCGCACCGGGAAAAGAGCCGAATGACGGATCCACGAACAGGCAGCCGACGTAATCCTGCTGTGCCAGGAAGGCCAGGATCCGGCCGGCGAGCTTGCGGTCACGTCGTGTTAGAAAGATGAGGTCGGTCCCCCCGCTCACCGTGACGATGACCTGCGCGTCCGTCACATCCTGCACGGCACCGGTGCCCCCCAGCAGGCCGTTGCCCGAAGCGGGGTGCTGCCGCGATGTCGCCGATGAGGGCCTCGTGGGATCGACGGGCAGGTAATGGGTCACCCCGGGGTCCTGCGTATTCGGGTCAAACAAGGGCAGCTTCAGGGCGTGCGCGAGATCGATGGCGAGGAAACCCGCCGGCAGCCAGCCGGACACGACATCGGGCTTGCCGTTCGAGTCGGTGTACGTGAACGTCGTGGAATAGCTTTGGCTGCCGTGACCGGTGACATCGATTTCATACCGGCTGATGGTGGCGAACCCATGATCCGACGTGACGAACACATCCGTCGTGTCCCGCAGTGCCGGATTCGCATCGAGGTAATCGAGCAGCTGCCGCAGATTGGCGTCCGCATTGGCTATCGCGGCATGCGAAGTAACGCCATTGATACCCGGCTGCAAACGGTTGAGGCTGTCGCCCTCGTTGTGTTGAGTCCCGTCGGGGTCACGCGACCAGAGGAGCAGCACGAAGGGACGGCCGTTGCGCGCGAACATCGGCAGGACAGCCTTCGTGGCGGCATCGGCGAACCACTTCTGCTGCCCGACATTCGCCGCAAGCGTTCCCGGTGTGCTCGCCGTCCCGGCCGGCTGCTCGCGCGCCGTCGGCGCATGACCGAGGCCTGCCGCCTCGAGCGCCTGTTGCATCTCGGCGCCCAGAGGCACTCCGCCCGGACTGCCGGTGCTGTCATCGAGAATGAGGGTCTGGGGAGGCACGAAGCGCCCCCCGACAGGCTTGAGCTGAGTGGCATCCTGGATCCCAACAGGACCTTGTTTGCCGATGGCCGCGGTGTTGAAGCCGTGGCGACGCGCCAGCGCCAGCAACGACTCCTCGTTCAGGAAGTTGCCGCCCGCAACGTGCGCGGCGAGATCACCCAGCACGAGGTCATTTTCCAGGAAAGGGGTCGGCGTGCCGGCCGTCTTGCCGAAGTCGCCGTGATTGAACACCGGGTAGCCCACGTACTCGGTGTTACTGAAATCGCCCGTGTCGCCAAAGTAATGACCGGTCGCAATCGCCGACGCGTTCGGCGTCGTCAGCGTCGGAAACAGCGAATGACTGTTCGTGAAATGCACACCGCGCTCACGCAGCGCGAACAAAGTCGGCGCGTCCTTTGCGTTCACCGAATCGTGACGCAATCCGTCCGCAACGAAGATGATGACGTTGTGAGGAGCGGCGGCAATCGTCAGCGTTGGGAATATGCAGCTTCCCGCCACGGCGGCAAGGGTCGCCAGTGCGGATTTCAGAATACGGAGTCTGGGTTTCAGAGCACGGGGTTCGGGATTCAGAGCACGGCGCACGCTCGATCGCATCGAAGACCGCTCCTTCGGCGCGCGTGCGCCATTCATCTGCAGCGACTTGAGACCGGGCGCGTATCCTAAACGAAAACCTCAACGTGGAGCGCGTACGAGCCCCACGACGAGCGCGATGAGGGCCGCAATGGCGGCGACCCAGGAGAAGTCGGTCGGCGCGGGCCGGCGCTCGGCGAAAGCAGGATGCAGCATGGCCGTGCGGATCGAGCCCACGTCACCCAAGTGCAGGTACTCGAAACCCACCTGGTGCGCAAGCTTGCGCAAATACGGCTCACGGACTTCCGACAACTGCTCGTGGCTGGCCGTTGCCGCCGAACCGCCTGCTGGCGTGTCTCTTTGGACCACCTCGTCGGCATGCCAGAAGCCCATGGGGCGCCCGTCGGCGTCGGTCCGCGGAATCGGGCGCGGCGCATAGCCTCCCACGCCAATGAGCCAGCCGCCGACCTGTCCGCGCGTCAGATCGTCGAAGAGCGGCAAGCCCTCCCCCACCACCGGCGGCGCCTCCTGACCGTCCGTCAGAAACAGCACCTTGGGCCGGCCGCCCAGGTCGCGAGCCCCGCGCATCGCCCAGAACAGGCCCTTGCTGATCTGGCTGGCATTGGCCCAGCGCATGCGGCCGTCGATCCTGTCGAGTGAGGCCAACAGGTCGTTGTAGTTCTCGCAGACCTCGATCGGCGCGAGCAGCACCAGCGTCCGGTATTCCGTAAAAATGCCCCAACCCACCCGCGACCCGCAGGGCAGTTCGTGGAGGGTCCGCCGCACGGCCGCGCGGGCAAACGTCAGGCGGCTGACAGGCGCCCCGTCGAGCTCGTAGTCCTCGACATTCATGCTCTGTGTGATGTCGAACACGACAAGATAGTCGTAGGTGGCGCGAGGCACCTCGAAAGGCGGCAGGAAGATCGCAATCGTCAGGAACAGCAGCGCAATCAGAGCAGCGCCGGAGGAGCGATCCGGAAGACGACCCGCGAGGCCGATCACGGCAGATCCATCCGCGGATCGGCAATCGTCGACCGTTGGTGCTCCCGTGGGTCCGGTGGCCCGTTATCGACATCATTGTCCTCGTCGTCCTCAGGTGCGAGACGCAGCGTACGCTCCAGGTTGTAACGGGCATCCCAGTCATTCGGGTCCCGGCGCAGCACATCCCGATAACTCTGTTTCGCCAGCTCCAGCAGGGGCAGCGACTGCGACTCGTCCTGCAGCCCCACCCGGAGCGCCTGGCGCAGGTGCAGGTTGCCGAGATCGTAGAGCGCGATCCGGCGCAGATCCTCCCGGTCCGCCTGAATGATCGCCTTGTAGGCGGCCAGCGCGCCGTCGTAATCCGATTTCGACAAGGAGACCGCACGCGCCAGTCTACCCTCGGGCACGAGAGCGACCTCGTCCTGCCACTCTGTGATCGCCGCGTTGATCTGACGCACGTGCTGGAGATGCACGACCTCCCCGACCGTCACCAGCGCAACGGTCGCGGCAGCGAGCCCGAAGAGCATATGCCCCTGCAGCCGTCTCAAGACCAACTCCGCAACTGCACGGCACCGAACGCCAGGAGTACCAGGCACCCGAGTGCGCCGACCGCAAAACACATATGGCGGTACTCACGGCGAGGAATGCGCTCGAAATAATCCAGCGGCAGGTTTTGCTGCCGGCCGACATCCACGACGGCCTGGGCCAGCTCCTTGGGCTCCGCAGCCTCATACGCACGATAGGGCGTGCCCATGCTCTGGAAGAAGCGATGCATCGCGACCTCCGCGACCGCTCCCGCGTCGGGGTCGTTGGAATCGAGGCTCGCCCCGTTTATGGAGCGCAGATAGAGCCAATAGAGCGCGACCCGATTTCGGGCCAGGCCCGCGGCAATCCGGCGGCGGGTCGGCGGATCGAGCTGCGCGCCGCCATCCGACACCAGCACGATCGCGCGACTGCCTGTGTAATCACGGGCATCGAACTCCGCGATGGCAGCGAGCAAGGCCCGGCCGACATCCGTGCTCGAGAGGCCAGGCCCGGTGCCGCCGGCCGTGATGCCCGCCTGCACGACCTCACCGTGCTGGGTGAACGGAACCACGGAAAGCGGCCCGCCACTGAAGAACATGAGCGAGAACCGATCATCCGGCCGCTGCGCGACGAACCTGGAGAGCAGCTCGCGCGCCGTCTTACTCTTCTGAGGACCTCGGTTCCACGACTGCTGGGTGCGAATGATCGGATCTATCGTGCGCCAATCACTCGGCAGCATTCGCTGATCCATGCTCCGGCTGCGATCGATGAGCACCACGATCTCCGCCCCGCGTCCGGTTCGCAGCACTTGCGTCTGTGGTCTCTCGGGTCCCGCCAGACCCAATACGATGCTGGCGATCGCCAGAACACCGCACGCACGATGCACCCACCCGGCAACCGCGCCCGCGCGGTCGGCAGGCAGCCAGGGCAGATGTGAGAACAACAAGGCATCCGAGCGTGCGCGGAGCAAAGGCAACACCGCTAACGGGAGCAGCAACAGGGCCCACGGGTGCGTGAAATCGAGAGCGGGGCTCATGATTCGTAGCGCCTCTCGATGCGACGCAGCTCCCTGCACAGAGCCTGGGGAGAAAGCTCCGGTACGGCGGGAGCACGGACCGATGCGGCGGTGGCCGCTGTCGGGACTGGGACACTGACAGAGGTCGCGCCACGGGACGTGCCAGGGGACGTGCCAGGGGTCGGACCAGCGGTCGGGCCAGGGGTCGCAGCTGGCGCGTAGAACCGCAGGCTCGACTGAGCATAGAACTGCTCGATCTGCGGCTTCAAGGGAGCGAGGTGCGGCGCTCGATCGAACAGGGTCGACACGGTCGCGGTCTGGACTACGCGACCCGCCGTTTCATCGAACGCACGGTGCAGTATTTGCCACACACGGGAATCATGTCCATCGAGTTGGCGTATTTCCGACAGAGCGCGAGTGAAAGGCTGCAACGCCAGCGCGCGCCTGTTGCGCCACGTCGTCCACGCAAACCACGCCAACAGCACGCAGATCAGCGCGGCCGTTGAATATAAAATCTGCCGCCGCATTGGCGCAATGGAGACGAGCGGCGGCAACCGATCCGGCCGCAGGTCGCGCACGCCAACCTGCTCGGGCGTGCCGGGCAGACTGAGTGGCGCGACGTTGATGGAGGCAGCGGGGATCAACAGCGATCCGGCCGGTGCAGGCGCTCCAGCAGGTGCAGGCGGTTCGGCCGATGCAGGCGGTTCGGCCGACGCGGGCGGTTCGGCCGATGCAGGCGATCCGGCCGGTGAAGGCCCGGCCGGTTCCACCAAAGCCAGTCGCCACGAAGGCAGGGTCACGGTCGCGAGCTTCGAGGGCGCGTTGAGCACCTGGTATTCGATGACGAGCCAGCGCCGCAAGGAAGAGTCTTTCACGACGGACACGCGACGACGCTCGAACCAGGCACTCACGCGGCCCGGAGATGGCGGCTTCGCGGTAACAGAGTGTCCGGCACTTTCGAGCAGGACCCGCTGCTCCAGAAGGTCGCCTACGAAGTAGCCCGTGCCGCGCGGCTGTTCGACGATCGCCTCGGATCGCCCGGGCGGGCCCGCGGCTCGAGCAGCCATTGTCGGTTGCGCTCCAACGATCGCCCCGGCAGCCCAGACCACCGCGGGGGTAACGGCCGACCGGGCAACAACGGTCAACCGGCCGGCCAACCAGGCGACCACCCGCTCGACAGCGATCACCGACGACGAGGCAGCGACACGGAGAAGGGAGATCATCGGGCATCCCCTTCGAAGAAATATCGCGACAGCGCATCGGCATCGAAAGCGCCTTCGATGAAGAACGGCCGAATCGCCCGGGCGGCAAAGTAGTTGACGATCTCGATACGGCGGTGAGCGACCGCGTCCCGCCATTGTTGGCGTAGCGTGGGCCGCAACCAGAGCGTCCGGCGAGCACCCGTCTCGGCATCGCGCAGCGCAGCCAACGCATTCCGTTCGGGGGGCTCAACTTCCACGGGATCCCATATCACGATCGGGACAACGGCCGCGTGCGCCAGGAGATCCAGCGATACATCGAGCCGCGCGAGGGGCCAGTGGAAGTCGGAGACGATGAAGACGAGACCGTGTTGCCCGGTCAAATGGGATGCGGCTTCTTCGAGCCCGTCAGCGCGGGTCAGTCCGTCAGCGCGGGTTAGTCCATCAGCACGGGTCAGTCTGTCAGCACGGGGTAGCCCATCGGCACGAGCGGCGCCGGCAACACGAGCGGAGTCGGCTGCGCGAGCAGCGCGGGGAGCGCCCGCGGCACGAGCGTGGCCGGCGGGGGTTTTCCCGACACTTCGCAGCAGCTCTGACATGACGCTGCCCATCCCCCGACTCAGGCGGGCGGGGACGAACAAGTCGGCGCGCTCGGCCTGATCGAACGCCAGCATGCCAACGGCATCGCCGACCCGGAAGGCGCTCGAGCCCAGGGCTTCGACGAAATCGGCGACGACGTGCAACTTCGGGCGGGAGCTGCCGAAGCTCATCGATGCAGAGACGTCGACTATCGCGCGTACGGCGACGCCGGTGCGCTGGCAGTTGACTCGAACCAGCCAATCGTCGTTCAGTGCGCGCAGGCTCGCCCGCAGATCGAGGCGACGCGGGTCCGGACGATCGAAGAGGCTCATGTGCGCGACGAATTCCTGTCCCGCACCGATGTTCAAACCCCGATGCGATCCGGGCCGCTGGCCGCTGGCCCGGCCGGACAGGCGATAATGGAACTCCCGTGGAGCGTCCATCGTCAGCGCGGGGTCGGCACCTTGTCCAGAATCTGCGCAACCAGCGCGTCTGCAATCTGCGCGCGGCGCAATTCGTAGACCGGCGTGAAGAACACGCGATGCCCCAGTACAGCGGGCGCCACGCCTCGCACATCGTCGGGTGTCAGGTAGTCTCTGCCAGCAATCCAGGCAACCACTCGAGCGGCCCGGGTCAGCGACATGATGCCGCGTGGACTCGCGCCAGCGAGAATCAGTTTGCTCATGTCGACGCCCTCGACCTGCACGCCGAACTTCGTCGGTGTCTG
>DASZVD010000325.1:0-13233 GCA_035547375.1 Steroidobacteraceae bacterium
TCATCGGGGCCGGCCTCGAGCGCGGGCGCGATCGATTCAAACAACATGCGCAGGACGCGCCAGGCGGCCGTCCGGGCCGGCGGCGTGATGGACGCTGTCGTGCGACTGCCATGGGACGGCGGGCCAGCGGGAAAATCCGTATCCCCGATGCGTACCGCAACATCCGCCGGCCGCAATCCCATGACCTCGGCAACGACCTGGGCGAGCACGGTGGTGATGCCGGTACCGATGTCCTGAACGCTGGAGAGTACTTCGACGGAACCATCGCGCAGCACACGCACTTCGCACGATGAATTGGTCTGCACGTTGGCACCCCAGATCGATTGGGCCATGCCCAGGCCGCGCTTGACGGGTCCGGCGTCCGCTCCAGGGGCCCGCCGTCGCTGCCAACCGATTCGTTCTGCGCCAATTCGACGCTCTTCGCGCCGTACCAAGCTTGCATCGATATGGTCGCGCAGCACGAGAGGATCGATGGACAAGCGCTCGGCGAGGTCGTCGATCGACTGTTCCATGGCCCAGGCGCCTTGCACGTTGCCGGGAGCGCGCATTGCGCAGCCCGGTCCGCCGTTGGTGAATACGTCGTACTGTGTAGTCTCGACATTGGAACAGATGTAGAGCGCATCGGCGACATTGCCTACGCCGCCGCCGAGCGCCACGCCGGCAGTTCCGTAGCTGAGCAAGGAAATTGCGGTCAGCGACCCATCGCGCCTGGCACCGATGCGCAAGCGTTGCCAGGTGCCGGGCCGGTTGCCGGTGTCCATCTGCTCTTCCGCGCGCTCGTGGACGAGCCGTACCGGGGCACGCGCGCGACGTGACAATCCAACAGCGATGCGCCCGTAAGTACCCAACATCGTCTTGGACCCGAACCCGCCGCCCATGCCGTCCACGACGACACGCACGCGGCTCAGAGGCAGACCGAATGTCTCCGCCAGCTCATGGCGCACACCAGCTGTGAACTGTGTCGACATGTATACGGTGAGGCCGTCCATACGCCAATCCGCGACAATGGCGTGAGGCTCCATGCAACAATGTGTCTGTACCTGGGTGCGGTATTCGGCCTCGAGAGTAACGTCCGCTCGGGAAAATCCCTGGGCGACATCGCCGCGCCCCGTGCTCGCGGGTCCCCACACATTCCCCTCGAGCTGGATCTGCTCGGGTCCCGGAACTCCCGGATAGGCACTGCGCGGCGCAGATTCTTTGTCAAAGAGAGCGGGCGCATCTGGCGCGCGCGCGTCATCCAGGTCGACGACGAACGAGAGCGGCTCGTAGTCGACATCGATCAGCCGTAGCGCCTCATCCGCGGCCGCCTGTGAAACAGCCGCGACTGCCGCAACAGGCGCACCGACATAGCGCACAATCGAGCTCCCGTGTACATCTGGAGACGTGACGACCAACACTGCGCGCACCCCCGGGTGCCTGGTCGCCATGGAAACGTCGACGTTGCGGACCGCCGCATGCGGATAGCTCGAGCGCAGGATTCGCCCATACAGCATGCCAGGCAGCGCGATATCTACGGTGTAGCGAATCGCGCCCGTGACCTTCTCGCGCCCGTCGTGCCGGGGCACGGACTTACCGATGACCTTCAGCTCCGGGTTCACCGGCAGAGCAGGCGGCTCTCCGGCGGGAATCCGCCGCACCACCTTCTGCAGGCCGACACTACCGATACCGTATGGAAAGGTCTCCGTGCGGGACCCGTCCGAGATCGTGTTGGTCATGATTGCTCCGCGCGTGCCTTGGCCGCGGCAACAGTTGCAGTGATGACATGGGGATATGTCCCGCAGCGACAGAGGTGACCGCTGATTGCTGCTTTGACATCCTCGGGTGTCGGGTCCTTGACGCGCGCCAGCAGGGCCGCACAGCTAATGACCATACCTGGAGTGCAGTAGCCGCACTGCAGAGCGTCGTGCTCGATGAAGGCGGCTTGAACGGGATGCAACTCCTCGCCCGAGGCGAGCCCCTCGATGGTCGTGACCTCGTGGCCGGCAGCCTCGACGGCCAGCAACATACAAGAGTTGACAGGCGCACCGTCGAGCAGAACGGTGCACGCGGAGCAGGCACCACGGTCGCACGCAATTTTGGTACCCGTGAGTCCCGCGGTTTCACGCAGGACCTGCGCAAGGGTCATGCGCGGCTCGATCATGAGCGTGGACGCCGACCCGTTGATGACGAACGTGACGGGAGTCGGTTCCGGTCCCACCTCCCTGGGCTTCGAAGCGGCGGTGTGCGCCGAAGTCTGCGTGGCCACGGCGGCGGCTCCTGCCAGGGTGGTCACCGCAGTCGTCAGGGCGGAGCTTTGGAGAAACGCACGCCGGGATACATTCTTGCTCACGTGACACCTCACTCAACCGAAAGACTTCCGTAAGCGCATTACGCTGATGGCCCGATCATCAGCTGCGCCAAGCTCATAGGCACCCCCGTCGAAGGCAAGCTCGACGATGGGTGCCTGCACTCGAGTGGAACTCAAGATGCTCTCGTGCGCCTCGCCGCGAGCACGTCTTTGCGCTTACAGGTGCCCGCCTCGATCCTTTGTTCGCTTTGCAGTAGCGCTAGTTTTCGTCTGGCGGCGAACGCCGGGTATACGTGGAAATATCAATATGGTCCTGCGCTTGACCTACAGCTTCGGTAAGCGCGAGGCAATGGAATCGAAAAGGCATAGTGGCAAACACGTACTATCTTGCGGCTAGTTCGTCTTCTCCCGGGCATTGACGCCGAGCACCGCGGGCCCGCAGTTTATTACCCGGAAGCGCGCGTGCACCTGCACAGCGACCCTGCCCCCCGGTACGGCGCTTTCTGCCCGAATTGATCGAGCGGGCCTGGGGTAAAAAATCAATCCCGGCAAGGTATTCGACCTGACGCTGCTGCTCGACCAGGTCGCCGACGCCGCACTGCCACGGTCGAGCACTGCCACGAGGCAGGTGGGTTTCTTCATAAATCCTCCGCACGGTAGGATGCAGAGTGGCCCATGCGTCGGTGGAACTACGGATAGTGCGGACGGCGTCGAAGCCGCATTTTAGTACCCCGGCACGACTTCCGCACGAGGGATCTCATGGGGACCGGCAGAATCGCATTGATATGCGCCGTAGCATTGTGGAGCGCGCCGGTTGCGGCACAAACGACCCTCGCACAGCGCAATGCGGAGTTGCTGCGGGAGCTGCAGGAGGTACATGGGCTCAACGCCCAGCAGATGGAACGGATCAGGGCGATTTTCGCAGGCTCGCCCATCATCGGACAGGGCAACCCTGCGATCACACGACATCCTCTCACACCGGAGCAATGCCAGACGAAGCTCGACCAACAGAGGATCACGTATGCCAATCCGCGGTTCGAGCGCATCTGCGGCGCGAAATACATGGCACCTTTGTATGATCCCGCGACCCAGAAACCCGAGGACGCCAAGGCTTGCATCGATCAGTTCGAGTTCCCGGATATCCCGTGCACGTATCCGGTCGTGTGGGTGAAAGCGCGGGAAGCAGCCCAGATCTGCGCTGCCGAGGGCAAGCGCCTGTGCGATGCCAACGAGTGGGAAGATGCCTGCCAGGGAGAGGCGGAGCCTCCGGACTACCGGTTCGATCTGGCGCGCGGCGTCGCTCCCGAGGTGGGAATCCACCTGATGCGTGAGGCGCATAATCGTGCCCATGCGGCGGACAAGCGTTGGAGCTACGGCCCAACTTACGAGCGTGGCATTTGTGCCACCGGAAGTTTCAAAACGCCGGGGTGCAACGGTGGAAGCTGGACGGGTTGCGGCTCCAACACCTATCCCACCGGTAGCTTTCCGGCATGTCACAGCCCGTTGGACGTGTACGATCTGAACGGCAACGCAGCCGAGCATATGAATCTCCCGCTCAGCCCGGAGCAGATGTCGAGCCGCGGCAGCACGACGCTCGGCTACACGGAGATGAAGGGCAGTTGGTTCGTTTTCGACACCATTCGGGCGCACGAGGACTGGTGTCGCTGGCGTGCGCCATTCTGGCACGGTACCCGGGTCATGGACCCGCACAGCCACGCCAACTATCACCTGGGTTTCCGCTGCTGCAACTCTCTGGCCACGGCAGGCGCGGCGCCGGCACCTCAGGGTGGAGCTGACGTGGGCGCCCTGAGGGTCGGCGGTGTGCTATTGACCGACGGCGCCGGGGCGGCGGGCCTGCGGCGGCTTCTCGGGCCGCAGGCCCGGTAGTAGTACTTCGGCGGCGATCAGGCTGACCACCTCCTCCGCAGCTGCGGCGACCTCGGCAGTCATAACCGCGCCGGGGTCGAAGCAGACTCCTTCCACGGCGTAAACAATTACACGCCTCGGCAGGCGATTGAGCGCGCGCGCCAGCGCGATCGCCTCTGCGAGGCCAAAGGCATGGGTCGACGCAAGACCCAGCTCGCAAGGTAGCTCATCCGCTGCAAGGTCGATCCGGTGGATACGCCCCGGGTTTGAGATCACAGCGGCCGCGTCGATCAGCACCGCGGCCTCCGCGCCGCAGCATTCCTCGATAATGGCGAAAGCGTCGCTGTTACGCGTAACAACACGCACGCCGGGCAGCGTTTTAAGACGTGCAGCGACCAGGGGACCGATACCATCATCGCCACGGTCCGGGTTGCCGACGCCGATGACAATCAGGGGGCAGCGGTTGGGAGGTATAGTCATGGCTCACTCGCGGTGTATCGTCAGCCTGAGAAAATGCGTCGAGCAGGAGATGCACGGGTCGTAGTTCCGTATGGTCTGCTCGCAACGTGCGCGTAATTCGCTCTCCGGCAGATCGATGTTACGCGTCGCGACCTCGCGCAGGTCCTCCTCGACACTCAACTGATTCTGTGAAGTCGGTGGTACGATGCGAGCCGTCAGTATGGTGCCGTCAGCGTCGATCTCATAGCGGTGGTAGCAAATCCCGCGTGGTGCCTCGGTGCAGCCATAACCCACCGCGGCGCGCGGCGTGCCTGCAATCGCCGGACTGTCGGGAACCTCGTAGTTCGAGATGAGGCGCAACGCCTCATCGCAGGCATAAACCAGCTCCACCGCGCGCACCAGGATGCTTTTGAAGGGGTTGCGGCAGACCGGGCCCAGGCCGGCGTCCTTGGCAAGCGAGCGGATGTAGTCGGGCAGACGGTCGAAGTTCACGCCATAGCGCGCCAGCGGGCCTACGAGATAGCTTCCCCTACCCTTGATCACCGATTGCAATGCCGTGGAATGCGCGGCGTGGCGCTCCTCAAACATGGTCTGGTAGTCGGCGACGCGCAGGTCGATCCCGCGGGTGGAGACGATGCGCCCTTCGTTGAAGGGATATTCGTCCGGATGCCGTAGCGCGACAAGCTCGTAGTCGCGCTCGAAATCGGGGAAGGGAAATGTGCTCGTCCATCTCAGCAGCTCGATTGCCCGCTCCCGTGCAGGGCCAAGCATGGCGGCCAGCGGTTGCAGGTCCGCGCGCGTCGGGACTCGATAGAATCCCCCTACCCTCACGTTTACCGGGTGGATCTCGCGCCCGCCGAGCACGCGCATGATCTCATTGCCGGCCTTCTTGAGCGCGAGCCCTGCGTTCAACATGTGAGCGTGATCGCGGGCCATTTGAATGGCGTCGGGGTAACCCAGGAAGTCCGGCGCATGGAGCATCACCAGATGCAGGGCATGGCTTTCGATCCATTCGCCGCAGTAAGCCAGGCGGCGTAAGGCGCGTAGCGGTCCGTCCACCTTCAGCCCGAGTGCATCCTCCATGGCGTGCACAGCCCCCATCTGGTAGGCGATCGGGCAGATGCCACAGATCCGTGCGGTGATATCCGGGGCTTCGGTGTAGTCGCGGCCGCGCAGGAGCGCTTCGAACAGGCGGGGTGGCTCGAAGATGGACAGATTCGCCTGCACCACCTTACCGTCCTGGATGTGAAGGTCGAGCGCGCCCTCGCCTTCGACGCGGGCGATCATGTCGACGCGAATCGTTTTTCTATCCGTCACGCGCGGCTCCGTCAGGCTTGTGTTCGGCATGCGCGTCGCTCTCCTTCCTGAACGGCTCGGCAGCCGCGTTGAATGTGCGAAACACACGATGGAGCTGCCGGGGCGTCGCGCCCAGTGTCCGCCAACCGTTGGCGAGCGAGGCTGTGTTGGGGGTCTCCATGGGACCGAAGCAGCCGTAGCATCCTCGGTGGAATGCCGGGCAGATCGCGCCACAGCCGCCATGGGTGACAGGACCCAGGCAAGGTGTTCCGTGAGCGACCATGACACATGGTGTGCCCCGCAGCTTGCATTCCACGCATACGCTGTCGGATGCGATGGCAGGCTTGCGTCCGGCGAGGAATGCAGTGATCACCTCCAGCAACTGAAGCTTGTTGATCGGGCAGCCGCGCAATTCATAGTCCACGGGGATATGGGCCGAGATCGGGGTCGATGTGGCCAGCGTATGAATGTATTGCGGAGATGCGTATACGGCTGCCACGAATTCCTCTACGTAGCCGAAGTTACGCAGTGCCTGAATGCCGCCGGCCGTGGCGCACGCTCCAATGGTCACGAGATGCTTGGATTGGCGGCGGATCTCGACGATGCGCTCGGCGTCGTGCTCTGTCGTGATGGAACCCTCCACCAACGAGAGGTCGTAGGGACCCGGGGTCATCGTGGATGAGGCCTCCGGGAAGTAGGCGATTTCAACGGCTTCGGCCACAGCCAGAAGCTCGTTCTCACAGTCGAGCAACGAAAGCTGGCAGCCGTCGCAGGAGGCGAACTTCCAAACCGCCAGGCGTGGGCGAATGCGGTTGGTCATTCAGACCTCCCGCACCGCAAGCAGGCTGCCGATACGGCGCACGCTCATGACAGGGCCGTCCTTGCACACGAAGCTGGGGCCGAACTGACAGTGGCCGCACAAGCCGATGGCACATTTCATGTTGCGCTCCATGGACAGATACACGCGCTCCGGCGGCATGCCGGCGTCGCTCAACGCGTTGACGGTAAATCGCATCATGATCTCGGGGCCGCAAACCATGGCAATCGCGTTCGCCGCGTCGAAGTCCACGCGGGAAACCAACGATGGGACGACACCAACGTGACCGTGCCACGTAGGATCGGAGCGGTCGACGGTGACTTCGAGCGCAACGTCAAGGCGGGCACGCCATTGTTCGAGCAGCGGGCGGTAAAGGATCTCAGCGGGATTTCGCATACCCACCAGGATGGCGACCTTACCGTAAAGGTCACGGTGAGTCAGCACGTGATAGATGGCCGGGCGCAGCGGCGCCAGGCCCAGGCCGCCGGCGACGAACACAACGTCGCGGCCTCGTGCCTCGTCAACCGGCCAGGGTGTGCCGTAGGGGCCACGGATACCCATGATGGCGCGCGCGTCCATGGCCACGATCGCGCTGCTGACGGCTCCTACCGCCCGGACGGTGTGCACGATACGAGTGCGATCGGCCGGGTCGCCACTCAGGCTGACGGCAATCTCGCCGACCCCGAATGCGTATAGCATGTTGAATTGGCCGGGTTGGAATGAAAGGACCGCGGGGGCGGTTGCGGGTGTGGAAAATTCGGAGGGTACGAGAAATGCCTCAGGCGCCGGAACGGCCGGGGGTGCGGAGACCGCCGGTGGGTCGAGTGACACCGGGACCAACTCCAGAGTGACGGTATCGGCGCCCTCAGGGGTTCGCCGCGTCACGCGATAAAGCTGCGGGACAAAAGGGTCGTCCCGTAATACCGCGCTCATGGCGAGGCCCCCCCGTAAACATCGAGCAATTGCAGGCGGGTGGCGTGCAGGCGCCGGATCAACATGGACTGGCAGCGTTTCAGCAGCTCGTAGCCAAGGTCGTGGTCGGCTTCGCACTTGTTACGCAAACATTGCGCATCGATGCCGAGAGCGTGCACGGGGTTGACCGCACGCGCATCGCAAGTCCAACGATAGGGCGGCGCGAGCCACGATGCGCCGACGATCTCGTCTTTCCCCAAGGTCAGAAACACGATGGCAGGCCGCCCCGGAGCGGACACTTCGAGCGCTACGCTTCCCTGGCGAACCAAGTAGAACTCCTGCGCGGCAGCCCCTTCGCGCAGCAGGTATCCTCCAGCCTCGAACAGGACGTTGCGGCAGCAGCCGGCAACTAGGGCTCCCAACCGGGTTTCGAGCCCGCGGAAGAAGGGATGCTGCAGCAGAATCTTCTCAAGCCCCGCCATGGCCGGACTCCTGCGAAGTGGCCGGCGTGGCGCGGATGGCGGCGACCTCTGCCGTGATGTCGATACCGACAGGACACCAGGTGATACAACGCCCGCAGCCCACACAGCCGGAGGTGCCGAACTGATCGATCCAGTTGGCGAGCTTATGGGTCAGCCATTGCCGGTAGCGTGAGCGGGTCTGCTTGCGCACGCTGCCGCCGTGCAGGTAGGAAAAATCGAGCGTGAAACAGGAGTCCCACTTGCGCTCGCGTATCGCCACTTGGTTCGACAGGTCGGTGTGATCCTCCACGGTCGTGCAGAAGCACGTCGGGCACACCATGGTGCAGTTCGTGCAGCTCAGGCAACGCTGCGCGACTTCGTCCCAGCGGGGGTGCTCCAGGTTCGATTGCAAGAGCTCGCGAATGCCGTTGGTGTCCAACGTACGCCCCATCCGGTCGGCGGTGTTCGCCACGATGGCGTCCGCTGCCTCTATTTCGGCCGCCGTGGCCGGACGGCAGGATAGTTGCGATAGAACCTCGCTACCGGCGGCGCTACCCGCTTGCAACAGAAACTGGTGAGGCTCTCCCGACAGCTCGGTCAGGGCGAGGTCGAAACCCCGGTCAGCCCTGGGCCCGGTGCCCATGGACACGCAGAAGCAGGTCCCGCCCGGCTCACCGCAATTGACCGCCACGATGAAGTTGTCTTCCCGGCGGCGCTGGTAGCTGGTATCGCGATATGGGCCGCCCAGGTAGACCTTGTCCTGGATGGACAACGCGTGCAACTCGCAGGCACGCACACCGAGGAAGGCGAACTTCGTGGCAATCGGTGACTGCTCGATCGATAGATTGTCGCCGTCGCGACGCATCTGCCACAGTCGCTCCAGCGGCGGATGGAGGAAGCGCTTCCACGACTGGGGACCGACTGCGTACCCGAAATAGGCGCCGTCACGGCGTTTCTCGAGACGGTAGGTACCCGCCTCCTGGCGGTCGGTCCAACCGCGTGGTAGCTCCTCCAGGGAAGAGATCGAGTCGTACACGATCGCGCCGTCGCGCACGGTGGGACCCAACACCTGGTAGCCGCGGGAGGCCAGGAGATCGAGAGCAGCTTGCAGCTGTTCCGTGCCGACTATCCATTTTGGATCGCTGCCAGGATTCATGCCATTGCCCTCGATGGACCGGAGACCGGAAAGTGCTCAGACAGATGACGGGCTACCGCGCGGATGCCGTCTATCGTGCCATTGCGATAGCGCCCTGCCGCGAAGGCAGTCTCCATGGCGCGGCAAACACTCTGCCACTCGTCGGACCCGACTTTTGAGTACGCGCCGCGGTCAGCAATGATCTCGACCGCGCGGTCGGCCAACAGCACGTAGATCAACACCGCGTTGCGATGATCCGTGTCCCAGAGACGCAAGTGAGAGAACACATCGATGGCGCGGTCGCGCGGACTCTGGCCGCGCAAAAGCGGCGCGCCGTGCAACGCGCCCTCCACGACGAAGCAGATCTCGCCGGCGTGCGCCGCCTCGCTGTTCTTGATTTCACGCTCGATGGCCTCGAGCGTGGCAGGGGTGAAACAGTGTCTGAGACGCCATGGGGTCATCCATAGGTGTTTGCAGATACGGGCCGGCGATGAGTGTGTCATGGCTGGTTACCACCGCCCGGAAGCGCCGCCACCGCCAAATCCACCGCCGCCCCCGCGGAAGCCACCGCCGGAGCTACCGCCGAAGAGCCCGCCGAAACCCCCGCCGCCCGAGCCTCCGTAGCCTCGACCGAATCCGCCATAACCTGGGCCGAAACCACCATCGCCCGTGCGTCGGTTATGGCCGCCGGCCACCCCGCCCAGCAACGGCCTGACCAGGCCTCCACCGATGAGCGTTACGACGAATGCGATCAGGCCGGAAATGAGGGCAACCGAAAGTGCGCCGGCTGCCAGCCAGGCGAGGTAACCGAGCAGTCCGCCCGTTATGACGGCGCCAGGAATTCTGCCGAGGAAGGAGCGCAGAAAACCGCCAAGAAAAAGCGCAAACAACAGAACCACGGGCGCGTAGTGTCGCAACTCCGGGACGCCGGGTGCAGAGCTGGAGGGCTCCGGCAGGGGCTCACCTTCGACGACCCGAATCATGCGGTCGACGCCGTCGCGGATGCCTCCCTCGAAGTCACCCTTACGGAAACGGGGGATGATGATCTCGCTGATGATCCGCTTGCACGTCGCGTCGTTGAGAGCGCCCTCCAGGCCGTATCCGACCTCGATGCGCACCGTGCGATCGTTCTTCGCCACGATGAGGATGGCCCCGTCGTCTATTCCCTTGCGGCCGAGCTTCCAGCTCTCGGCGAGGCGAATACCGAACTGCTCGATGGTTTCGGACCGGGTGGTGGGCACGATGAGCACGGCGATCTGGCCGCCTTTACGGGCCTCGAACGATTGCAGTGTCTGTACCAGAGCCTGTATCTGGGCGGTGGTCAGGGTTCCGGTCAGGTCGGTGACGCGCGCAGTCAACGGTGGGATGGGTATTTGCTCTGGCGCCGTCGTAGCATCCAGTGCGGCGGAAGCCGGTTGCGCTTGCGCGAGCGATCCCGTCCCGAAAACGAGAGCGAGTACGCATAAGCGGAGGATGGCCGCCACGGCAACTCGCCTTCAATGGCTCGAAGTGCCGGCAGAGGGTGTGAATTGCACCGGCGGCGGCTTGCTGATCTCGGCCTCGTTGTCCACCGCGAAGTTGGGTTTGACCTTGTAGTCGAACATCATTGCGGTCAGATTCGAGGGGAAGGATCTCACCGTGACGTTGTAGGCCTGCACCGCCTGGATGTAGCGGTTGCGCGCGACGGTGATGCGGTTCTCGGTGCCTTCGAGCTGCGCCTGCAGGTCGCGGAAGCTGGCATCCGATTTCAGCTGGGGATAGTTTTCCGTGACCACCAGCAGCCGCGATAGTGCGTTGGACAGCTCGCCCTGGGCCGCCTGGAATTTTGCGAACGCGGCCGGATCGTTGATCAGCTCCGGTGTGGCCTGGATGCTGCCGACCTTGGCGCGTGCCTCCGTCACCGCGATCAATACACGTTGCTCCTGCTGAGCGTAGCCCTTTACGGTATTCACCAGATTCGGCACCAGGTCGGCGCGCCGTTTGTATTGATTGAGCACTTCGGACCAGGCGGCCTTGACCTGCTCGTCCTGCGATTGGATGGTGTTGTAGCCGCAGCCGGCCAAGGCCAGCGTAATCAGCGCAGCGAATCCAACCCATAATTTGCGCATTATCGGGATCTCCGCGGGTGAATACCCCTGAGGGAATCTTGAACGACACGGCGCGAGGTGGAATAGGTATAAGCCGCTGGTGCCGCGTCACGCGCGATGGGGCAGCCGCATTTGCGCGTACTGCAATGCGCGGAGACCGCCCTCGGAGGCATGCGGCAGTGAGGCGCCGGACCTGTGAGGCTGGAATGGACCGAATTCTCACCCCCGGCCGTTGGCGCTGCTACACTCCGAGGCGATGTCGAGCTATACCCGGATCAAGACAGGCGCCGTTCTACTGCTTCTTTGCATGGCGGTTTATTCGAAGCTGTAGACGAACGCAGCGGGGCACGCCCATGGATAAACGCAAGCATTTTTCCATCTGGTACTTTGTCGCCGCCGCCCTGTTTCTGCTCGCGCTGCAAATGCTTCTGTTCAACTTCGCCGCACAGGGCGGGACGCTCGCTTATAGCGACTTCAAAGCATTGCTGCACGCGGGGAAGGTGCACGAGGTCCTCATCCACAGCGATATCCTGGCCGGGACAGCCGATCTCCGGGGAACCGAATCGCTGCTACCGCCGGCACTGGTAAAAACCGTTCCAGAAAAGCAACGGGCCGCTTATGAGTTCATCACGACACGGGTTGCGGATGAGAGCCTGGTTCCCGAGCTGCAAGCGGCCAAAGTACGCGATTCGGGAGTGCGGGAAAATCCGTGGTTCGCGGCCCTGATCAGTTGGGTTGCTCCGGCGCTCATCTTCTTCCTGGGTTGGAGTTATGTGATGCGCCGCATGGGGTCCGGGCAGCTGGGCGGCCTCATAGGTATTGGCAAGAGCAAGGCGAAGGTGTATGTGCAAAAAGATACGGGGGTGACTTTCGCCGACGTGGCGGGAATCGACGAGGCGAAGGAATCGCTCATGGAGGTCGTCGACTTCCTCAAGAACCCCGAGCGGTACAGGCGCCTGGGCGGTCAGATTCCCAAGGGCGTGCTGATCGTCGGGGCGCCAGGCACCGGCAAGACACTGCTCGCCAAGGCGGTCGCCGGAGAGGCCAAGGTTGCCTTCCTGTCGATCAGCGGCTCGGAGTTCGTGGAGATGTTCGTGGGCGTAGGTGCCGCGCGCGTTCGCGACTTGTTCGAGCAAGCCAAGACGCTCGCCCCCTGCATCATTTTCATCGACGAGCTGGATGCCCTGGGCAAGGCCCGTGCCATCGGCGGTGTCGCCGGCAACGACGAGCGCGAGCAAACCCTGAATCAGTTGCTGGTGGAGATGGATGGCTTCGACACGACCAGTGGCGTCATCATCATGGCGGCGACCAACCGCCCGGAAATCCTCGATCCGGCACTGTTGCGCCCCGGGCGCTTCGACCGGCAGATTGCGCTCGACCGGCCCGACATCAGGGGCCGTGAGCAGATTTTGCGAGTACATACCAGGCAGTTGAAGCTTTCTGCGGGCGTCGATCTACAGGCGGTGGCGGCAAGGACCGCTGGCCTTGCCGGCGCGGACCTCGCCAACATCGCCAACGAGGCGGCGTTGCACGCGGCCAAACTGAACAAGCCCGCCATCGACATGGAAGACTTCGACGAAGCCATTGATCGCGCCATTGCCGGCCTCGAGCGCAAGAGCCGCATCCTGACTGCGAAGGAACGGGAAACCGTGGCGTTCCACGAGTCTGGCCATGCGATCATCGCCGAGTCACGCAAGACGGCCGACAAGGTCTCCAAGGTGACGATCATTCCCCGGGGGATTGCCGCACTCGGCTACACGCAGCAGCAGCCAACCGAGGATCGCTACCTGCTGAAGTACGGCGAGCTGCTGGATCGGCTGGACGTGCTGCTCGGCGGCCGGGGTGCGGAGAAGCTGATTTTTCGCGAGCTGTCGACCGGTGCGCAGAACGATCTGCAGCGTGCCACCGATCTG
>DASZVD010000326.1:0-3750 GCA_035547375.1 Steroidobacteraceae bacterium
AACACGGTACCCGAGATACGGACCAGCCTGTGGCGCCGCATGACGGCCAAGCTCTGGGGGCCGGTGCCCTGGATGCTGGAGGCGGCCATCCTGCTGCAATTCGTGCTGCACGAGTATGTCGAGGCTGCGGTGATCGGCGTACTGCTGGTCTTCAATGCAGCACTCGGTTTCGTCCAGGAAAGCCGCGCGCAGGTCACGCTCGATGCCTTGAAGGCGAGACTGGCTCCCATGGCCGTCGCCTTGCGTGACGGCCATTGGGAAACGATCGACGCCGGCGATCTCGTGCCCGGGGATCTCGTCAAACTGACTCTGGGAAGCATAGTCCCGGCCGACGTCCGCCTCATCGAGGGAGAAATCCTCCTCGATCAATCCATGCTGACCGGGGAATCACTACCCGTCGAAGCACAACCCGGCAGCCGCACGTACGCCGGCGCGCTGACACGCAGAGGCGCGGCCACGGCGGAAGTGACCGCAACGGGAGCCCGCACTAAATTCGGCAGAACGGCCCAACTGGTGCAGCTCGCTCACGGTCCCAGCTCGCAACAACAGGCGGTGCTGCGCGTCGTAAGCGACTTGGCGCTCTTCAGTGCCTCCATGGTAATCCTGCAATTGGTCTACGCGACAACCGTGCACATGGAAGCCGTGGAGACCATCCCGCTGGTGCTGACGGCCGTGCTGGCTGCCATACCGGTCGCGTTGCCCGCTACGTTTACCCTGGCCTCCGCGATTGCAGCCCGTGCCCTTGCCGGCCGAGGCGTTCTGCCGACCCGATTGTCCGCAATCGACGAGGCGGCCACGATGGACGTGCTCTGTTCGGACAAAACCGGGACGCTGACCCGCAACGAGCTGGCGGTCGTTGCACTTCACCCCCTCCCGGGATTCGACGCGCAGCAGCTGCTGGAATTGGCGTTGCTGGCCAGTGCCGACAGCGGGCTGGACCCGGTGGATGCCGCGATCCGTCAGGCCGCCGCCTCATGCACTCTCACGCAAATCCGGCAGCGGCTGAGCTTCCTGCCGTTCGATCCGGCCCAAAAAATGTCCGAGGCGCGGGTCGTCGATGCGACCGGACGAACGCTGCGGATCGTGAAGGGCGCCTACCAACGCATCAATGAGCTGGCCGCGGCACCGCTCGAGGCGCAAACCGAGGCCGCGCGCCTCGCAAGCGCGGGACATAGAGTGCTCGCCATCGCCTCGGGGCCGCCAGAACGACTCGCTATGGCCGGCCTGATCGCGCTCAGCGATCCACCTCGCCCCGACGCGCGGGAGCTGATTGCACAACTGCGCTCGATCGGGGTCCGTACCGTCATGGTGACGGGCGACGCAGCTCCCACCGCAGACGTGGTCGCTCGAGCGGTCGGGCTCGATGGGGCCGTGTTCTCGGGCGGCCCCCTCCCCGAGCGGTTATTGCCTCAGACGTTCGATGTCTATGCGGGTGTATTCCCCGAGGACAAATTTCACATCGTCGCGGCCCTGCAGAGCGCGGGGCACGCCGTCGGCATGTGTGGCGACGGGGCCAACGATGCACCGGCTCTCCGGCAGGCACAAATGGGAGTTGCGGTCTCTACGGCAACTGACGTCGCAAAATCCGCTGCCGGGATCGTCCTGACGCACCCCGGCCTCGGGGGCATTGTCGAGGCGGTGCGGTGCGGGCGCCTGGTTTATCAGCGCGTTCTGACCTACACATTGCGATCACTCACGGCAAAGGTCAATCAGATGCTCTTTCTGACCGTCGGCCTGGTGCTCACCGGGCATGCCGTGATGACACCTATGCTGATGGTGCTTCTGATGATCAGCGGTGACTTCCTGGCGATGTCGGCGACGACGGATCGAGTCCGGGCATCCCCTCAACCCAACGCGTGGGAAATCGGACGCGTCACCAAAGTGGCGGTCGTCCTGGGAGTTTGCAACGCCCTGTATTGCGCCGGCATGCTCGAATTGGCGACCGCCCATCTGGGACTGACGGTGGACCACGGTCTGCGTACGTTCGCCGCCACGACGCTGGTGTTCAGCAATCAGGCGGCGTTCTACGTGGTACGAGAGCGCCGCTGGCTATGGAGCTCGCGACCGAGTGCGTGGGTGCTGATTTCTTCCGTTACCGATATCGCGATCATCGCGATCCTCGCCGGCTGCGGCCTCCTCATTCACGCCCTGCCCTGGTCTCTCGTCGGAATGTTGTTGGTCACGACTGCCGTGTTCGCCGTGGCCCTGGATGGCGTGAAACGCCTCGCCCTGCGGCTGGCGCCGCTGGGGTGAGCCCGCCGCCGCCGGCCGCGGGCCATACGGATGGCGTCAACAGCGGCCCCCAACCCACAACAGTGGTCCCAACCCACAGCAGCGGCCCCCAACCCGCGGTCAGCAGCTTATAACCATTTCATCTGATGTTGCGGACACGCAGCACCGTCCGCGGCGGCTTTCGTACGGTATGCGTACTTTATAACCGCATCGTCACGCGCATAACCGGCCTGTTACCCCCTGCCGACTGACTTCATAACCCGTCGATAACTAGAGTGCTTATGCACTTTCAGCGCGTGCCCGGCGCCCAAGGCGCCGGGAGGTCGCACGCGTCCAACTAGAAATCACTAAGGAAAATCCATGCCTCTCAGTACGCGGTTGGCGGTACTCGCGATCCTTGCACTGCCCCTGAGCAACGCACTAGCTCAAACCAGCTCCCCTCCCGACACGGCAACATTGCTGAAGCGTATCGAGGAGCAGGACAAACGGATTCAAGCCTTGCAACACAAGCTCGAAGCGCTGGAGAGCCAGCAGGCGGCGGCCGGCGGCGCCGCGCAGCAAGCCGGTGGTGCCACGCCGCAGGCCGGTAGCGTGCCCGCACAGCAAGCCAATGGCGCATTGACACCGGAACAGGTCGCGGCGGCGCAGGCGGCCGCGGTTCAAGCGGTAGCGGCACAGACCGCGGCGGGCAAAGCGCCGAAGACGCCGCCGGTGCCGCAGACCACCGGTGCGCTGCCGGGATCCCCGTCGACTGCGATACAAGGTGCGACGGCCGCGGTCTCGCAGCGGGCCGCGACGGCTAACGAGGCGCCGGGACTGGTCACCGCGGGCGGCGTGCGAGCGGGCCCATCCGGGTTCTCCTTCGCGAGCGCGGATACGGCCAATGTGATCCGCTTCCGCGGCAACCTGGCCGTGGACGGACGGTGGTTCATGGATAACGTGACCCCGAATACGGCGGACACCTTCCTGTTCCGCAAAGTCCGTCCCTACATCGAAGGCACGATCGACAACGACTACGACTTCCGCTTCATGCCCGACTTCGCAGGCGGCAAGACGATCATCCTCGACGCCTTCCTGACGGCGCGCGTCCTTCCCTGGCTCGCCGTCCAGGCGGGCAAGTTCAAGGGTCCCGTCGGACTCGAGCGCCTGCAGCCCGATCAATACAACCGATTCATGGAGCTGGGCCTGCCCTCGGACCTCGTTCCCAATCGCGACCTCGGCATCGAGATCGGCGGCGACCTTCTGGGGGGCACGCTCGGTTACGCCATCGGCACCTTCGACGGCGTGGCGGACGGCAGCAGCACGGATGCCAACTCCAACCCCGACGCCGACAGCAACGACGGAAAGAAAGACACCGAAGGCCGTATCTTCACCCAGCCCTTCGTGAATTCCGGTATCGCGGGCCTGAAAGGCCTGGGCTTTGGTATCGGCGGCACCTACGTGCAGGCCACCGGATCGCCCACCAACACGCTGCTCGCGAGCTACAAGACCACCGGACAGAACACTTTCTTCAGCTAC
>DASZVD010000327.1:0-9219 GCA_035547375.1 Steroidobacteraceae bacterium
GCGGTCCTGCTGCGACCGATCATGGGTCGCGTGGAGCCCGAACGGTTGGCGCCGGTCGTTGGGCGGGGTGCGACGGACACTGCGCTCGCGCTGCAGAGACTTGGTGAGTTCGGCCTGCCACGCGACTGGTCCCCGGCGCGAGGCCTCGACGCGCGTCAGGCCGAGACCTTGCGCAAGATGCTCCTGGCCGTGGTGAGCGATCCGCGTCTGGTGCTGGCGCGATTGGCGGAGCATCTCGTCAGCCTTCGACACGCCAAAACAGGGACGCCGGAAGAACGGGAACGTTGCGCCGTGGAAGCGCGAGCCATTTTCGCCCCCCTGGCCAATCGTCTCGGTGTCTGGCAGCTCAAATGGGAGCTGGAAGATCTGGCGTTCCGGTACCTGGAGCCCGACGAGTACCGGCGCATCGCGGCTGAGCTGAACGAGCGGCGTGCCGACCGAGAGCGTTACATCGAGTCTTTGTGCGCCACCTTGCGCGAGGAGTTGCAAAAGGCAGGCGTTCAAGCGGAGGTCTATGGCCGCCCCAAGCACATGTACAGCATCTACAGGAAGATGGTGCGCAAGCATCTGGCGTTCGAACAGCTGTTCGACGTCCGTGCCGTTCGCGTGATCGTCGATTCCATCCCGGACTGCTATGCGGCGCTCGGGGTGGTGCACGGCCTGTGGCCCTACATTCAAGGCGAGTTCGACGACTACATCGCAACGCCCAAAGACAACTTCTATCGCTCCATCCATACCGCTGTCATGGGACCGCAGGGGAAGAGCGTCGAGGTGCAGATCCGCACGCGCGAGATGCACGAGCACGCCGAGCTGGGTGTTGCGGCTCACTGGACTTACAAGGAGGGTGGCGCGCGCGATGCGCAGTACCAGCGCAAAATAGAATGGGTCCGGCGGCTCCTCGAGCCTCACGAAGCCCAAGCGGAAGGGGATGCCGATCGTGACTTCCTCGAGCGGGTGAGCACCGAGCTGTTCGAGGATCGAATCTACGCCCTCACGCCGAAGGGCGAAGTCATCGATCTGCCGCGCGGCGCGACTCCGCTCGACTTTGCTTACAACGTGCACACCTCGCTCGGGCATCGTTGCCGCGGGGCGAAAGTCAACGGCCGCATCGTGCCGCTGACCCATGCGCTCGCGAACGGCGAGATCGTGGAGATCATCACCGGCAAGCAGGAAGCCCCCAGCCGCGACTGGCTCGCGCCGGAGCAGGGCTATCTCGTTTCCGCGCGCAACCGCTCCAAGGTACGCGCCTGGTTCCGCAAGCAGGACGTGGGCGACAACCGAAGCGCCGGCCGCGTGATCGCCGAGCGCGAGCTGGCCCGGATCAACTTCAAGCCCGAGCATTTCGCCGCCCTCCTCCACGAGCTGCAGACTCGCGATGCCGATCATCTCTACCAACTTCTGGGCGAGGGCGAGATCACGGTCACGCAGCTGCTTCAGGCGGCGGCCCGATTGCCCGGCGAGCAGCCGATCGAGGTGCGCCGGCATCCACCGGTGGCGCGTCCGGCCAGGGCAAGCACTCGCCGCGGCACATCCCCTGTCGAGATCGAGGGTGTGGGCGACCTTCCCGTCACCCTCGCACGTTGCTGCGCGCCCCTGCGACCGCAACCCATCGCGGGATACGTGACGGTTGGACGCGGAGTAACCATCCATCGCGCTGACTGTCCGAGCCTCGTTCGGATGCGCGCCACCAAGCCTGAGCGCGTGCTGAGTGTGCAGTGGTCCGGCACCAACGAGGAACACCCGACGGTCGAGTTGTCGGTGAGCGCCTATGACCGCAGAGGTCTCGTCCGCGATGTCACGGACGTACTGGCCTTCGAGCGGCTGAGCATCGAGGCGATGACGACAACGACGGATCGAGGCTCAGGCACCGCCCACGTGCTGGTTACCGTGACCATAGGCGATCTCGAGCAGCTCAACCGGGTGCTGAAGCGCCTCGCCGCGGTGCCAAGTGTGATCCATGCACGGCGGATCCGCTGACCGCGGCGCCGCGTTTTCCTTAGAGCGTCTAAGACGCTCTTAAGCTCGAAACGTGATCTGCGGCGGCGTCCGATCAACCCTGTCGCTGTATTAAGACATTCTCGGTTGCTGCACCCCGGGATCGGAGCCGGGTTTATGCGCGTTCTCGTCGTCGATCAGGATTCCACTCTGCTCACCGCGATCACCCAGACGCTGGGGGAGTACTTCGCCATCGACGCGGTCACGACGAAAGCCGACGCCCTGGATCTGGTCCGGGTCAACGAGTTCGAGGTCATTGTCGCCGGCGAGCGCCTCGCGGACGGCTCGGGCCTGGAGCTGCTGGGCCAGCTGGCCCGCAACCGGCCTGACATGCTGCGCATCTTCTCGGCGGAGCGGGAGCGGTTGAGCCTGCTCAAAGGACGGCTGGGGCCGTTCAAGCTGTTTCGCACCCTGGTCTACCCGATCCAACCCCGTCAGTTGCTGGCCGCGTTGTCGGCGGCGGGCGGAGTGGAAAACGAGGAGGATGAGGCAGCGGTCGAGGAATCACCGCCTGTTGCGATCGGCGCGCAGTCCGCAGCCGGTATGCGGCCCGCGGTCAGCCGCCAGGCTGCGGTCGGCTTCCAGCCCGCAGCCAGCGCCCCGTTCGCGGTGAGCGCGAAACCCGCAGCCGGCGCGAAATCCGGGGCCCGGGTAAAATCGCAGCACCCGCGTCCCACCCTGCAGACGCGCACGACTCCTGCGGCGCCCGGTCGACATCCGCCGGCGAAGCACTCGGCAACCCACACGACCGCGAGTACCCACAACCGCCTGCGCGTGGCCCGACAGCCCACGCCGGAAGCGTTGGCGACAGCATCCAAGTTAGCGACCGTGTCGCGCCAGAAGCCCGGGGTCGGCTCGCTCCTCATCGCCAACGCGGGTCGCAATGCCGGTCTCGTTGGCGCGGCGCTGGTCGTCGCGCTCGCCCTCCTGTTCATCGGGCTGCGGGTCTTCAACGTGCCGCACTCCCACCCGCCCCTCACCGTCGCCCACCTCCCGGCAAAGCCCGGACCGCGCTATCCGCCGGAGGTGGTCAAGCTGGTGTCGGACACGGAAACGGCGTTCGTGCACGATGACTACAAAGCGGCACGCATCGACATCGCCGCCCTGCAGCAGCTCGCTCCCGACCATCCGCAACTGCCCTTCTTCGAGTCGCTGTTGCGCAAGCAGGCTCAGGCCGAGCGGCCGCCGAAAAAACGCCATCCGGCGGCACCGCCCACGGCAGCGCCTTCGGGTGCTGACGCCAGGAGCGGGCCACCATCGGAGTGACGCTCGGCGCAGAGTGACGCTCGGCTAGGAGCCTGTCCGACAGGGCGACGGGCCCCGTCAACGGTTGATCGAATCGATCGCGCGCTTGTCGACAGCGAGAGCGGCCTCGTGGAGGGCCTCGGAGAGCGTCGGGTGGGCGTGGATCGTGCGCTGCAAGTCTTCGCTGCTCGCCGAATACTCCATCGCCAGCACCGCTTCCGCGATGAGCTCGCCGGCCATCGGGCCGATGATGTGCACACCCAGAATCTCGTCGTCGTCTTTCGAGGCGATGACTTTCGCGAAGCCCTGCGCTTGCTCCATCGCTCGCGCGCGGCCGCTCGCGAGGAACGGGAAGACCCCGACCTTGTACGGCTTACCCTGCTGCTTCACCTGTTCCTCGGTGAGCCCTACCCACGCAATCTCCGGCGCGGTGTAGATCACGGAGGGAACCGTCTTGTAGTTCACTTCGGCAAAGTGACCGGCGATGAGGTCGGCAACCATCACGCCTTCTTCCTTACCCTTGTGCGCCAACATGGGACCGCGCACGCAGTCGCCAACGGCCCACACACACCCCACTGCAGTGCGGCACTCGTGATCGACCTTGATGAAGCCGCGCTCGTCGAGCTGAACACCAGTGTCGGGCCCGAGGAGGTCCTTCGTATACGGACGGCGTCCGATGGCGACGACGAGCCGATCGACGGTGAGCTTCTGCTCGCCCTTTTCATCGGTGTACGTGACATCCACCGCACCGCCCTTTACGGCGGCCGCGGTGACTTTGGCGCCGAGGCGCACATCCAGACCCTGCTTCTTGAAGCTGCGCAAGGCCTCCTTCGCCAGCTGTTGGTCTGCGATCGCCAGGAAATCGGGCAACGCCTCCAGCACGACGACCTCGCTGCCGAGGCGGCGCCAAACGCTACCCAGCTCGAGGCCGATCACGCCGGCGCCGATCACGCCGAGCCGCTTGGGCACCGCATCGAAATCGAGCGCTCCCCACGAGTCGACGATGTAAGGGGACTGAAACGGGGCCGAGCGCAGCTCGATGGGAGCCGAGCCGGAAGCCAGGATGACGTTCTTCGCCTTCAGCTCGCGCTTCGTGCCGTCATGGGCGGTGAACTCGACCCGGTTGCCGGACAGGAGCTTCCCGTGGCCCTGCAATGGGGTCACACCGGCCGCCTTGAACAGCGCCAGGATGCCCTGGGTCATGGTCTTGACGATGGTGCCCTTGCGCTTCTGCATCTGGGCCACGTCCATCGAGACATCGCCCGAGAATTTGATGCCGTGGGCTTTGAACTCCTCCTGGGCCCGGTGCAAGAGCTCGGTCGACTCCAGCAGGGCCTTGGAGGGAATGCAGCCGGCATTCAGGCAGGTGCCCCCGAACGCGGGAGTGCCGTCACGGTTCTTCCACTCATCGATACAGGCGACGCTGAGTTTGTTCTGAGCGGCGCGGATCGCGGCCGGATATCCGGCGGGACCGCCGCCAATGACGACGACATCGAAAGAGTCGGACATGGGGAGCTCAATCTCCTGGCGAGTGGGTTCGGCCGGAGGCCAGTTTTTCCAATCAACTAAACGCCGAGCAACATGCGGCCCGGGTCCTCGAGACACTCCTTGATGGTCACGAGAAACTGCACCGCTTCGCGGCCGTCGATGATCCGGTGATCGTAGGTCAGGGCCAGGTACATCATCGGCCGGATCACGATCTGGCCGCTCACCACCACCGGCCGCTCCTGAGTCTTGTGCATGCCCAGGATGGCGCTCTGCGGAGCATTGACGATCGGCGTCGAGATGAGCGAGCCGAACACGCCGCCGTTCGTGATGGTGAACGTGCCACCCGTCAGGTCCTCGATGGCGATCGAGCCTTCGCGGGCTTTCTTCGCGTAACCGGCGATTTCCTTTTCGATCGCGGCGAAGCCCTTCACGTCCGCATCGCGCACGATCGGCACCATCAAGCCGCGCTCGGTCGAGACCGCCACGCCGATGTCATAGTATTCATGATAGACGACGTCCGAGCCGTCGATCAGGGCGTTGACCGCCGGAAACTTCTTCAGCGCCTCGATCGAAGCCTTCACGAAGAAGGACATGAAGCCGAGCTTGACGCCTTGTTCCTTCTCGAAGCGATCTTTGTAGCGGCCGCGCAGTTCCGTCACCGCCGTCATATCCACCTCGTTGAAGGTGGTGAGGAGTGCCTGCGTGGACTGCGCTTCGACCAGACGCTGCGCAATGCGCTGACGCAGTCGCGTCATCGGCACTCGCTGCTCGGCGCGACCCACTGCCGGACCCGGCACCGAAGCCGGCGCGCGTGCGTGCGCGGCAGCAGCCGATGCGGCAGAAGGGAATGGCGCGACCGCTAGCGCGGCGGGCTCTGCAGCCGCCGACTGTTTCTTGCCCAGGAAGTCGACGACATCCGACTTCGTCAGGCGACCATCTTTGCCCGAGGCGGGAATCGCCGCCGGATCGAGCTTGTTCTCCTCTACGAGCCGGCGGACCGAGGGGCTCAGCTTGCCGGCGGCCTCGCCGTTGGTCTGCCCCGCCGGCGCGGACTGGGAGGCGACCGCGGGTGCAGCCTTCGCGGCAGTCGCTCCCGCAGGCGTCGCGGCTGTGGTGGGTCGAGCGGCGGCTGGAGCGGCCTCGGCGGCAGCGGCGGCGCCCTCCTCGATGACGGCGAGCACCTGCCCGCTGGTCACGACCGTTCCGCTTTGAATCCTGATCTCCTTGACGACGCCGTTGGCAGGAGCGGGGACCTCGAGAACCACTTTGTCCGTCTCGAGATCGGCCAGGTTCTCGTCACGCTTGATGGCGTCGCCCGGCTTTTTGTGCCAGGCGACGAGCGTCGCGTCCGCGACGGACTCAGGCAGTTGGGGAACCCGGATTTCAGTCGTCATGAGCTCTTTCTCAATGGAGTCGCGGAGCCACCTGCGAGCGTGGCGGCGGTACCGCCGGCCGGCGTCGCGGCAGCACCGGACCCTGTCAGCCGCGTGGTATCCCGCGCGGAATCTTCAGTGGCCGTCGCGTGCAAGGCGGCGTGGATCAATGTGTTCTGCTCGGCCTCGTGAATCTTCGCAATGCCCGTGGCTGGAGCGGCCGCCGGCGCCCGGCCGGCATACAACACCTGGCGCCGTCCGCCGAGCACTTCCTGCAGACGGTGGCGAATCTGATACCACGCGCCCTGGTTCTGCGGCTCTTCCTGGCACCACACGATCTCGCGGGCGTTCGGATAGCGGTTCAGCGCGGCTTCGTATTCGTCGCTCGGGAAAGGATAGAGCTGCTCGATGCGGACGAGCGCCACATCGCGCAAGCCGTCCTTGCGGCGCGCTTTCAACAGATCGAAGTAGACCTTGCCGCTGCAGAAGACGACACGCCGTACCTGCTGCGGCGGGATGTCGTCCACCTCGTCGATGACCCGAGCGAAGCTGCCCTGCGTCAGGTCCTCGAGCGACGACACCGACATGTCGTTGCGCAGCAGGCTCTTCGGCATCATGACGATGAGCGGCTTGCGGAACGGCTGCAACATCTGGCGCCGGAGCATATGGAACATCTGCGCGGGCGTGGACGGCACGCAGACCTGCATGTTGAATTCGGCACACAGCTGCAGGAAACGCTCGAGACGCGCGGAGGAGTGCTCCGGTCCGGCACCTTCGTAGCCGTGCGGCAGGAACAACGCCAGGCCGCAGAAGCGCTCCCACTTGGCTTCGCCGGAGCTGATGAACTGGTCGATGATCACCTGGGCGCCGTTGGCGAAATCGCCGTACTGGCCTTCCCAGATCACGAGGCAGTTCGGCTCGGTCGTCGAATAGCCGTACTCGAAGCCCATGACGGCTTCCTCGGAGAGCACGGAGTCGATGACCTGGACGCGCGGCTGGTGATCGGCGATATGCTGCAACGGAAGGTACGTCGCGTCGGTCTTCTGGTCATGCAGCACGGCATGACGATGGAAGAACGTACCGCGGCCGCTGTCCTGACCCGAGATGCGGACCGAGAAGCCGTTCTCGATGAGCGCCGCATAGGCGAGCGTCTCCGCGCAACCCCAATCCAACGGCATCTCGCCGTTCACCATCTTCTTGCGATTCGCGATGACTTGCGCCACGCGCGGATGCAACGTCAGGTCAGGCGGGATATTGACGATGCGCTCGCCGAGCGCACGCAAGCGACGCATCTCGACGCCCGTCGGAACCCGTTCGGTCCAGTCGATCTGCGAGTACGTGCTCCAATCAACCGTGTACTTATTCCCGATCATGCCGAGCGAGGCACGCGCCTGCGGGCGTCCCTCATCGAGGCCGTTACGGTACTGCTCGACCATGCCGGTAGCATCGCTCTCGGCGAGCACGCCCTCGGCAACGAGCTTATCGGCGTAGAGCTTGCGCGCCGTCGCGTGTTGTCGGATGACCTGATACATGCCGGGCTGGGTCGCCGCCGGCTCGTCGGCCTCATTGTGGCCATGGCGGCGGTAGCAGACGAGGTCGATGACCACGTCCTTCCGGAATTTCATGCGGTACTTCAGCGCGAGGCGGGTGACGAATACGACCGCCTCAGGATCGTCCGCGTTGACGTGGAAAATCGGTGCTTCCAGCATCTTCGCCACGTCACTGCAGTAGATCGTAGAACGAGCGTCCCGCGGGTCGGAAGTCGTGAAACCGACCTGATTGTTGACGATGACGTGAACGGTACCGCCGGTGTAATAGCCGCGTGCTTGCGAAAGCTGCAGCGTCTCCATCACCACGCCCTGTCCGGCAAACGAGGCGTCACCGTGAACGAGCAGCGGCATCACCCGGGTGCCCAGCTCATCGCCGCGCCGCTCCTGGCGCGCACGGACCGAGCCTTCCACCACCGGATCCACTACTTCGAGGTGCGAGGGATTGAACGCCAGCACCGTGTGGACATTGCCGCTCGCCGTGCGCAGGTCTGCGGAGAAGCCCTTGTGATACTTCACGTCGCCCGAGCCCTTCAGGTGGCTCAGGTCGTACTTGCCTTCGAACTCGGAGAACAGCACGGAAGGCGACTTGCCCAACAAGTTCACCAACACGTTGAGACGGCCGCGGTGGGCCATGCCGATGACGACTTCCTCGATCGCCGCCGCGCCGCACTGCTGGATGAAATCATCCAGCAAGGGCACCAGCGCATCGCCGCCCTCCAGGGAGAAACGTTTCTGCCCGACATACTTCGTGTGCAGATAGCGCTCCAGGCCCTCGGCGGCGGTCAGCTGCCAGAGAATGTTGCGCCGCTCCTCGGCCGTGAAGCGGTGCAGCAGCCGGCCGGACTGGAACTGGTCCTGCAGCCACAGGCGCTCGTCGGAATCCGACACGTGCGCGAACTCCGCGCCGATCGGCCCCGCGTAGATGTACTCGAGCTGGGCCAGGATCTCGCGCAACTTCATGCGCTTCAGCACGGCGTCGGTACGGCTGCCGGTGAAGAACTCGGTGTCGAGGTCGCCGGGGGTGAGCCCGAAATAGTCGAGATCCAGCACCCGCGGGCGCGGCCGGTGCATCAGCCCGAGCGGATCGACCTGCGCGAGCAGGTGCCCGCGGTTCGTCCAGATCTGGATGAGGCGCGAGACCGCGGCCTGCTTGGAGCTGGCCCCGCCGCCCGTTCCCGGGACGGGAGCAGCCGGCGCCGCAAGCGCTCGCGGTTGCTGCGCGCGCGCGGCAATTTCCGCCTGTACGGGGCCATGGGCACGCTCGCCCGCCGCAGGCGGAGCAAGACGCTCGAAGTAAGTACGCCAACGCTCCTCTACGCTCGCGGGATCGCGGAGATATTGCTCGTAGAGGGCGTCGAGAAAGTCGGCGTTGCCGCCGTAGAGAGGTGTCGGTTCAAGCATGCTGTGGAAGCAAACTGCAAGGAGCTAGTTTAACGGAATCAGGTCCACGAGGAAACGCGGCTCATGGTGCGGGGAGGGATTCCAGCAGGCGGAACTCGTACGCCAGCAACGCCCCGTACCCAATGACGAGCGCATACAGCAGCAGGCTCACGGGGATGCGCCCGAAC
>DASZVD010000328.1:0-4173 GCA_035547375.1 Steroidobacteraceae bacterium
CGTGCTCAGCGATGAGTTGCGTTTCCTGCTCATCACGTCGGAGGCCCGCGTGCACGAGGTTTCCACGCCCCCGGATAACGCCGTCCTGGCGACGAATACGGGGCGGGCGGGAGTGTGGATCGCGCTCGCGGCCACGAATGATCCGAAGTGCGCGCGTTGCTGGCAGCGCCGGCCGGATGTTGGCCAACATGCGCATCACCCGGAGCTGTGTGGTCGTTGCGTTACCAATGTCGACGGACCCGGCGAAGTGCGGAAGTTCGTATGAGCAGCACCGTGGAGAGTGGCGTGGATATCACCGGCGATCGCCGCGCCCAGGCCAACGGTTGGCGCTGGTTGCCGCTGACGCTCGGCGTGATCGTGCTCGATCAGGCGACGAAGCTGTGGATGGTGCAGCACTTCCGGCTCTACGAGACCTTCAAGGTGCTCCCGGTCCTCGACATCACCTTGATGTTCAACACGGGCGCCGCCTTCAGCTTTCTCTCCAGCAGCTCCGGCTGGCAGAAGTGGCTGTTCGTCGCGCTGGCGCTGCTGGTTTCCGGGGCGATCCTGGTCTGGCTGCGCCGTCTGCGGGCGCGGTCGCAGGCCCTGCTGTGCTGCAGCCTGACGCTCATCCTGGCGGGCGCGCTCGGTAACGTGATCGACCGGCTGCGCATCGGTCACGTCGTCGACTTCATCGCCGCCCACTGGGGCGCGGCTTATTTCCCGGCGTTTAACGTGGCGGATTCGGCTATCACCTGCGGAGCGGTACTATTGCTCCTGGATGCGTGGCTCGAGAGCCGGAGCGCGAAAAAGGTAGGTGTGTAGATGGATGTGTTTCTCGCCAATCCCCGCGGCTTCTGTGCCGGGGTCGATCGAGCTATCGACATCGTCGAGCGTGCGATCGAGCTGTTCGGGGCGCCGATTTACGTGCGCCACGAGATCGTCCACAACCGGCACGTGGTCGAGCGCCTGCGCGAGCTCGGCGCGATTTTCGTCGAGGAGCTGAGCGAAGTGCCGGCGAACGGCACGGTCATTTTCTCGGCGCACGGCGTGTCGAGCGCCCTCGAGAGCGAGGCGAAGAGTCGGGGGCTTACGGTATTCGACGCCACCTGTCCGCTGGTGACGAAGGTCCACATGGAGGTCCAGCGTTACGCTCGTGATGGCCGTGATGTCATCCTGATCGGCCACCAGGGCCATCCCGAGGTCGAAGGAACCATGGGGCGTTTCGACACGTCGTTCGGCGGCACGATGCACCTGATCGAGAGCGTCGGGGATGTCGAAACGCTCGTCGTGCACGATCCGCAGCGCCTGGCGTTCGTGACGCAAACGACGCTCTCCGTGGATGACACAGCGGAGATCGTTGCCGCGCTGCGTACTCGCTTCCCCAGCCTGGCCACGCCGCGCAAGGAGGATATCTGTTACGCGACACAGAATCGTCAGGACGCGGTCAAGACGCTGTTGGAAAAGTGCGATGTGTTGCTGGTCGTGGGCTCCCGCACCAGCTCGAACTCGAACCGTCTGCGCGAAATGGCGGACCGCGCACGCGTCCCCGGATATCTGGTGGACGGGCCGGAGGATCTGCAGCGCGACTGGTTCAACGGCAAGAAGGCGGTCGGGGTGACCGCGGGTGCCTCGGCTCCCGAGCTGCTCGTCCAGCAGGTCGTCGACCGGTTGCAAAGCTGGGGCGGAAAACTGCCTAACGAGGTCGTCGGCCGCGAGGAGCGGGTGTACTTTGCGCTGCCGCGTGAGCTGCGTCGCTCGAGTGCGGGGGCCGAGAAGTAGGGTTTCCCCGCCACGCGGGCGGACGGGATCCGAGGTGACACCCTACCGCCCGTGCCCAATGTTTTTTCAGCCCTTGGCGAGCTCTTCGTGGAAGCGGCTCCAGAGCTCCATTCCTTCCAGGGACTGCGCTGCGATATCGGCAATCAGTCCGCGCGTCCAATTCAACTCCGCTTCGCGCAGCGCCATCCGATATTCGGACTCGATCAGGAACAAGCGCGGGACCGGCTGTGTCGTGCTGGTCAGCTTGCGCAGGGAGCGGTATTGCGCCAGCTCTACCTCGAGGCGCTTGCAGCGCTCCTCCAACAGAGTAATGACGTCCTGCGGCGGCAGTACGGGCAACAGCGACAGTCCCGCCTCGAAGCGCGTGAATTCCTTCATCGGCCGGCACAGCAGCTCGCTCAGCCAGTCGATGAGCTCGAGCCGCCCGGCGTCGGTCAGCTCATAGACCGTGCGCTCGGGCCGGTTGCCCTGGCGAGCGGTTTGCTGCTCCACGATGAGTGAATGGCCCTTCAACGACTCCACGACGGAATACAGCGACCCGTAGTTGAGCTTGATGCTGTCGTCCTTGTGACGCTCTCGCAGGGTGCTGGCGATCTCGTAGGGGTGCATGGGCCGCTCGTACAAGCACGCGAGTACCGCCAGCGCCAGCGGGTTGGAGACCTTGCGTCGACTCATCCTAGGGCTGCCCTGTTGTGGTCTGCTCGGGATGCGGTCAGTTTATCAGGGGCTCGAAAGAGGATGCTGGTGAATGCCTCGTAAAGCGCGCTGGCGGCGGAGCTCGCTGCGGTTCTCGCTCGCCAGGCGATATAGCCGTCAGGGCGTAACAACACGGCCCCGGCCGCCGTGACGCCGTAGCGTTGGGTCCACTTCCCGTACACGTCGAGCAGGTCGGAGCCGACACGATAAACTGACAATGGCACTGCGCAGTTGTAGGCGAGGAGGGTGCCCGCGCGAGCCCAGGCAGCCCCTTCGGGCCCGGTCAGCAGCACGAAGTCACGCCCGATCAGATCCAGCGAAGAGATTTCCTTGCCGCGATGCTGAAACACGACGTGCGCGCCCCGAGTCCCGGGGCGTCCGCAAGGCTGTCCAGGGTCTTCCACGGGACTGCCGTCGTCGGCGCCATCCTGCAGGATGGCGGGTGAACGGTAGCGGTAGCCAAAAGCGACACCCAGATAGTCAGACGGTTCGGCGTGAGGCTTCAAGTCCTGACGGTCGGGACGCAAGCGCTCGATGTAGTTTGCCGTCTGCAGGGCCACTGTCATTGCACCCACAGGCTTGCGTTCCGCCTCATAGGTCGCCAGGAGTTGCTCGTCCGCCTGCCCGTGCAGTACGAGGGCCAGCTTCCAGGCCAGGTCATAACCGTCCTGTATTGCAGTCTGGCCTCCTAATCCTCCGGTTGGCGGCATGGTGTGTGCGGCGTCGCCGGCGAGGAAGACGCGCCCTTGTGTGTAGCGTTCAGCCGTACGGGACGCCATTTCCCACGGCGTGACTTCGAGGATATTGACCTCGAGGTCGGGAATTCCCAGCGCCGCGCGCACCAGCTCCGTACATCGGCGCTCATCGAAGTCGGCGGGCCGATTCTTGTCAGGGTTGTATTCCACCGATACAAGGGCGCGGTTGGGTCGCTCGGTGTTGATGAATGCCCCGGTGAACCCAGGGTTCTGCAGATAGTAGAGCGCGAGGCTTCGGCCACGCAGCGCCGGCTCGAGATCGGCCTCGAACACAATGGCCATGTTGTGAGACAAGGTGCCGGCACCCTGCATGCCGATTCCCAACCGCTGGCGGACGGAACTGCGGTTGCCGTCGGCACCTACCATGTAGTCGGCGCGCACGGTGGACTCGGCTCGTGTGTGCAGGTCGCGAATGGTCGCGGTGAGGCCGCTGCCGTCCTGTTCGAATTCCACCAACTCGGTGGCATAGCGGACGTCGGCGCCGAGCGCTTCCGCGTGCCGTCGCAGGATCGGCTCCACCCGGTCTTGTCCGGCACCGCTCATTTGCGCCGGAGTGAGATCGCTGCTATCCCAGCTGCCCCGGGGAAGGAGGGTGCGCAACTCCCGGCCCGTGACGGTCTCCGCGATGATGATGCTGAAGTCTTTCATGGCCCCTCCTTCCGCCATGAGATCGGGTTCCAGACCGGCCACTCGCAGCAGCTCCATGCTGCGAAAGTTCACGCCGCGAGCGCGGGGGTTTTTGGATGTGTCCGAGTGGCGTTCCACCAATAGAGCAGGCACACCTCGCCACGCCAGCATCAGGGTGGTCGTCAGGCCGGCGAGACCCCCTCCGACGACCAGGACGGGAATGCGCACTTCTGACGCAGCCATAGAAAAGCTCCGTATCGGATATACGGTTATGTATATCCGAAATAGAATATCCGGGCAAATTTTTTAATGACGGGAGGAGTCGTTTTCCGAG
>DASZVD010000329.1:0-12663 GCA_035547375.1 Steroidobacteraceae bacterium
GATTCAAGCGTAGCGCGTCCCACTCAGCCGCCGCACGTTCGATCTTCAGGAGCCGGCGAACTTTTCGCTGCAACGCACGCTCCTAAAAGCTTGGCTGGCCACCGCCACGCTTTATGCGATCGTCGCCACAGAACCGGTACGGCCTCGAGCGCATCATTGTGGCAGGGAAATCGCCGCCCGTGCCCGATCGCGGACCATCAGGCGCGGCTTATGTCACATGCAACCCACTTCTCCCGATAGCCCTGCCCAATCGACCCTTGCCTTGCCCGTCGCCCCCCAGGACCTTCGTCCGGGCTGGCGAGGCCCCCGGCTGGGGATCGGGGGGCGCCTTGCGCTCGGGTTGGCCGCCGTGGCGGCGGTCATTCTCATCGGACACGGCCTGGCCACGCAGACGACCCGACAGGCGGCACAGGCTGTCCAGAAGATGCAAAGCGAGAGCGAGCCCGTGGCCCGCCGGGCGAGCGCCGTCCTGGAGAAACTCTTCGCCTATGACCGGGCGGTCGCCGAATACCTGCAAACGAGCCGCCCATCGAACCTGGGAACGGTCACGTCCGCCGGCGACGCGCTCCAGGCCGCTGTGGCGGCCTACTACGACAACCTCCCGGCTGCCGAGACCCCCCCGAGAGTCGCGCAGTTGCGCGTACAGCTCGCGGAGCACGTGGAGCACGGTGAAAAGCTCGCCAGGAGCGCGGCGCAGCGGGTGCAATGGGTAGACGAGCGCAATCGAGCCCTGGACGAGGTCTATCAGTACATCGTCTCCGCCGGGGGAGCCGGACTGGCCATCAACGGAACCCAGGTGGTGGCGCAGCGCTCGCTTTCGGAGTTGGAGGTGGCCATCACCGCCGTGCGCGGCAACCCCGCGCCGGGCCCCGTCATCGCCCGCAAGGAGCGGGACTTCGAAGCCGTCCTTGCCGCACACACGGCGGAGCTGCAACACGCGCCGGGAAATGCCTGGCTCGATCTCATCCGCGATGACTTCGCCGCCGCCGCCCGCCTGAGGCTCGCCATCGAGCGCTTCGACGCGGCGAACGGACCGGCCAGGCATGAATTGCTGGAAGAGAGCGCCACGCTGACGGCGGCAGTGGAGGAGCTCTTGCAAGACCCGGCGCGGATCGGCCTGCTGCAAGCCGCCCAGCATGCCGCGGCTTCAGCGCAAGCTGCGGAAAGGACACTCACGATGACGAGCGCGGGCGTGCTCGGCGTCGTCTTCCTCGTATCAGTGGCATTGGCGTTGAGCATCAGCCTGCCGGTGCGCCGGCTGACCACGGCCACTCGGCTGATCGCGAGCGGCAACCGGCGGGCGCGCGCGCCGCGCGGCGGCTCGGCTGAAATCGACGCGCTCGCGGAATCCTTCAACACCATGGCGGATCAGATCGCACGCGCCGAAGCCGAGCTGCGCGCGCATCAGGCAGAGCTCGAGCGTCACGTCGCCGAACGGACGCACCAGCTTCACCATCTCGCCCACCACGATCCGCTGACTCAGCTTCCTAACCGCCGGCAACTGTCGGCCAAGCTCGCCAGCGCCCTGTCGCGGGCGTCGGCTACCGGCCAGCGGACCGCGCTGCTGTTTGTCGATATCGACAACTTCAAATCCATCAACGACACCCTCGGGCACAACTTCGGCGACCGGGTGCTGCAAGCCATTGCGAAACGCCTGCAATCCGCAACCGGGACGGGCGGGCTGCTCGCGCGTCTCGGCGGCGACGAATTCACGGCTCTCATCGAGGACGTGAAATCCGTCGAAGCGGTGGAAGCGCACGCCGCGGACATCGTCACCACCTTGCAGCAACCGCTCGTCATCGACGGCCGCGCATTGTCGACGAGCGCGAGTGTCGGTGCCGCCCTCTATCCTGATCACGCCACGGATGCCGAAGGGTTGCTTCGCGCCGCGGACGTCGCCCTCTTCCGCGCCAAAGAGATGGGCCGCAATCGTTTCGCGATCTACCGCGCCGCGCTCTATGACGCGGCCGCGCAGCGTTTCCGCCTCGAGCAGTCGCTGCGCAAGGCCGTGGAAGCCGGCGATCTGATGCTCATGTACCAGCCGCAGGTGGCGCTGCACACGTGCGAAGTGACGAGCCTCGAAGCGCTCCTGCGTTGGCGCAAGCCGGACGGCCGGATCGCGACGGCCACGGAATTCATCCATATCGCGGAAAAAACCGGGCTCGTCCACGAATTGACGGATTGGGTGTTGCGGGCGGCCACAGCAACGGTGGCCGCTTGGCGGGCGCAGGGCTGGCACCGCGCCTGTGTCGCCATCAATGTCTCGCCGCCGCAATTCTTCGAGAGCGACTTCGTCTCTCACGTGGCACGCGCGCTCGAAGTCACGGGGCTTCCGGCGAGCGCGCTGGAGCTCGAGCTGACGGAGACGGTGTTCCAGACCGGCGCGACCACTATCGACTCGCTGCGCCGCCTCCGCGAGCTGGGCGTGTCGATCGCGTTGGATGACTTCGGTATCGGCTACTCGTCGCTCACATCGCTCGAGCAACTACCGATCACCAGCGTGAAGCTCGACCGGATGCTGGTGGAGGGAGTCGACACGAATCCACGCTCGGTGGCCATCGTTCGCTCCATTGTGGCGCTGTGCCACGGCCTCGGGCTCCAGGTGGTCGCGGAGGGCGTCGAGCGCGCGGCCCAGCTCGAATTTCTCTCGCACTGCGGCCCGGTGGCGGTCCAGGGCTACCTGCTCGCCTATCCGGTCGAAGCCGCGCAGGCCGCCGACGAGGCACGTGCCGCGGCGTCTCGCGCCCGAGTGGTGCTGGAAGCCGCGGCCCAGGCGCCTGCGGCCGAGATCGCGGCCGGATCGCTCATTTTCATGGGCAGCCCGGGCCGCAAGAAAACCAGCTAGGAGCCTGTCTGACGGACAGGCTCCTAGCCACCCAGCCTGGCGCGCAGATCGCTCAGCTCGCTCCGTAGTGCGCGCACTTCTTCTTCCAGTCGCGCGAGCCTCTGTTCCTGCCGCATATCCGGAAACGCCGTCTCGGGTGTAAGCGCCGACGGGCGCGCCTCACCGGCCTGGGTCCCCTCCTCCTGAGAAGCGAGCACCTCGCCCCCGAACAGGTGCGCATACCGCGACTCACGCCGCCCTGGCTCTCGGGCGAGCCGTGTCACGAATGGCCCGTCCGCACGCTCACTCAAACGCGTCAGCGCGGCCTCGATTTCCGAGACGTCCGAGAACGGAGCCATCCGGGCCGCCCGGCTGCGCAGCTCCCCCGGAGTCTGCGGCCCTCGCAACAGCAGCTCGCACACGATCGCGAGCTCCTGCGGGTCCAGCTTGAGCGTGCCGTACTCGGTGTTGCAAAACCGATGTTGGTATTTCGGCACGCGACTGCCGAAGCCCGACTTCTCCACGACGAAGTGCTTACGCCCCAGCTCGTCGAGAGTCTGCTGCACGATCCGCTCTTCCAGCTCCAGCACCGGATCGCGATTGCTCTTCTGGTTGCACGCATTGACCAGGGCGTTCAGCGACAGCGGGTACTGATCCGGCGTGGTGATCTGCTTCTCGATCAGACAGCCGATGACCCGCGCCTCGACCGGGGTGAGCTCGATGTTCATTCGTATATCATAATGGACCGATAATGGACCGAAAGCGCCGCGCCGAGCGCGCCGTCCGGCGCCCCCTGACACGGTAGCCGGCAAAAACCACGCTTTTTGCCGGCGGCCGACGTGTAGGGTCTCGCCGAAAGCGCCGCCAGGCGCCTTTCGGCCTATTATCTAAGGAATTCGGCGCGGGCCCGGACACCGAGATCCGCCTGGTCCGTGAAGAAGCCGTCCAGTCCGGCGCGCAGATATTCCACCAGCTCGCCATCCAGGTTCCCGAGCGCTTCGGAGGCGAGGCCCCGGCGATAGTTCGCCGGCAGAAAGGCATTCTCCGCGCGGAAAGTCCACGCGTGCACTTGCAACCCATGGGCATGAGCGTCCGCGACGAGCGCGGTCGGCACGCCGAGCTTGTCGTCCGCGCCCCGGGGAATGACCAGCAGCTTGTTGGGGCCGATCGCCTGGGCATAGGTCGCGATCTCCGCGAGCCCGGCCGGCGTGATCAGGTCAGCGTAGGTGCGCGGATCGTGTCTCGCCACGAAGTCATAGGGTGCCCCGCCGGCCTCGATCAACTGCACCAGGGGCAGTTGAGTCATTTTGCTCAGCGCCTTGAGATTGCCCACTTCGAACGACTGGATGTAAGCCAGGCCATGGCGCCCCCGGTAGCCGTGACGCTCGAGAGTGCGCACCAGCAGCTCCTCCATCGGGAGGCCGAGCCCCGTGAAGTAGGTTGGGTGTTTGGTTTCCGGGTAGACACCGATCCGCCGCGGCGGCGGTACGCCGAGCTGCTGCGCACGCGCCGCACGTTGCTCCTCGACACCGTGCACCAATGCGAGAATTTCCTCGAAGGTCGGCACTTCGAACTGTCCGTCGAAGCGCACGTTGCCCGGGCGAATATCGGAGATGCGTTCACGAGCTCGCAGTGTCTTCAACTCGGCAAGTGTGAAATCCTCGGTGAACCATCCCGTCACCGCGACGCCGTCAATCGTCTTGGTCGTGCGCCGGGAGGCGAACTCCGCGTGCTCGGCAACGTCCGTGGTGCCGCCGATCTCATTCTCGTGGCGCGCGACCAGCACGCCGTCCTTCGTCATGACGAGGTCGGGCTCGACATAGTCGGCTCCGTCCTGAATGGCGATGAAATAAGACGCGAGGGTGTGCTCAGGCACGTACCCGCTGGCACCCCGATGACCTATCACTATGGGGACGCCCGTTGAGCCCCCCCTGTGTTGGGCCTCACCTGCAGAGACTGTGCTGCTCGTCATGAACACACCCAATAAAACCAACCCAATCACACGAACAATAGGCATGGGACTTGCTAGACTCCGGGAATGATGCTGCTAACGGATCAGGACATCTACCTCTTTCGCGAAGGCACGCACGTGCGGGCCTACGAGAAGCTCGGGGCTCACCCGGTCCGCTCCGGCGGCCCGGCCGGCGAGCAGGGCACTCACTTCGCCGTCTGGGCGCCCAACGCGGCATCGGTCGCCGTCGTCGGCGACTTCAACGGTTGGAACCCGGCCGCCCACCGCCTCGAGCCGCGCGGCGACTCGTCGGGAATCTGGGAGGCCTTCATTCCGGGCGTGCGGCAAGGCGCGCTGTACAAATATCACATCATCTCGCGACACGCGGGTTACACCGTCGACAAGAGCGATCCCTTCGCGTTCTACTGCGAAGTGCCGCCCCGGACCGCCTCGGTCGTTTGGGATCTCTCTTACGAATGGGGCGATGACGAATGGATGAGCCGTCGGGTTCGTGCGAACGCCCTCGACGCTCCGATGGCGATTTACGAGGTCCATCTCGGGTCCTGGCGCCGTGTACCCGAAGAGCATAACCGCCCGCTGACCTATCGCGAGTTGGCCCACTCGCTAGCGGACTATGTCACGGACATGGGTTATACGCATGTCGAGCTCGTGCCCGTCATGGAGCATCCGTTCTACGGCTCCTGGGGCTACCAGGTTACGGGCTACTTTGCCCCGACTTCGCGCTACGGCACGCCGCAGGATTTCATGTACTTCGTCGATTACCTGCACCGACGCGGCATCGGCGTGATCATGGACTGGGTGCCCTCGCACTTCCCGTCCGACCAGCACGGACTCGCCTACTTCGACGGCACGCACCTGTACGAGCACTCGGACCCCCGCCAGGGCTTTCACCCCGAGTGGAACAGCTCCATCTTCAACTACGGCCGTGCCGAAGTCCGTAACTTCCTGGCGAGCAGTGCGCTGTTCTGGCTCGACACCTACCACATCGATGGGCTGCGGGTGGACGCCGTCGCATCGATGCTCTACCTCGACTATGGACGGCGCGCGGGCGAGTGGATCCCAAATCGTTTCGGCGGCCACGAGAACCTCGAGGCCGTATCGTTCCTGAAGCAGTTGAACCAGGCCGTGTACCGCGACCATCCCGACACGCAGACCATCGCCGAGGAGTCCACGGCGTGGCCCATGGTGTCGCGGCCGACGTACCTGGGCGGCCTGGGCTTCGGGATGAAATGGAACATGGGGTGGATGCACGACACCCTGGCCTACTTCCAGACCGAGACCGTCTACCGCAAGTACCAACACAACAAGCTCACCTTCAGCATTTGGTACGCCTTTACCGAGAACTTCGTGCTGCCGATCTCCCACGACGAGGTGGTCCACGGCAAAGGCTCGCTCATCGGCAAAATGCCCGGCGACGAGTGGCAGCAGTTCGCCAACCTGCGCGTGCTCCTCGGCTACATGTGGACGCACCCAGGGAAGAAGTTGTTGTTCATGGGGTGCGATTTCGGACAGAAACGCGAGTGGCAGCACGACGGGAGCCTCGAATGGCACGTGCTGCAATATCCACTGCACGCCGGAACACAGAACTGGGTGCGTGACCTGAACCGGCTCTATCGCAAGACCCCCGCGCTGTTCGAGATGGACTTCTCGGGCGACGGCTTCCAGTGGATCGACGCCAACAACGGTGACATGAGCATCATCGCCTCCTTGCGCAAGAGCCGCGCCGGAGCCTTCGTACTCGTCGTCTGCAACTTCACACCAGTGCCGCGCGACAATTACCAGATCGGCGTGCCGCGAGGCGGTCGTTGGATCGAGAGGCTGAACAGCGACGCTGAATATTACGGCGGCAGCGACATTGGCAATTTTGGCGGCATCGAATCGGCGCCCCTGCCGTCGCACGGGCACTATCACTCCCTGAACCTCCGGCTCCCCCCACTGGCCGTGGTGATACTCACGCCGGAATGACGAGGGCTGGCGCGGAAGTTGCTGGCGCGGGAGGCACTGAGTCACTCAGGAGCATCCCCGGTGAGCAAAGTGCGCGTCGTCATCGAGAACATCACTCCACGTGTCGACTGTGGCCGCTTCCCGGTGAAGCGGGCCATCGGCGAAAGCGTGGCGGTAGAGGCAGACGTCTTCACCGATGGTCACGACTCGGTAGCCGCGACCCTCTTTTATCGTCACGAGAGTGCCCCGGAATGGCACGCGGTGCCCATGGGGGCCATCGGCAACGACCGATGGCAAGGACGATTCACCGTACAGTCACTAGGCCGCTACCTCTTCACCGTCGCCGGCTGGGTCGATCATCTGGAGACGTGGCGACAAGGTTTGGCGAAGAAATACGAGGCGGGACAGGACGTCGAGCTCGATCTCCGGCAGGGTGCTGCGCTTGCGCGCGGTGTTGCCGAGCACCTGTTCGAAGCGGAGGCCCGCACTCTCCGCGAATGGGCCACCGCGATCGCCGACCCTGTGCGCGACAGGGAAGAGCGGGTCGTCCTGGCGCAAAGCGACACGGCTCACGAGCTCGCCCGCCGCCATCCTGACCCACAAATCGTCACCCGCCACGAGCCGCCATTGCTCATCGACGTCGACCGGGAAAGGGCACGCTACTCGACGTGGTACGAGTTGTTTCCTCGCTCGGCAAGCCGTACGCCGGGCCAGCACGGCACGTTTGCGGACGTCGAAGCACTGTTGCCGGAGATTGCGGCAATGGGCTTCGACGTCCTGTACCTGCCGCCGATCCATCCGATCGGGGTGACGGAGCGCAAGGGACCGAACAACGAGCCGCGCGCCCGCGAAGGCGATCCGGGCAGCCCCTGGGCGATCGGCTCGGCCGAGGGGGGCCATAAATCCATTCATCGCGAGCTGGGCACGCTGGAGGATTTTCACCACCTGTTGACGACGGCCGGCACCTTCGGCATCGAGCTGGCGCTCGACATCGCCTTTCAGTGCACACCCGATCACCCCTATGTGCGCGAGCACCCGGAATGGTTCCTGAAGCGGCCCGACGGCTCGATCCAGTACGCCGAGAACCCGCCGAAGAAATACCAGGATATCTATCCCTTCTGGTTCGAGACGGCGGACTGGAAGGCGCTGTGGACCGAGCTGAAGAGCGTGTTCGACTACTGGATCGCCCAGGGGGTGCGCATCTTCCGCGTCGACAATCCGCACACGAAATCGTTGGTTTTCTGGGAATGGGTGATCGCGGAGATCCGGCGCGCGCAGCCGGATGTCATCCTCCTCTCCGAGGCGTTCACACGCCCGAAGGTGATGTACCGCCTCGCGAAGGCGGGCTTCACGCAGTCGTACAATTACTTTCCCTGGCGCAACACCAAGCGCGAGCTCGAGGCCTATTTCACCGAGCTCACCTCCCCGCCGGTCCGCGAGTTCTTCCGGGCCAACCTCTGGCCCAACACGCCCGACATCCTGCCCGAGTACCTGCAGTTCGGCGGACGGCCCGCATTCATGACGCGGCTGGTGCTCGCGGCCACGCTCGGCGCGAGCTACGGCATCTACGGCCCCGCCTTCGAGCTCATGGAAGCCCGCCCGCGCGAGCCCGGCAGCGAGGAGTATCTCGACTCGGAGAAATACCAGCTGCGCGGCTGGGACCGCGGCCGTGACTCCAGCTTGAAGGATTTCATCGCGCGGGTGAACCGGATTCGCCGCGAGAACCCTGCCCTGCAAACGGACCACAACCTCGCTTTCCACCACGTCGACAACGACATGCTGATCGCCTACAGCAAGACGAGTGGTGGCTGGCCCATGGGTCTTCCGGGCGGGCCGATAGGCTCTCAGGGCCGGCCCATGGGCTGTGCGGGCACCGGCACCGATTCGGTGCTCGTCGTGGCGAATCTGGACCCCCACTACGCCCAATCCGGCTGGGTCACCATCGACCTGCGCTCGCTGGGCCTGCCCGCCGAAACCACTTTTCAGATGGACGATCTTCTCTCGGGAGCCCGCTTTCTCTGGCGCGGCCCCCGCAACTTCATCTCCCTGGACCCTCAACACGCCCCGGCCCATATCTTCCGCGTGCGCCGCCGCGTGCGCACGGAGCGAGACTTCGACTATTTCCTCTAGGCATGGTCCTTGCTTGAGCTGAGCGTCACTTTCCAGCCCGGGGGACGGGATGAACGCACAAGCCGACCGGCCGGCCTCCCATGATCCGCTTTGGTACAAGGACGCGGTCATCTATGAAGTGCACGTCCGTGCGTTCTTCGACAGCACCGACGACGGCTCCGGCGACTTTCGCGGCCTCACCAGCAAGCTGGAATACATCCAGGACCTGGGCGTCAACACCATCTGGCTGTTGCCGTTCTATCCGTCGCCGGGACGCGACGACGGGTACGACATAGCCGACTATCACAACATCCATCCACAATACGGCACACGCGACGATTTCAGGACATTCGTCCAGGAGGCGCACCGCCGTGGACTGCGTGTCATCACCGAGCTGGTCGTCAACCACACCTCCGATCAGCACCCCTGGTTCCAGGCCGCGCGCCGCGCGCCGCCCGGCTCGCCGAAACGGGACTATTACGTGTGGAGCGACTCGCCGGATCGCTATGCGGGAACTCGCATCATCTTCCGCGACACCGAGACATCCAACTGGACGTGGGATCCGGTAGCCAAGGCGTATTACTGGCACCGTTTCTTCAGCCATCAACCCGATCTCAACTTCGACAATCCGCACGTCGTGCGGGCCGTCATCCGCATCATGGAATTCTGGCTGGCCTACGGCGTCGACGGCTTCCGACTCGACGCCATCCCCTACCTGGTCGAGCGCGAGGGCACGAGCAACGAGAACCTGCGCGAGACGCACGCGGTCATCAAGGCCATCCGCCGGGTCATCGAGGAGAAATATGCGGATCGCATGCTGCTCGCCGAGGCCAATCAATGGCCGGAGGACGTGCGCGACTACTTCGGCGACGGCGACGAGTGCCACATGGCGTACCACTTTCCCCTGATGCCGCGCATGTACATGGCGATCGCACAGGAGGACCGCCATCCCATCGTCGAGATCATGGAGCAGACGCCCGACATTCCCGACAACTGCCAATGGGCCATCTTCCTGCGCAACCACGACGAGCTGACGCTGGAAATGGTCACCAGCCGCGAGCGCGACTACATGTACCAGGCCTACGCCGCCGACCCGCGCGCCCGCCTCAATCTCGGCATCCGCCGGCGCCTCGCCCCGCTGCTGGAGAACGACGGCGAGCGCATCAAGCTCATGAACAGCCTGCTGCTGTCCATGCCCGGAGCACCCATCATTTACTACGGCGACGAGATCGGGATGGGTGACAACTTCTTTCTCGGCGACCGCAACGGCGTGCGCACGCCGATGCAATGGAGCCCCGACCGCAATGCGGGCTTCTCGCGGGCCGACCCGCAGCAACTCTACCTGCCGCCCATCATGGACCCGGTCTACGGCTATGAGGCCGTGAACGTCGAGGCGCAGACCCGCGATCGCTCGTCGCTCCTGAACTGGATGCGGCGCATGCTGCAGGTCCGCAAGAATTCGCAGGCCTTCGGCCGCGGCACGCTGCGCTTCATCCGGCCGGGCAACCGCAAGGTGCTGGTCTATCTGCGGCAGTATCTCGATGACACGATCCTATGCGTCGTCAACCTGTCCCGCTCCGCGCAGCCGGTCGAGATCGACCTGTCGGAGCAGAAAGGCACGGTCCCCATCGAGCTCCTGGGCAGCACGGCCTTTCCGCCGGTCGGCGAGCTGCCGTATTTCCTGACGCTGCCCGCCTACGGGTTCTACTGGTTCCGCCTGAGCCGTGAGGCGCAGGCTCCGCCCTGGCACGATGAGCGCATGGCGCCGGAGGATCTGCCGGTGTTGGTGCTGGTCGAGGGGTGGAACAGCTTCTTCCCCGAGAAGGTGGCCGCCTGGCGCGCGAATCTCGCCGCCCGCTTGCGCACCCAGCTCGAGAATCGAGTCATTCCGCATTTCGTGGCCACGCAACGCTGGTACGCCGGCAAGGGCGCACCGATCGTGAGCGCGCGCCTCACCGACTACGGCGCTCGCGAGAACTCGCTCGACCGCTGGCTCATCACCCTCTTCACGATCGAGAACAGCAACGAGACCCAGCAGTATCTCATCCCGCTCGCCATCGCCATCGAAGACGGCGAGGAGGCTCGCTGGAAGAAGTTGCAGCCCGCGGCCATAGCGCGGGTGCGGCAGCAGGCCACCGTCGGGGTCCTCGCCGATGCCTGCGTCGACGAGAACTTCTGTCGCGCTATCGTGGATGCCATCGGCGGCGGCCTCGAGCTGGCCACCCATGTGGGCCACATCCGCTCATCGGCTACGAGCCTCTTCCCGGAGCTGCGCGGCGATCCAGCGGTGGTGCTCGCGGTCTCCCCCGGCCCCGCGCTCAGCAGCAACACGACCGTGCGGGTCGGCGATCAGTTCTTCCTGAAGATCTATCGAAAGCTCCAGCCCGGGGTCAATCCGGAGCTGGAGATCGGTCGATATCTGACGGAGGTCGCTCACTTCCCCAACATCGTGCCGGTGGCCGGCGCCGTGGAATACCAGGGCCAGGACGGCACGGTCATGACGCTGGCGCTGCTGCAGGCCTTCGTCATGAACCAGGGAGATGGCTGGGACTACACGATCAACTACCTCGTCCGTTTCCTCGAGGACCGCCGTGTCGGGGCGCCGCTGCTCGAAGATACCCACGGCCTGTATCTCGCATTGATGAAAACCCTCGCCACCCGCACTGCGGAGCTGCACGCGGCGCTATCGCGTCCGACCGATGACCCGGCTTTCGCGCCTGAGCCGATCACCGCGGCCGATATCGGCAACTGGCGCACGCACGCCCGCACGGAAGCGGAGAAAACCTTGGACCTGTTGACCCAGGGGACCGCGCAGGCGCAACTCCCGCCGGAAGCGCAAGCCGCCGTGGAGTCGTTACTGAAGCGCCGCAGCCTGCTGTTACAGCGCATCGAAACCGTCGGCGCACAGGTTCCGCGTGGCATCAAGACGCGTCGCCACGGCGACTACCACTTGGGCCAGGTCCTCGTTCGGCGCAATGACTTCATCCTGGTAGACTTCGAGGGCGAGCCGGGCCGCACGCTGGCGGAGCGGCGCATGAAGCACTCTCCGCTCACGGACGTTGCCGGCATGCTGCGCTCCTTCGCCTACGCGCGCCGGGCCGCACTGCAACGCAGCCCGCAACTCGGCGAGCACACCGCGGAAATGGAGCCGCTGTTGGAGAAATGGGAGCAGGAGACGCGCGCGACCTTCATCTCGGCCTACGACGAAGTGGCGCGCGCGAGCGGCTTGTACACCTCGCTGGAGGCGATGCGTCCGTTGCTGGAGCTGTTCGAGATCGAGAAGGCGCTCTACGAGGTGCGCTATGAGCTCGGCAACCGGCCGGATTGGGCCGGCATCCCGTTGCGCAGCCTGATCGCGTTCGCCGAATGAGCGACCCGCCCATCACCGCAGTCTGGCCCGGCCAGCCGTATCCGCGCGGCGCCACCTGGGACGGCGAGGGAGTCAACTTCTCGATTTTCTCCGCTCGCGCCGAGAAAGTGGAGTTGTGCCTCTTCGACGCGGCCGGGCGCCACGAATTGCAGCGGATCGAGCTGGGCGAGCGGACGGACGAGATCTGGCACTGTTACCTGCCCGAGGGCCGCCCCGGATTGTTGTACGGCTACCGGGTGCACGGACCCTACGCACCCGAGAAGGGGGACCGCTTCAATGCGCACAAGCTGCTCATCGAGCCTTACGCCAAGCATCTCCAGGGACCGCTGATCTGGAGCGACGCGCACTTCGGCTATCGCGTCGGACACGCCAGGGAAGACTTGTCGTTCGACAAGCGCGACAACGCCTCCGGCACGCCGAAGTGCCGGGTGATCGACCCCGCCT
>DASZVD010000330.1:0-14093 GCA_035547375.1 Steroidobacteraceae bacterium
CCAGCGAGACCCCGGGGGCCAGGTTGAAGGAGACGGTGGTCGCAGGGAATTGCGCCAGGTGGTTGATCAGCAGCGGCTTCTGCTGGACCTCCACGGAGGCGATGGCGGACAGCGGCACCTGGCCGCCCGCCGCCGACGGCACATAGATCGAGGCCAACGAGTCGACCGAGGTGTAGTACTCCGGGTCCGCCTCCAGAATGACCCGATATTGATTCGACTGCGTGAAAATGGTCGAGACGATGCGCTGTCCGAACGCATCGTAGAGGGCGTTATCGACGGTTCCAACACTTATGCCCAGGCGCGCCGCGCTGTCGCGGTCGATCGTGAGGTAGGCCGCAAGGCCGTTGTCCTCCTGGTTGCTGACGACATCGGAGAGCTCCGGCCGCTCCCGCAGCGCCGCCACGAGCTTGGGAGTCACGGTCGACAGTGCCTGCGAGTCGGCGCTTTCCATCGTGAATTGGTATTGAGTGCGGCTGACGGTGTTGTCCAGCGTCAGATCCTGCACGGGTTGCATGTACAAGGTCGTGCCGACGACGCCGCTCGTCTCGGTGCGCAAACGGCGGATGATCTCGGTGGCCGTCGCCGTGCGCTCGTCGCGCGGCTTCAGATTGATGAGGAAGCGGCCGCTGTTCAGGGTGACGTTGTTGCCGTCGACCCCGATGAACGAGGACAGGCTCGCCACGTCGGGGTCGGTCAGGATGGCCGCGGCCAGCGCCTGCTGGCGCTCGGCCATCGCTTCGTAGGAGACGCCCTCGGAGGTTTCCGACACGCCCTGGATCAGGCCGGTGTCCTGATCGGGGAAAAAGCCCTTCGGCACCAGCCAGTACAGCAGGGCCGTGACGACGAGCGTGGCTGCCGCGATGTAGAGAGTCAGGCGCTGGTGGTCCAGCACCCAGCGCAGGCGCTGCCCGTACCACTGGATGATCTTGCCGAACCAGCCGGCGTCTTCCTTCTGGTGTACCTTTCGCAGCGGCTCGTGGCGCAGCATCTTCGCGCACATCATCGGAACCAGGGTCAGCGACACCACGGCGGAAATGATGATCGTGACGGCCAGCGTCACGGCGAATTCGCGGAACAGGCGGCCGACCACGTCCTGCATGAACAGCAGCGGGATCAACACGGCGATCAGCGACACGGTCAACGAGATGATGGTGAACCCGATCTGTCCCGCTCCCTTCAATGCGGCAGCCAACGGCCGCTCGCCGGCCTCGATGTAGCGCGTGATGTTCTCGATCATCACGATCGCATCATCGACGACGAAGCCGGTCGCGATGGTGAGGGCCATCAGCGAGAGGTTGTTCAGGCTGAAGTTCGCCAGGTACATCACTGCGAACGTGCCGATCAACGACAGGGGCACCGAGAGGCTCGGGATGATGGTGGCCGGTACATTGCGCAGGAACAGAAAGATGACCAGCACGACCAGCGCCACCGCCAGCGTCATCTCGAACTCGACGTCGCGGATGGACGCGCGGATCGTGGTGGTGCGATCCGTCAGGACGGCGACATCCACGCCGGCAGGCAGCGAGGCCTTCAGATCGGGAAGCAGGGCCTGAATCCGGTTCACGACGTCCACGACGTTCGCTCCGGGCTGCCGCTGCACGTTCACGATGAGCGCCGGCGTCTTGTTCATCCAGCCACCGAGCTTCGTGTTCTCCGCGCTCTCGACCAGAGTCGCGACATCGCTCAAGCGCACCGGCGCGTTGTTCCGGTAGGCCACGACGATCTTCGAGTACTCCTCGGCGCTCTTCAGCTGATCATTCGTGTTGATCGTGTACGCGCGCGTGGGTCCGTCCAAAGTGCCCTTGGGGCCGTTCTGGTTCGCCACGTTGATCGTGGTGCGCAGGTCGTCGATGTTGAGGTTATAAGCCGCCAGGGCGCGCGGATTCACGACGACCCGTACCGCCGGGCGCTGGCCGCCCGTGACGCTCACCACGCCGACGCCCTTGATCTGCGAGATCTTCTGAGCGATGCGGGTGTCGGCCATGTCTTCCACCTGCGTGAGCGGCATGACTTTCGAGGTGATGCCGAGGGTGAGCACCGGCGCATCCGCCGGATTCACCTTCGCATAGACCGGCGGGGCCGGCAGGTCCTGGGGCACGAGGTTCTGCGCCGCGCTGATGGCCGCCTGCACCTCCTGCTCGGCGACGTCGATGTCCAAGGCCAGATTGAACTGCAGCGTGATGACCGATGCTCCGGCGGAGCTCGTCGAGGACATCTCATTGAGGCCGGGCATCTGCCCGAACTGCTTTTCCAGCGGCGCGGTGATGGCGGACGTGATGACCTCCGGGCTCGCGCCCGGATAGAAGGTCTGCACCTGGATCGTCGGGTAGGCGACCTCGGGCAGCGCCGACAGCGGCAGCTGCAGGAACGCGATCAGGCCCACCACCAGGATCGCGACCATCAACAAAGTGGTCGCCACCGGACGCAGGATGAACAGGCGTGACGGATTCACGGGGCTCGACCTCCGGCAGGCGGCCTACCGAAACCGAGCCGGTCGCAAGCGCTCATTGGGGCGGCGGCGGGGGTTGATCGGCAGTGCGCTGCGAGGCGCCGGGGCGGCGGTTGCGGTGCGTTCCCTTCCCATTGTGCTGCCGGCCGGTACCGGTCGAGCCGGGAGCGCCCCCGGCCGCGGGAGCGGCGGGAGCAGCGGTATTTGCAGCGACCGTGGCGGGCAACATCACCGGCGCGCCATCACGCAACCGGTCGCCGCCCTCCGTCACGACGACATCACCGGGCTTCACTCCCTGCGAGACGGCGACGCGCTCGCCGTCGATCACGCCCAGGGTCACCGGCTGGACCGAAACGGTGCGGTTGGCGGTGTTCACCAGATAGACGAACGTGGTGGTCACCCCGTTCGGCGCCCCGCGGTGCACCGCTGCATTGGGCATGACGACCTGATTCTTCAGATTGTCGACGATCAGCTGGATATTCACGAACTGGTTCGGGAACAGCATGTTGTCCTGGTTGTCGAACAGCGCCCGCAGCTTGACCGTGCCGGTGGTCGTGTCGATCTGGTTGTCGAGGGTGAGCACCTTGCCGTCCGCCAGCTTCGCGCTGTTGGTCCGGTCATAGGCCTCCGCCGTCAACGTCGCCCCCGAGTGCAGCTGCCGCATGACTTTTGTCGCGTTGTCCTCCGGGATCGGGAAGATCGCGGTGATGGGTTGCAGCTCGGTGATCACGACGATGCCGTTCGTGTCGCCCGGCGTGACGTAGTTTCCCTGGTCCACCTGCCGCAGCCCGACGCGGCCGCTGACGGGCGCGGTGATATGGCAGTAGATCAGGTTGATTTTCGCGGTCTTGATCTGCGCTTCGTCGGAGGCGACGGTGCCGATGTACTGATCGACGAGCGCGCGCTGCGTGTCGACCTGCTGCTGGGCGACGGAGTCCTGGGTGATGAGCTCCTCATAGCGTTTCAGATCGAGCCTCGCATCGGCGAGCAGCGCCTGATCGCGTTTCAGATTCCCCTCCATCTGGGCGAGCGCCGCCTCATACGGGCGCGGATCGATCAGGGCGATGGGATCGCCCTCCTTCACGAGCTGCCCCTCCGTGAAGAAGATCTTCTGCAGCTGGCCGCTGATCTGCGTCTTGACGGTCACCGTCGCCAGCGGAGTGATCGTGCCGAGCGCGGGAATCCGTACCGCGATATCCCCAGTCGAGACGCTCGCCACGGACACGGCCATCGCGCTGTTCGCACCGCCCGGGGCGCCCCGGCCTCCACCACCCCGGCCCCCGCCGCCCGCCCCGAGACGGAAGCCGCCGCCGCCATGGCTCTGGGCCGCCAGCTGCTGCTGCACCCGCTGCTTGTAGCGGACGAACCCGACCAGCGCGAGGACGGCTACGATGATCGCCGCAATGACGATGATCGTGCTGCGATGGCGCCGCAGGAGGCCCGTTTCTTCTTGCTCACTCACCACGTCTTCACCAGATTTAACATCCGACCCGCTTCGCGAAAAGTTGGCTCACCGCGCGACACTCTAACTCGTCAGCCGGGTCGATTAGCAGTCTCGCGCGCAAAAAGGCACGTGTCGTTGACTCGATATAACGCGGGAAGTTTCCCGGCGCCGGCAGCTGCGATCGACGGCCCGTTTGCCGCGGCCGGATCCCTTGACAGCGTGCGGCGCTTGCGGCCCGGACTCCCGCGGCGCGCCTCGCGTTCTCACAGTTCCTTATGATTTCTCATGGTAACGCTTAAGGGCACGGGCCAGGTAGGGCGCCGTCCGGCCTCCGCCGGCCGCGACCACCGCCGGGGCGCCCGCGGCCACGACCCGCCCCCCGTCCGCGCCGGCCCCCGGTCCGATGTCGATCACCCAGTCGCTCACGGACACCAAACGCATGTCGTGCTCGACCACGATCACGGTATTGCCGATCGTGACGAGACGATCGAGTTGCGCGATGAGCTTCTCGACGTCCGCCGGGTGGAGGCCGGTCGTCGGCTCGTCCAGGACGTACAGAGCGTCGCCGCGTTGTGTTCGCTGCAGCTCCGTGGCGAGCTTGATCCGCTGTGCCTCGCCACCGGAGAGCTCCGTCGCCGGCTGTCCGAGCCGCAGATAGCCGAGCCCCACCTCGCGCAGCACGCTCAGTGAGCGCCGTACGTGCGACTCATCGCCGAAGAAGTCCCAGGCCGCATCCACTGTCAGACCCAACACGGCGGCGATCGACTTGCCGCGGTACTCGACTTCCAGGGTCCTGGCGTTATATCGCGTGCCCTTGCACGTGGCACAGGGAGCATAGACGCTCGGTAGGAAGAGAAGCTCCACCATCACGAAGCCCTCGCCCGCGCAGTTCGGGCAGCGGCCCTTCGCAACGTTGAAGGAGAACCGCCCCGCGTCATAACGCCGGGCCCGTGCCGCCGGCGTCGCGGCAAACAACCTGCGGATGTGATCGAACAGTCCGGTGTACGTCGCGAGATTGGAGCGCGGCGTCCGGCCGATGGGCTTCTGATCGACACGCACCAGGCGCTCGATGCCCTCCATCCCCGCGGAGATCCGTCCACCCAGGGTGACGACCGCCGTGTGCTCGAGCTCCGCTCCTTCCGCGAGCTCTTCCTGCGGCAACTCGTGGCCGAGGTGCCGGGCAACCAACTCCACCAGCACCTGACTGACGAGGCTCGACTTGCCGGACCCGGACACTCCGGTCACGGCCGTCATCACGCCCTTCGGGAAGGCCACGTCCAGCGCCCGCAGGTTGTTCCGAGTCACCCCGGACAATCGCAGCCACCCGCGCGCCGGGCGCGGCGTGCGCACCGCCGGCTCTGCGGTCCGTGCCGGGCCATCCGCCTCGAACAGGTAACACCGCGTCTGGGACTCCGGCACCCGCGCGAGTCCCGACGGCGGCCCGCTGTACAGAACGGTGCCGCCGCTTTCGCCGGCCGCCGGGCCAACATCCACGATCCAGTCCGCCCGTTGGATGACATCGAGCTCGTGCTCGACCACGAACAGGGAGTTGCCCCCGGCTTTCAACTGATCGAGGGCGGCCAGCAGCGCCTCGGTATCGGCGGGGTGCAGGCCGGCGGAGGGCTCATCGAGCACATACACCACGCCGAACAGGTTCGAGCGCACCTGGGTCGCCAGGCGCAGCCGCTGCAGCTCCCCGGGCGACAGGGTCGGCGTGCTGCGCTCCAGCGCGAGATAGCCCAACCCGAGATCGAGGAGCGCGGCGAGGCGAGCCTCGAGGTCCTGAGTGATGCGGCGCACGACCAGGGCCTTTTCCGGGTGCTCGGCGGCGATCCTGCGCAAGCGTGGCGCGGTCCCTGCCGCATAGGGCCGCACGAGGCCGGCGAGCTCGCACAGGGACAGCCGCGACAGCTCCGCCAGGTCACGGTCCGCGAATTTCACCGCCAGCGACTCGGGCCGCAGGCGCTTCCCGCGGCACAGCGAGCACGCGGCGCTCACCATGAACTGCAGCGCCCGCTGCCGCATCATGGCGCTCTGGGTGTTGGCGAAGGAATGAAAGACGTGCCGCCGCGCGCTGGTGAACGTCCCCTGGTAGCTCGGCTCATCCTTGCGCTTGAGGGCTCGACGGGTCTCGGCGGGAGTGAGTCCCGCATAGACGGGCACGACCGGCTGCTCGTCGGTGAACAAGATCCAGTCACGCACCTTGCGCGGCAACTCGCGCCAGGGCTTGTCCACGTCGATGCCCAGCGAGACCAGGATATCGCGTTGGTTCTGGCCGCCCCAGGCCGTCGGCCACGCGGCGATGGCACGCTCCCGGATGGTCAGCGTGTCATCCGGCACCAGCGATTTTTCGGTGACCTCGTAGACCCGGCCGAGCCCGTGGCAAGTGGGACATGCTCCCTCGGGAGTGTTCGGCGAGAACGCTTCGGCGTGCAGCAGCTCCTGTCCCTGCGGATAGTCTCCCGCGCGCGAATACAACATGCGCAGAAGGTTCGACAACGTCGTGACGCTGCCGACCGAGGATCGGGCCGTGGGCGAGCCCCGCTGCTGCTGCAGGGCAACCGCGGGCGGCAGGCCATCGATCGCATCGACTTCCGGCACGGCCATCTGATGAAACAGGCGCCGCGCATACGGGGACACCGACTCGAGATAGCGACGCTGCGCCTCAGCGTACAAGGTGCCGAAGGCCAACGACGATTTGCCTGAGCCCGATACACCTGTGAACACGACAAGCGAGTCGCGTGGGATATCGACGTCGACGTTCTTCAGATTGTGCTCGCGCGCGCCGCGCACGCGCACCATTCCGCTCGGATCTTTACTTTCGGCCATATGAAATAATAACGGTGCCAGCGGCGATTTCACGAAACCAGAATGGGCGCGCCGGGCGCAGACAGAGTCCGCGCAGTGGGCGCCTGGACTCCATCGGCGCAAGCCGCTAGGCTACGTTCCGTATCGCGATTCGTGGTTCCGCACAGCGAAACCAACACTCCCTGGTCACCTTCCGGACGGTCGATATGCACTCTCCTTCGCTACACACCGATCACGATGTAGCCGTCATCGAGCTCGCCAGCCCACCCGTCAATGCTCTCTCGCACGCGCTGCGCAAGCGTATCGCCACCGAGCTGGCGCAAGCGGAAGCCGATCCCGCGGTGAAGGCGGTCATCCTCATCGGCAACGCGGAGTTCTTCTCCGCCGGTGCCGACGTGAAAGAGTTCAATACCCCGAAGATGACGGCCGAGCCGAACCTGACCACCTTGACGCTGCTGCTGGAGCGCGCAACGAAGCCCACGATCGCCGCGATCGCCGGCACTGCGCTCGGCGGCGGCTTCGAGCTGGCCCTGTCGTGCCACTACCGGGTCGCGACGGCGGACGCCAAAGCAGGCCTGCCGGAAGTGAAGATCGGGCTCATCCCCGGTGCCGGGGGCACGCAGCGCCTGCCGCGCGCCGTCGGGCTCGAGACGGGCGTGAACATGATTTGCAGTGGCGAGCCTGTACGCGCGGGCGACCTAGCGAAGACCGCGCTCTTCGCTCGTATCGTCGAGGGAGATTTGCTCGCCGGAGCGAAAGCCTTCGCACGCGAGATCGCGGCCGCCGGCAAGCCCGCGCAGCTGCTGCGTGACCGCCCCCTGGGCTACCCCAATCACGAGGCTTTCCTCGGGTACGCCCGCACAGTCGTGCAGGCGAAGGCTGGCCCCTATCCGGCTCCTCTCGCCTGCCTCGACGCCATCGAGGCAGGCGCCACGGCAGCAACTTTCGAGGCGGGTATCGCCAAAGAGCGCGAGATCTTCCTCAAGCTCATCAACGGACCGGAGTCACGCGCGATCCGTCACGTATTCTTCGCCGAACGCGCGGCTGGCAAGATCAGCGATGTGCCGTCGAATACTCCGGTGCGCACGGTGGCCTCGGTCGGCGTCATCGGCGCGGGCACGATGGGCGGCGGCATCGCCATGAACTTCCTGAATGCCGGCATTCCGGTGACCTTGCTGGAAGTCAGCCAGCAAGCGCTGGACAAAGGCATTGCCACCATCCGCCGCAACTATGACAACTCCGTCAAGAAGAAAAAAATGACTCCGGAGGACGTCGAGCGCCGCATGGGACTGCTCAAGTCCACGACCTCCTACGACGCCCTCGGTAGCGCCGACCTGGTCATCGAGGCGGTGTTCGAGGACATGAAGGTCAAGGAAACCGTGTTCCGCCAGCTCGACTCGGTGGCCAAATCGACAGCCATTCTCGCGACGAACACTTCCACGCTCGACGTCGATCAGATCGCGGCCTATACGAAGCGTCCCGCGGATGTCATCGGCCTGCACTTCTTCAGCCCGGCGAACGTGATGCGGCTGCTGGAAGTCGTGCGCGGCAAGCAGACGGCGAAAGACGTGCTGGCCACGGTGATGCAGCTCTCCAAGAAGATCCGCAAGCTCGCGGTCGTCTCGGGCGTCTGCGACGGCTTCATCGGGAACCGCATGTTGCACCGCTATAGCGCGCAAGCGGGTTTTCTCCTGGAGGAAGGCTGTTTGCCGGCGCAAGTGGACCGCGCGATGGAGCGGTTCGGCCTGGCGATGGGCCCGTTCCGCGTTGGCGATCTCGCCGGCAATGACATCAGCTGGGCGATCCGCAAGCGCCGCGCCGCCGCGGGCCACCGGGCGGACGAGGGCAAGATCGCGGACCGGCTGTGCGAGATGGGCCGTTTTGGCCAAAAGACGAGCGCGGGCTGGTACGACTACAAGCCCGGCGATCGCACGCCGCGACCGAACGCCGAGGTCAACGCCATGATCGAGCGCTACTCGGCCGAAGTCGGCGTAACGCGCCGCAAGATCGACGATCGCGAGATCGTCGAGCGCCTCGTGTATGCGCTCGTCAACGAGGGGGCACGAATTCTCGAAGAGAAGATCGCGCAGCGCGCCTCCGACATCGATCTCGTCTATCTGAACGGTTACGGCTTCCCTCTCCTGCGCGGCGGCCCGATGTTCTATGCCGACAGCGTCGGCCTCACCGAAGTCGTCGCGGCCATCCGCCGCTACGCCCGGGGCCTCCATCCGGAAGCGTGGACACCGGCCCCCCTGTTGGAAAGGCTGGCGGCGGACAGCGCTTCGTTCGCCTCTTTCGATTCTCAATCCGCGGACTCCCAGTCATGAGCAACGCAGTCATCGTCTCCACCGCCCGTACGGCCTTCGCCAAGTCCTGGCGGGGCGCATTCAACATGACCTATGGCGCCACTCTCGGCGGCCACGTCGTGCAACACGCCGTGGCGCGCGCCGGCATCGACCCTGGTGAAGTCGAAGACGTGCTCATGGGCTGCGCCCTGACGGAAGGCACCACGGGTGGCAACATCGCGCGACAGATCGCTTTGCGCGCCGGGCTGCCCGTGACCGCAGCCGGCGCGACGGTCAATCGTTTCTGCTCGTCCGGCCTGCAGACCATCGCCATGGCGGCCCAGCGCGTCATGACGGAGAAGGTGCCGGTGATCGTAGCCGGCGGGCTCGACTCGATCTCCTGCGTGCAGAACGAGACCAACCAACACATGCGCCAGGATCCCTGGCTGCTCGAGCACAAGCCGGAGATCTTCTGGACCATGATCCAGACGGCCGAGACCGTCGCGCAGCGCTACAACATCTCGCGCGAGCGCCAGGATGAGTACGGCGCTCGCAGCCAACAGCGCGCTGCTGCCGCCCGCGCCGCCGGGAAGTTCAACGACGAGATCGTCCCAATTACGGTCACGATGGGCGTTGCGGATGAAAAGACGAGCCGGCTCGGTACGCGTGAGGTCACGGTCGGCGCCGACGAAGGCATCCGCCCCGACACCACACTCGAGGGTGTGTCGAAGATCCGCACGGTATTGCCTGATGGCGTCATCACCGCCGGCAACGCGAGTCAGTTCTCGGACGGCGCGAGCGCCTGCGTGGTGATGGACGAGAAGCTCGCGGAGAAGCGCGGACTCCAGCCGCTCGGAATCTTCCGCGGCTTTGCGGTCGCCGGCTGCGAGCCGGACGAAATGGGCATCGGCCCAGTCTTTGCGGTACCCCGCCTGTTGGAGCGCGCCGGGGTGAAAATGGATGACGTCGGCCTCTGGGAGCTCAACGAGGCTTTTGCGGTGCAGGTGCTCTACTGCCGTGATCGCCTGGGGATCCCCGATGACCGCCTGAATGTGAACGGTGGCGCGATCGCGGTCGGCCATCCCTACGGCGCGTCCGGCGCGCGACTCACCGGCCACGCTTTGATCGAAGGCAAGCGTCGCGGCGCGAAGTTCGTCGTGGTCACCATGTGCATCGGCGGTGGCCAGGGCGCGGCAGGGTTGTTCGAGGTCTGCTGACGCGACGGATCTTCCAGGACTGCGACGGCGTACGCTTATTCGCTGACCGGCGTGGCGTAACGTAATCTGGATACTCCACCCAGCGCAGCCCATGAAGATTCTCATCGCTGACCAGGACGCTCGATTGCTCGCGGCGATTACCGCTACGTTCGGGCGTCACTGCGACGTCGTCACGGTCTCGAGCCGCGAAGCCTGCCTGGCCGAGCTGGGGAAGCACGAGTTCGATGTCATTGTCGCGGGCGACAAGCTCGTGACCTATACGGGGCTCGAGCTGCTGAGCGAGGTCGCGGCGGCCTCCCCGGCCACACTGCGCATTTTCCTGGCCCGCCCGGCACGGCTCGAGGAGCTGGCCCCTCGCCTGGAATTCTTCGGCTTGTTCGGCACCCTGACCTACCCGCTCGATCCCCGGAAGCTGCTCGCAGAGCTGCGGCGGGCGCGAGAGAGCCTCAAGAACAGCACCGCGTCCCGGAAAATTCGCCACGTCGTTCTGCAGGACGACTGGGACACCGGCGAGCGCCTGGGGCTGGCCGAAAGGGCGCTGCCAGGGGGCGAACCGCTTCCCGAGCCTCCCGTGCTGGCGTCTGCCACGCAGGATGCCAGCGCACCCGTATCGGCCGCGCCGGTCGCACCGCCCACGAGTGCCGCGCCCGCCATGCCGACCACGAATGCCGCGCCAGCCATACCGCCTACGAATCCCGCGCCCGTCGCGCCGCCCACGAGTGGCGCGCCCGCGATGCCGACCAAAGGGACTATCGAGATCGGCTACGGACTGCCTGAGCTGCCCGCCACGGCGCCGCCGACGAAATCGCTTTCCGAGCTCGCCCGCCTGGCCACGAAGAAGCAGCCCTTGCCGGACTTCCGTCGGAAACGAGACTCCGCCAGGCGCTCCAAGGCCTTGCTCCTGACGGGGTCCGGAATCGCCGTGGCGGCCCTGGCGACCGTCTTGACCCTCAAGGCGATGGGAAGAACGGACCCCGTAGCCCAGCAAGCCGCGCAACCCACGCGTGCGACGAGCACGCGCCTGTTTTCTTCGGGAGCGACCGTCGTGACGAACGGCGCCGGCATCCCGACCCTGTCAGCGCCTCCCGCGCCGGCTCACTGAACTGAGCGCGCCGCGGGAAACTCCTTTGTCGGCAACGACGCCCGCCGCAGGCGGACTTCCAGCCCATAAACTCAGCGTCGGTCGCCGCCGTTCAGCTTGCTCAGCAGGCGCAGGATTTCCAGGTACAGCCACACCATCGTGACCAGGAGGCCGAACGCGGCATACCACTCCATGTAGCGCGGTGCGCCTTGCGCGGCGCCGGACTCGATGAAGTCGAAGTCGAGGATCAGGTTCAGCGCCGCAACGCCGACGATGACCAGCGAGATGATGATGCTCAGCGGGCTCGACGAGCTCAGGATCGGCACATTGACGTGAAACAGTGAGAGCACGATCGATACGAGGTACATCAGCGCGATGGCGCCGGTAGCCCCAATGACGACTGCACGGAAGCGCTCCGTCGCGCGGATGAGGCCGGTCTTATAGGCGACGAGCATCACCGCCAGCACGGCGAAAGTCAGGCCGACCGCCTGAATCGCGATGCCGGGATAGCGCTGCTCGAGCACCGCCGAGATACCGCCGATCGCGAGGCCCTCGAGAGCGGCGTATGGTACGGCCAGCACCGGAGCGAGATTCGCCTTGAAGCTGATGATCAGCGCGAGCACCAGCCCGCCGATGCTCCCGACGAGCAGCGACGTGGACACCACGGACAGGTCGCCGTTCGTCATGTACTGCGACCAGGGCCAGAACGCCCCCGCGAGCAGGACGACGAGCAGCAGGAATGCCTTGTTGATGGACCCCTGCAGCGTCATGCGCTCCGCGCCATAAGCCGGACGCGGCTGGCTGGCGAAAACCCGCTCGTTCAAGCTGGGGTTACCGGATCGGGTCACAGGAAGGGGCATTGAGTTCTCCTCGGAAAGCTTCGTTTCGCGCCATGCGCAACGTGGGGACGATTATAATGGAAGCAAGCGGTTACCGTTTTTGGACCGCCTCAGGCCGATAAAGATCCCAGCACCCGTCCTTCCAGGCGTACGACGCCCCGCGCGGCCGGCCCTCACGTTCCGCGGCGCGTCTCGCTCTCTTTCCGGGCGACGGTCACGTGAATCGTCTTCCCGTCGTCGGTTTTCGGTTCGACGAGCTCCTTGAGCGACAGCGGACCCGTCAGGAGCACGCACATTCCGGCCGCGTCCTTCTCGACCACGCCCCACCGCACTCCGCTGCACCTCTCTTCCTTCAAACAGGCGTCCCAGCAGTACTGGCGGCTCGGCAAGCCGATCTTCCTGAGCACCGTCGCGCTGGCATCCTTCGAAACGATGACGGTCATGCGCTCTATCGCGTGCGTCTGGGCCGACGCGGCGTGGCCGCACGTCAACAACACTGCAGCGTACAAAATGCTGCGCAGACTTCTCATCGCGCTGCTCCCGTTGGACGGCGGCTGCAGGATACCGCTCGCGTGAGCGGCCTGTCGAACCGAAGTCCTCGACCCCGCTGGATCTGTCATGATGGGCGGATGAGCTGGCTTCCGTACGCCCTACTCTCGGCCGTGGCCGCTGCCGCCACCGCCATCCTCGCCAAGCTCGGTGTCGAGACCATTCCCTCGAACCTCGCCACGGCGGTGCGCACGACCTTCATCCTGCCGCTCGTATGGGCTTTCGTAATGGCCCGCGGAGAGGCGTCGGCGTTGAAAACCGCTTCCCCGCAATCGTGGCTCTTCCTGGGCCTGTCGGCGGTGGCGACCGGGATCTCCTGGCTCGCTTACTTCAGGGCTCTACAACTGGCGCCCGCCTCGCACGTCGCGCCGATCGACAAGCTGAGCCTGCCGCTCACCGTGGCGCTGGCAGCCCTCGTGCTCGGCGAGCCGCTCACCCTGAAGCTCACCTGCGGGGTGGCGCTGATGGTGATCGGGGCGATGCTGACGCTGGGCTGATCAGACGCGGGCGATTTCGGCGAGGATGTCGGGATCCGCGCCGGCCTTGACCGCCGCGGCGGCATCCCGCACCACCTGCTCCAGCACGGTGAGGTACTCGAGGTAACGCCGCCGGCCCAGGGAAGTGATCCGGCAGGAGGTCTGCGGGCGGTTGTGCTCGATGCCCTTGGAGATCTCGACCAGCCTCGCGGCCTGCAGCACCTGCAGATGACGGCTCAGATTGCCGTCGGTGAGATCGCAGAGCTGCTTGAGATCGCCGAACAACAGCCCTTTCGGGTGGCTCACGAGAGACGTGAGCACGCTCAAGCGGGCACGCTCGTGAATCACACGATCGAGCCCGTCATATGCGAAGCGGTGTACGCGCCGCTTGTCTTTACGGCTTGTCATCGGTCTCCTGATCGCTCAATTGTAGCACGATGGCCACCAGCACCTGCCCCACTCCGTAGGGCACGCCCATCGCCCACGGCGAGAAGGCCCACTCGCCCCGTCCGACCGCCAGGTACATCAGCCCCGTGGCCAGATACCACACCCCGACGGCAATCATGGGGCGCGGCAGAAACTTGCAGGAGGAGAACACCCCCAGGCTATAGACCACCTGCCACAGGCCCGGCAGCATCCACAAGCTCTGGGGCGCATCCCGCGCCAGCACCACCGTGAGCAGCAGGCCCGCCAGGATGGCGGGCAGGAACTGCTCGGCGGCCGAATGGATCATCTGCCTGGCCAGCCCGGAGTGCATCCGCAGGGTGCGGCTCACGGTCTCGATGCTGATGATGAGCAGGGCCAGCGTGGCCGTCGTCACCCAGATCGCCAGGTACAGCCCCACCTGCCGGGCGGGCGTGTGGACGAAATGCGCCTGGACGGAAGCGGCCAGGACGGCCAGCGCGCCGGTGGCCGTGAGCGTCGCCGGCCCATAACCGCGGACCG
>DASZVD010000331.1:0-15583 GCA_035547375.1 Steroidobacteraceae bacterium
TGCCCGCAACCGCCGATTTGTGTCCGCCTTGTGTCCACTTTAGCCGAAATGAGGTGAAATGACACGAAATGACATGAGCGACAGGAAACCACTTAAATAGCAGTACTTGCCCTCTCAAACCATTTCATGTAATTTCACCGTCGAGCAGCTCGTGACTGCATGGGGTGCAAGGGGTCCCGAGTTCAAATCTCGGCGTCCCGACCAACTTTTTCGATCGTTCTCAAATCGGCTGTGGCCACCTCTGTGGCCACTTTCGAAAAGATCCCCCAGCTGATGCACTTCGGCGCCGCGCGTCATAGGTTCTAATTGTCCCTCCGTGTGCGGCTCGTTCGTGAGGTTCACGAGGTGCCGACTATATCCACTCCCTCCTTCCCCGACCGCGCCACGAGCATTGCTCATCCCGGGGGTGCTCCAGAGGGTATGCACCCTCTGGAGCTTTCGCTAACTTTTGCAGCCCTGGGAACCGTCGATCAGCCAGTGCTCACGCTGGGTCCCTATCCACCTGAGTTCGTCGATAGGGAGATCAGCAGCTGCATCACCGAGTCGGAGGCTTGTATTGAGACTTGGTTTCTGCCGACAGCTTGAGCGCCTCGATCGCTTCCGACGCCGTCAGGAGCGCGGTGATCCTGACCGAAGTGAACGCGCCGGACGTCTGGAGGGTCGTCGATAGGGCAGTCGCTGCGATGGCGTCCGGTGCCTCGAAGATTACGAGTATTTCTAACTCATCGACCTTGAGATATCCGCTATGAAACTTTCCGCCAACGGACTCGACGATCGCCGCAGCGGCTGATGTGCGATCTGTTGGGTTGGCAAGCAGCGCAGCTCTCGCCTCCGGGGAGTAGCGGCAAGTCGCCATGAAATGTGCCATGGGAAGTACTCCTTCATAATGATCTAGGTTGGATTTATGTCAGAGTCGCGCGCACGATCGTAACAAGAATCACATCGGGGCGCGCTGGCGCAGGTATTGCGTTGCGGCAATGCTTGTCCGGCGGCGAGCGCTGGGGTAATCCTGATCTTCGACCAGCCACGGCAGAACAGACCGGACAGATTCGGGCAGCTCGGACGGGAATGCACGCCCTTCAACAGACTCATTCAAGGCGAATGGCGCTTTGGCATAGCGGTTTCAGCGATTCCCCGGTTGGTGATCCAACGTGGTGGCCAATCGGCCAGGAGCTGCCCTTGAGCTAAGTGAGTCATGCTTATTTTCGGTCACGCCACGTTCTGGAGATGGGGTTCGTTGCAGGAGTTATCGCTGACGCCGCGTATCGACTTGGCCACCTCTTGCACGAGGCTTCCGTCCATCCGGCCGTAGCATCCGTGCCCACGGCTGCCTACATGGACTCACTGCTCGATGCGCTACCCGTGGGTATTCTAAGCGCGGCTGGCGGTGCGGTCGGTTATGTCCTCCGGGTTCGTAAGGCTGCCCCGACCTCAACCAATTCCGACCTACGGGTTGACCGTTGACTCCTGGCAGACTGAGTAGCGCAGACTGGCGGGCTGAAGTCGGCCAATAGCCGCCGTTCGCCCGTTGAGTCTGACGCTTCGGATTCCGGGCGTTGGCCGTATACTCTGAACTCAATGCGCCGCATCCTATGCTTTCTCATCATTGTCGCGACATTTTCGGTCTGTATTGGTGCGGCCGAGACGACTTTGCTCTCGACGCAAGCGGCTTTGAACAAAAGTCGTGAGGAGGTTCGGCAAGTCACACTGACCGCCGACCAGCCGAGCGCGCCGAAGGTGGCGCTCGTGACCTACGGCCCTGGCCGACTTTACTGGGAGCGATTCGGCCACAATGCCATCATCGTTGATGATCCGACCGCTGGCGAACGAGTCGCCTATAACTACGGCGTATTTGATTTCAACGAGCAACACTTCCTGCTGAATTTCGCCATGGGACACATGCATTACAGTCTCGACGCCGAGCCTCTCGAGGCAGACCTGGAGACCTATGTGGCTGAGGGTCGCTCAGTGACTGTACAGATGCTAAACCTGACACCGGCGCAAGCCCGGCAGTTGGCGGCGTTCCTCGCTTGGAATGCGCAGCCGCAGAATGCTGACTACCGATACGACTACTTCGTCAACAATTGCTCGACCAAGGTGCGCGATGCTCTGAATCGAGCACTGGACGGTGCCATCGAGCGCCAGCTTGCACCCCGGCCGGCACCTCACACATATCGCTTTGACGCCGTTCGGCTAATCTCGTCGGATTTTTGGTTCGCACTCGGCATGGACATGGGGCTCGGCCCGAACGCAGACGGCCCGCTGAGCCTGTGGCGGGAGAGCTTCGTCCCTATGGTGCTGAGCCGCGCGCTGCGCGATGTAGTAGTGCGTAATACGAATGGCGACACCCTCCCGTTGGTGAGCGGTGAGGAAGTAGTCCTGCGAGGGAGACTGCCGCCTGAACCTGTAGCGCCGTCCGAACTCCGATTGCCTTTTCTGGCTGGTGGGGTGGGATTAGCCGCGCTGTTGCTGTGGCTCGGACTGGGGAAAGGTCGCCTCTATCGGACGTCCTTCGCGCTCCTTGCTGTCGCGTGGTGGCTGATCTGCGGATTCAGCGGCGTTTTGCTGGCCTGGCTATGGGGGTTGAGCGACCACTGGGCAGCTTGGCATAACGAGAACCTGCTGCTGCTCGATCCCCTGTGTCTGATTCTACCGGTAGTGTGGTGGCGCGCGCCGCGAATCGCCAGCTGCCTGGCCACTCTCCTTGCAGCTGCCGCGCTGGTCAGTCTGATCGTCCGTGCGCTGCCCGGCCTATACCAAAGCAATCTTGCATTCATTGCTCTCACGGTACCGATACACGTGGTCCTTGCGGTCCTGGCTTGGCATCAGCGCTCCGTCGCCGGGATCGCTGGCCACTAGGATGCGCGCTTAGGCACAAGTCGCACGACTGTCCCTTGGAAGAATATAGTTCACGAGCGGTCTTGAGCACGCGTATGGGCGCGCAGTGGATACCCCAGCATTGCTCGGCGCATTGGGAGATTTCCCGAAGTCCGAGGGACAGCGGGAACCTTGGTTCTCAATTTGGAGCGCGCTCGCCCACCAGGGTGACGTTTACTCCGCTTCCTTCGCAGCCGTGCCCCACGTGATCGCCGTATTGGTGTCGGACCCAACGCGGTGCGACTCCGCGTACTTTCAGTTCCCCGCGTGGGTGGAGATCTGCCGCATCAACAAGAGCGTGCCGGTACCGCCCGATCTCCGGCAGGCGTACTTCGATTCACTCGCATCGCTTCCTATGCTCGCAGCGCGATGGGCAGGCAAGGCATGGTCCGATTCTGATCTGGTGTGTGTCCTCAGCGCGATCGCGGCGGTGAAAGGGCACCCCGCTATTGCCGAAGCCGTTATTGAGATGACCGACCTGAACGCGGCCGAGATGTGCGAGTGGCTGCGGGAACGTTAACGAGTGGAGCAGAATGTGGTCGATCGAGTAGACGAGCACGAGCACCAATTCTCCAACAACGACTGGCCGTTCTCCACCTCCCAACTCAGTCGCAAAATGCGAGCGGCTGCTTCAATCGGATTATCGACCAGAGCACGTGATCTCCTCTGAGCGGCGTATTTCCGTGGCCTCGTGAGCGCATCGCGCGTCATTTCCGGCACCCGGAATGCGAGTAGGAGAATACGAGCTGTTACTCGTATTATAGGTCTGGATGAGTTATGGCGAGGCGCACCCGCTACGTTGGGAGAGCGAAACACGTGAACAGCATCTCTTTGAACCTGACTGGTGTCCCCGAGACGATGCTCTGGACGCTGCACAATCGAGCGAGCGAAGCCAAACGTCGCGACGCATTTCTTAAAGACCCCGAATGCGTGCGCATCTATGACTCCATTGCCTATGATTACGAGCGTAATTTTGGCAGGCCGGACGGCTCGCACCCGATGCGATCGCGGATCTTCGATGATGCCGTGAGATCCTGGATGACAGCGCATCCCGTTGGAACCGTGGTTGAGCTTGGCGCGGGCCTCGAAACGCAGTTCCAGCGCTGCGATGACGGACAGGTCCGCTGGCTCTGTGTCGATGTTCCAGAGGCCATCGCCGTGCGTGAGCGGTTTCTGCAACCGACCGAACGCTGTCGCTACTTTGCCAGGAGCGCGCTCGATCTGAGCTGGATGGACGCTGTGGATTCGAATAGCCGCGTCTTCGTAACCGCTCAGGGATTGTTCATGTATTTCGAGGAGGCGCAGGTGCGGCGGCTGTTCACCGCCCTGGTCGATCGCTTTCCGGGCGTGCAGATCATGTTCGACGCCATCCCACGATGGTTTTCACGGAAGACGCTACAGGGATTCAGCAAAACCAAACACTACAGAGCACCGGCAATGCCATGGGGGGCGAACCGTGATGAGGTTGAACCACTGCTGCGTAGTTGGAGCCCTCGTGTGTGTGAGGTCTCCGTGATTCCCTATGGCTTCGCGCGCGGCCTCCCAGGCTTGCTGCTCAACGTCTTCGCGGCCATTCCAGGGCTGCGCAACGTTCCGCCCTGCATCGCGCACGTGAGGACGCAGTGAATGACCGCAATGGGTCGAAACCGGTTAGTGCGGTTGTCAGCCCGTCGAACGCAATCGCTGAGCGCCGTGAAATGCCACGATGTTCCGCTCGCGCCGGACGATCCGTCATTGGCTCAAACGCTCCGGTTGCGCAGGGGACGACCTATAAGTCGCTGTCGCCCTTCCTGAGATCACGGCATATTCTGTCGCGACAGGAATGCCATATTTCTTCAACGTGCGTACGGCATCACGCACCGCAGCCGCGGAGCAGCCCAGGACTTCCTGCGCGGTCGCAACGGTGATTCCTTCCGGTCGCCTCATGAGATCATGAAGGGTCCGACATCTCTTGCTCATGGGTCACCGCGCGGTTGATTTTCGCTTTCCGTCTCGTATCGTACCAAGTCCCGCCGCTCGTTTCAGGAAAGCCGCCGCAGCCCGGACTGGCTCAACCGTGCGTGCACAGCCGCGAAGCGCCGCGATACACTTGGACAGGCGTCCCAATCACGCGCCCGCCGCCCTTGAAATCTTGTTGACCCTTGAAACCTTGTTGAAAAGAGGCCCGTGAAGCGAATGAGTGCCGACATCGAGCGCCTGCAAAACAATCTGCGTGACGAGCTGAATGGCGCCGCGCTGTACACGGCTTTGGCCGAGGCGGAAGCGGATCCCGTGCGCAAGGACCTGTTTTTGCAGCTGGCCCAATCGGAGTCTGCGCACGCCCAGTTCTGGCGGGAGAAGCTGGCCGCCGCGGGGGTGGCCCAGCCGAAGTTCGTGCCGGATTTCCGCACTCGATTGCTCGTCCGGCTGGCGCGTCGTTGGGGTCCCCGATTCGTGCTGCCGACGGTTGCCGCGGCGGAATACGCCGATCAAAACAAATACGCCGCTCAGCCCGATGCACACTCGCTGTCCGAGGAGGAGCGTCAGCACGCCGCTATAGTGCACGCGGTGGCTGCGCCGCCTGGTCAGGCAGCCGGTGTGTCCGGCGCGCAGATCGCGCGCGCGGAGCCGTGGCACCGCGGTGGCTCAGGAAACAACCTGCGGGCCGCCGTGCTGGGGGCCAATGATGGGCTCGTCTCCAACTTCTGCCTGATCATGGGGATCGCCGGCGCCGGCACGCCGCAAAAGATCATCCTGCTGAGCGGCTTTGCCGGTCTGTTGGCCGGCTCCTGCTCCATGGCCCTGGGAGAATGGCTGTCGGTGACCAACGCGCGCGAGTTGGCACGGACGCAGATCGGCAGGGAGGCCGAGGAGTTGGACCAGACTCCCGAAGCCGAGCAACACGAGCTGGCGCTCATCTTTCAGGCCAAGGGGCTGCCCAAGGAGGAGGCGCAGCGCGTGGCCGGGGAGCTGATGCGGAACCGGACCAGCGCACTCGATACCCTGGCGCGGGAGGAGCTGGGCATCGATCCTGCCGAGCTGGGCGGGAACGCCTGGGCGGCGGCCGGCACATCCTTCCTGCTGTTCGCCGCAGGGGCGATCTTTCCGCTCGCGCCGTTCCTGGGGCTGCACGGTGCGACGGCGATCGTGACCAGCATGGGCTTGAGCGCGCTTGCCTTGGGGGCCATCGGGCTGCTGACCTCCTTGTTCAATGGCCGCAACGCCGCATTCTCCGCGGGCCGGCAGATCCTTTTCGGGTGCCTCGCAGCGGCCGTGACTTTCAGTGTCGGACGCCTTTTGGGGGTATCCCTCTCCTGAGAAAGCGCTGTCCCAACATTCAACTCGAGGGAGCTCATCATGACAGGCCTTACCGGGAAAACTGCGCTGGTGACCGGCGCCTCACGCGGCATCGGCCGTTCCGCCGCGCTCGCGCTGGCAAGCGCCGGCGCACGAGTCATCGTTCACTACGGGCGCGCGGCCGACGAAGCGGAATCTCTCGTCGCCCGGATACGAGCCGCCGGCGGGCGAGCCGATGCAACGGGCGCGGATCTTGGCGCCAAGGACGGCCCCCATGTTCTGGCGAGCAACGTCCGCGCCCTGGTTGACGATCGCCTGGACATTCTCGTGGCCAATGCCGGGGTCTCCAGGTCGGCCGCGATCGAGGCGACCACGGTCGAGGACTTCGATAATCTCTTCGCCGTCAACGTCAGGGCGCCGTTCTTCCTCGTACAGCAACTGCTCCCGGCGCTGGGCGAGGGCAGCAGCATCATTTTCCTGTCGTCGCTTGCGGCGCACGCCGTCGTCGGTCAGATCTACGCCTATGCCATGACGAAGGGCGCCGTGGACACCATGGTCAAGCACTTCGCCGCGGCGTTGGGACCTCGCGGGATCCGGGTCAACGCCGTCGCACCGGGTATCGTGCAAACCGACATGTCCAATTTCACCAAGACCGATGCCGGGCGCGAATATGCCCTCGGCATGCAGGCGCTCAAGCGGCTGGCGACGCCCGACGACATCGGCGGGGTGATTGCTTTCCTGGCATCCGATCAGGCCAGGTGGATCACGGGCGACACCGTTCACGTCGACGGCGGCGCGAAGCTTTAGCGGGCGCTCGAAGCTTTAGCGGGCGACAGCTCGACATGATGGCCGGTCGAGCGACGCCCGTCACAGTCCTATGCTGCATTGCAGCATGATCCCCCGGTATGATCCCTAGGTCCACCTGTCAGCACCGGGGCTAGGGAACGGTTGGGTTCGTGACCGCGGTCGCGGTCCGAAGGGGTGTTTACACATAAAATGCGCGCACCAAAGGGAGGGTCTCCATCGTGCGATCGTTTCATGTCGTTGCGTGCGCGCTGTTGTTAGGTTCGGCCGCTGTGTCGGAGGCCGCTACGCCGGCCGGCGCCATCGTCTGCACGGGCAGCGCCGGCGCGCTGTCTTTCAATGTCAGCTTCTTCGATATCGGCCTCGCCAACCCCACGGACGTCGGCAGCAGCAGCTCGGGGGCGGGAGCGGGCAAGGTCACCTTCCAGCCCTTCGTGATTCACGCAGCGCTCAGCAGCTTTCCCAAGCTGTTCGAAGCCGCCGCCACCGGCACACACTTTTCGAGTTGCACCTTGACGACCCAGGACTCGAGCGGCGGCAGCATGGAGTTCCGGCTGAGTCAGGTGCTCGTTCAGAGTGTCAACGCCATTGCCAGCTCGGCGACGAGTCACGCGCCGCGCTTTGCTTACGTGAAGGCGGACATGGCGTTTGGCGCGGTCGAAGTGCGCACCTCGACCGGCGTGGACGACGGCGGCTCCTCGCCGAATTCCAGCGGCTGGAATCGCGTGACGAACTCGGGCTCGTAAAGCGATACTGCGCCAAAGGACCCGCGAGGCGCGGGTCCGCCTCGAGAGTGAGGGGCGCACCTTGAAAGCAACCTCCAAGGTCCAAGTCCGGAACGACCGGCTCGTCGTGACGGAATGGCGCTTTGCGCCGGGTGCCGAAACGGGGCATCACGTCCATGCGTACGACTACGTCGTGGTTCCCATGACCACCGGGGTGTTGCGCCTGGAGGAGCCGGAAGGCGTTCGTGAGGCGCAGCTGCAAGCGGGAGTGTCGTATGCCCGCAAGGCCGGCGTCGCCCACAACGTGATCAATGCGAATGCCTACGAGTTCGTTTTCTTGGAGATCGAGATCCTGCGATAAGGCGCGACCGCCGGCGCTCCGGCTGGGCGGTTGACCGAAGCACGGCCGCGCAGGCTCGTGTTCCACAAGGGAGCCGCCGCCGGCGTGGCGCTGCAGGAGCCTCCTTGCCGAGAGATCAGCCGACTTTGGCGTGACCGTGCGCGTGCTCGGCGTATTGCATATCGATGCCGCAGATATGAGCGCTCAGCCACATCTTGAAGAAGGCGAACACGTCGTCCGTCAGCTTGTGCGCCGCGCGTGCTTCGTGGAGCAGTTCGTCCAACCGCGTCAACAGCTGTGCGTGAATGCCTTTGTGAATGCGTAAGCGCGGATACCCGATGCGCTCCATGTATTCTTCCTCGTCGCTGAAGTGCTTCCTGGTGTACGCGGCCAGGTCCTTCAAGGCAGCTTCGATGGCGTGAAAAGGCTGTGCCGCGACGTGCATGTTGTGCAGCTCGTTCATCTTGGCAATCAGCACCTGGTGCTCGTCATCCATTTGCCTGACGTTGAGGGCGTACTTGGCGTCCCAGGGAAAATAATTCTCGGCCATGAAGCTCACCGTGGAAATCTTGATCAACAACCATGTTAAGGATGGCGGGGGACTTTGTCGTACGCAAAAGTACCTATTTCGATACATTTTGGCCGGGATTTTTACCATAAATAGACAGCTAAACTTTGAAGGTGACCTTCATATCTGCTAGAATGTGTCTATGGGTAAGTATTTGACCGCCACCCTGGCCCGCGACTTGCGCGTCCTCAGCGGGAAATTGAAGCGCCGCCTGCGCGAGCAGGCCCATATGGGCGACCTGACGGGCACGCAGCTGTCGGTGCTCGGCAGGTTGGAGCGGGAGGGCTCGGCGACGGTGACCTCGCTTGCGAAGGCAGAAGCGATGCGGCCGCAGTCCATGGGCGCGATCGTCGCCGCGCTGGAGTCGGCGGGGCTCGTGAGTGGCTCGCCCGATCCCAGGGACGGGCGGCAGACCATCCTGTCGATGACCCCCGGGTGCCGCGACTTGCTTAAGGTCCACCGGGCGGCGCGGGAAGACTGGCTGTTCCGCGCGTTGCAGACCCACCTGACTCCCGAGGAGCAGCACGAGCTCGCCGGCGCGCTCGTTCTCCTCAACAGGATCCTCGACTCGCAGCCCGCGGAGACCCGCGCCGTGCACGAAAAACGGTGAAAGGGACCTTCCGCTCACTGAGGCGCTACAACTTCCGGGTCTGGTCGGCCGGGGGCATCGTTTCCAACATCGGCACGTGGATGCAGCGTACCGCCCAGGATTGGCTGGTGTTGACGCAGCTCACGCACGGCAATGCCAGTGCCGTCGGCGTGGTGATGGCACTGCAATTCGGCCCGCAGGTGCTGCTGCTGCCGTGGACGGGATTCGCGGCGGACCACCTGGACCGCCGCAAGGTGCTCATCGCCACCCAGTCACTGCTGGGCGTGCTGGCGCTCGGGCTGGGCCTCCTCACCGTGACCGGCATCGTGCGGCTGTGGGAGGTCTACGGGTTTGCCTTCCTGCTCGGGTGTGTAACGGCTTTCGATACGCCGGCGCGCCAGGCGTTCGTGTCCGAGCTGGTCGGGGAGGACGATCTGTCGAACGCGGTCGCCCTGAACTCGACGTCCTTCAACGCAGCGCGCATGGTCGGTCCTGCGGTAGCCGGCGTGCTCATCGCCGGGATCGGCACGGGTTGGGTGTTCATCCTGAACGCCGCAACTTTTGCGGCCGTGCTGGCTTCGCTCGGCTGCTTGCGCCTGCGGGAGCTGCACACGAGCCTGAGGCCCGTCCGCTCACCCGACCATCTGGCCGAAGGGTTCCGTTATGTCAGGAAGCGCCCGGACCTGCGCGCCATCCTGCTGATGCTCTTCCTGATCGGCACCTTCGGGCTCAACTTCGCCATCTTCATTTCAACCATGGCCGTCAGGGTGTTCCATGCCGGCGCCGGACAGTATGGCATCCTGAACTCCATCCTCGCGGTCGGAACCGTCGCCGGGGCCTTGCTCGCCGCACAGCGCTCCCGGCCTGACGTGGAGCTGCTGATGGTCAGCTCGGGCGTGTTCGGCATCGGCTGCGCGCTGGCTGCCATCCTGCCGGGCTATGATCTCTTTGCGGTCGCGCTGGTGATCGTCGGCGTGTCCGCGCAGACTTTCACCACCTCGTCGAACAGCCTGCTGCAACTGTCCACCGAGCGCGGCATGCGCGGCCGGGTGTTGGCGATCTTTCTGGCCGTGGCATTGGGTGGCACGCCTTTGGGTGCGCCGCTGGTCGGATGGGTCGCCGATACCTTTGGACCGAGGTGGGCGTTGGTGGTCGGCGCGGCTTCAGGTTTTGGAGCGGCGCTCGTCGGGTTATATTACTTACGCTTTTCGGTACAAACTGAGTGCGGCGCAACGAGAAGGCGGGACGGATGAGCAGAGCGGTATTCGCCACGGTGGTGCTGCTGGCGGCGGTTTCGGCCGCCCGCGCGGCCGACAGGGGGTATCTCGCCGGACACGAGGTGGATTTCCACACCGTGCTCGGGCCGCCTCCGGCAGAGGGCTCTTTGTGGGACCAGGCGGACGGGCAGCTCGTGCAAGCCTATCAGTCGGTGGACGAGGCGCGCTGGCGGCTGGCCGAGAAAGACGCCCACGAGGACGATCTCTACAGCCGCTTCGCCGAGGCATTCGGCAAGCCCATCGACAGTCGGACCTCCCCGGTCCTGGTCGCGCTTCTCGACCGTGCTCTGCGGGATGTCGATGCGACGACTGAAGCCGCCAAGAAGCACTTTCACCGGCCGCGTCCCTTTCAGCGCCTGCAACTGCAGAGGGTGTGTGAGAAGCCCACCGCGCCGAAGCCTGAGCCGCACGCCATGACGGGGACCTCCTACCCGTCGGGTCACAGCACCTACGGTTGGACCGTTGCCATGATCCTGGCCCGCGTGGCTCCCGACCGGGCCGAGACCCTGATGGGACGGGCGGAGGAGTTCGAAATCAGCCGGCTCGTGTGCGGCGTGCACTTCCCGACGGACGTTGAAGCGGGGCACTCGGTGGCCATCGCCGTAGTGTCGCACCTCGATGCTTCCAAAGCGTTTCAGGCCGATCTGGCGCGCGCCCGGCAGGAACGCTCGGCTCACTGAGGTGAGGTTGCGCACCCGCAACCTGTTATTGACGCCGGATGTCCCGATAGCCTCCGAGAGCGGCTCCGCTCGCGGCGGCTGCCTCGGCCACTCGAGAGCTGACGAGGGCTTCGAGCTCCGCGGTGTGGCGGTAGTCGGCCATGGATGCACTGATGGGGCCTGCGGCGCGGGCCGCGGGGTGCAGGTAGATCTCCGTAATCCCGCTCGGCAGGCGCTCGAGGATGTGCAAGAGCGTGCTTTCGTCGAATTGCCCGGTGCTGGCGATACCGAACACCCGGTCGTTGTGGGCAATGCCGGCGCCGCGCAGGCGTGCCTTCATCAGCGCGACCCAAGGCATGAGAAAGGTCGCGCCCGCGGTTGTACCCAGCGCCATCGTTCCACGGCGGGCGAACCACAACGGCTCGTCCGGCACTCTGATGGCCCTTACGCCGAACTCCCGGCCGATACGCACGATCATGGCCAGGAGCGTGGGATGAAGGTGAAAATGCTTGTGCGCGTTGACATGGTCCAACGCCAGGCCGGTGCGCGCGAATGCCGCAAACTGGGCGCGGATCTCCGCTTCCAGCTGTCGCCGCAATGCCGGCAGCGCGAAATAACGCACGCCATCCAGCCACATTCCATCGCCAAACCGGCCGTCGGCATCCACGAGGTCGGGGATCTCACGCCGTGGCAGTACCGCGTGGCCGTCGGCCAGAACCAGATGGAGGCCGACGCGGAGATTCGGCAATTCCCGTGCGCGCCGGATGGCATCGTCGGCCGCCGCCGCTCCTACCATCAGGCTCGCCGCGGTGAGTATCCCAGTCGTGTGGGCTTCACTCACGGCTTGATTGACGGCTTCGTGGATGCCGAAGTCATCGGCCGTGACGATGAGGAATTTGCTCATGGGCTGCGCACTGGCGCACGCAGGCGCGCAGCCTCCATGAGCTGCCAAGATGCGAGCGCCGGCAAGCCGCACAACACCTCGCGCAGCCGTTTCGCCATAGAGACGGCGATCGCTAATCCGCTGCCGACACCCAACGCGTGGCCGAATAGGACGAAGGCTGCTTCCTGGACGCCGAGGCCGGCGGGTACGATGAAGGCGACGTGTCGCAGGGCCTGTGTCATGCACTCCAGCATGACCGCGCCGCGGGCGTCGACAGGATGACCGAACAGCCGCAACGCGAGCCAGATCTCGAAGGAGGCAGACAGCAGGGCCGCGAATTGCAACGCACCGACGAACGCCAGAGTCCAGCCGCGCGACAAACAGGCGTGCAGCTCGCGATCCAAAGCAGCAGCACCGTCGGACAGCGCGCCTTCTCCCAACATGGGCCGCAGGAACGCCTCGATGCGTCCAAACACCGAGCCGTAGCGCAGGAGTAACGCCGTTACCACCGGTACGGGCAGCCCGAGGAGCAGGGCGAGCAGGATGTGGCGCGAGGTGGCATCGGACGCGCCGATCTCGCTGAGCAGGAAGAGGCCGACGGCAGTCAACAGGTATAGGCACGAGAGCGTCAACACAATCTCAGCCGCCACTGTCGCGGCGATGCCGGACGCGGCGAGGCCACGCCAGCGCATGAGACGGACCGCGATGAAACTCCCTCCCACACTCGCAACGGGAAGGAGCCGGTCTACAGCCTCACGAACCGTCGTCACCCAAAACGTGTAACCCAGCCCGGCGCGGTGTTGCCGATCGTAAGGGCGCAGCAGGGCTCGCCAGCCGATCGCGTAAAGGAGGAAGAACAAGACGCGGTAGGGCGTCAGCCACAGGAGGTTCCAGGCGGCGCTGGCGCGGAGCGTCCGCCACATTGCGGGCAGGTCCGAGCGTACCACGAGTCCGACGAGCAGGACCAAGCCCAGCATACCGCCGACGTAAGCTGCAATTTTGAGACGGGAAGGGGATTGAAAAGGCATCAGGCCAAGGATGGCGCGGAGGCGTCCGTCGACACGGACACCTCGACGGGATCGTCAGGACGTGCTCCGCATGATGCCGTGCGCGTCGACATCGAATTCGCCACCCCGCCACGTCACCGTGGAGGCAAAGAAGGTACGCCACCATACCCAGCACAGCAACAGGTCGCGTGCCGGCAATAGCCACAGGTCCGCCAGCAACGGCCGGTCGCCGCGCAGACGATGGGTGAAGTGCAGCGCAACCCGTGCCAGGAACGTGACCTCGAAGAGCGTCCAGTCGAGGCCCGTGGGCGTGGCATCAACCGCGCACAGCAGCAACCCGAGCACGGCCAGCGGCAGGCTGAAGCCGAAGAAAATCAGGGGGAAACTGCGTGGACGCAGGATACGCAGCGTGCGCATCCACCGCATCTCGTGCTGCACCAGCAGGTCCAATGTAGGCTCGTGGTGCTCGGACTTCGTCAGATAGTGCGACAGCGCAATGCGCAGTCCCAGGCCGCGCACCAGCTCGCCGAGGCGGTAATCGTCGGCCAGGTGGTCCGCGATCGAGCGCAGTCCGCCGATGCGCTGCAGGGTCTCGCGCCGCATGCACAATGTCTGGCCGGAGGCATAGCCGCGATGGCCGAACAGCCAGGCCAGCAGCACGGAAGGCATGTACCACTCGTTCACGTACATGGCACCCAGGCGGGACCAGATGCGCGGTGTCGGCTCGCTGCGATAGATGCAGGTCACGAGCCCGACCTTCCGATCCAGCAGCGGCGCGGTCACGGTCGCCAGGTAGTCGGGTCCCACGCCCGCATCGCTGTCCGCCATGACCAACACATCGTGGCGGGCGCGCCCGACCATGTTGATGAGGCTGCTCACCTTGCGGTTGCCGCCGTGCTGCTGCGGGTCGATGACCACATCGATGGGCAGGGCGGGGAATTCCGCGATCAGCCGGTCCACCACGGCGAGAGCCGGGTCGTTCCGGTCGCAGACCCCGAACACCACCTGGAACTCGGGGTAGTCCTGGCGGCAGAAGGAGCGCAGGTTCTCATACAGCCCGGGCTCGGCCCCGCACAACGGCTTCAGCACGGTGACGGGCGGCAGCCGCACCGCGGCTCTCGTGCGCTCGCGCGCTCTCCAAACGAGCACCGCAACCAGGGCGAGCAGCGCATACCCGGCCGCAACGGCCAGGCTGCCAACCCCAACGGCGCCGATTAGCGTGTGAACCGACATGGATACCCCGGGGCCGCCTCAGGCCTGGTGGGCACGGAGAAAGCGGAAGAACTCCACGCCTTCGCGCAATCTCCGGCGGGTCATTTCCCAGCTCGTCAGCATCTCGCTGACGATCTCCCAGATCTTGCCGGGCCGGAAGTAGAAGCGTCGGTAGAACACTTCCATGCTGTGGAAAATCTGTTCCTTCGACAGGTGCGGGTAGCTGATGGCCGCCAGCTGCACCCCCTGATCGTTCACCAGGTGCTGCGCATCGCTTTCCTGCAGCCAGCCTTCCGCGACCGCCTGTTTGTAGAGGGTGGTGCCCGGATACGGCGCGGCGAGCGACACCTGGATGGTGTGCGGGTTGATTTCCTTCGCGAACTCGATGGTCTTCTCGATGGTGGCCTGGGTTTCCCCCGGCAGCCCGAGAATGAAAGTGCCGTGGATCACGATGCCGAGCTTGCGGCAATCGGCGGTGAAGCGCCGCGCGATGTCGGTGCGCAGGCCCTTCTTGATGTTGTGCAGGATGCCGTCGTCGCCGGATTCGTAGCCGACCAGCAACAGCCGCAGGCCGTTCTCCTTCATCACCTTCAAGGTGGCGTACGGAACGTTCGCCTTGGCATTGCAGCTCCAGGTCATGCCGAGCTCGCCCATGCCGCGCGCGATCGCCTCGACCCGCGGCAGGTTCGAGGTGTCGGTGAAGGTGTCGTCGTCGAACATGATCTCCCGGACTTCAGGCATGTTCTCCTTGATCCACTTCACCTCGGCGAGCACGTTCTCGGCCGAGCGCACCCGGTAGCGGTGTCCGCCCACGGTCTGCGGCCAGAGGCAGAACGTGCACTTCGAGCGGCACCCGCGGCCGGTGTAGAAGCTCACGTACGGGTGCTTCAGGTAACCGATGAAGTAATTCTCGATCTTCAGGTCGCGGCGGTAGATCGGGGCCACGAACGGCAGCTCGTCCATGTTCTCGATCATCGGGCGCGGCAGGTTGTGCACGATGCTCCCGTCGGCACGGCGATAGGCGATGCCCTTCACCTCGGCGAGCGGCCTGCCTTCGGCCACTTCCCGGCACGTGTAGTCGAATTCCTCGCGGCAGACGAAGTCGATCGCCGCCGTGGCCTTGAGCGACCCGTCGGGATCCACCATGGTCTTGGCGCCGACCAGCCCGATCAGGACGTTGGGATGCTCGCGCTTCAACAGCTCCGCGAAACGCGCATCCGTCGGAAACGACGGGGTGCTGGTGTGGATGATGACCAGGTCGTAGTCGCGCGCGATCGCGAGAGTCTGCTCGACGGTGAGCTCGTCGGCGGGCGCATCGACGACGCGGGAGCCGGGTACCAGAGCTGCCGGTTGCGCCAGCCAGGTG
>DASZVD010000332.1:0-3803 GCA_035547375.1 Steroidobacteraceae bacterium
CGGCTGCCGCGCAGTGGAAGGTGTCCGCTGCGGAAATCACCGTGAGCGAAGGTGTGGTGGCTCATGAGACGTCCGGCAAGAAGGCAAGCTTCGGCGAGCTGGCGGCTCGGGCGGCGAAGGTGCCGGTGCCCACGGACGTCAAATTGAAGGATCCGGGTCAGTTCAAGCTCATCGGCCGCGACAAGTTGCCGCGGCTCGACAGCCGCGCGAAATCCTTCGGCCAGCAGCAGTTCGCCATCGATGTCATGTTGCCGGGCATGATGACGGCTGTCGTCATGCGGCCCCCCCGTTTCGGCGGCAAAGTGAAGTCGTTCGACGCGAGCCGGGCGAAAGCCGTCCCGGGTGTGGTCGACGTCGTGCAGATTCCGCGCGGCGTCGCTGTCATCGGCCGTGACACGTGGTCGGCGAAGAAAGGTCGCGAAGTATTGCAGGTGACGTGGGACGAGTCCGACGCGGAGACGCGCGGCAGCAGCCGGATCATGGCGGACTACAAGCTTGCGGCGCAATCGCCGGAAGCCGTGAAAGTGGCCAGGGAAGGGGATGTCGAGGAGGCGCTGAAAGGCGCGGCGCACACCCTGGAGGCCGAATTCGAGTTTCCGTATCTGGCGCATGCGCCGATGGAGCCGCTCACGGCCGTCGCGCGCCTTGGCGCCGATCAATGCGAGATCTGGGCGGGGTGTCAGTTCCAGACCGTCGACCAGATGAATGCGGCCCTGCAAGTGGGCCTGAAGCCCGATCAAGTGTTCATCCATACGCTCGCGGCGGGTGGCACTTTCGGGCGCCGCGCCAACCTGGAGTCGGACTATATCTCGGAAGTCGCCTCCATCGCGAAGGCCGTGGATGGAAAGTATCCCGTGCGGCTCATCTGGACGCGCGAGGACGACATCATGGGAGGGCGCTACCGTCCCTTGAACTATCACCGCATTACCGCAGGGTTGAGCAAGGACGGCAAGATCGTTGCCTACCGCCAGCGCATCGTGGGGCAATCCCTCGTGGCCGGTACTCCATTTGCCGGGATGATGAAGGACGGCGTCGATCCAACCGCCGTCGAGGGAAACGCGGGGGAAGAGTACGACATCGAGAATGTCGATGTTACCTGGACGCAGGCCAAGAGCCCGCTCACCGTGTTGTGGTGGCGCTCGGTCGGTCATACGCATACGGCGGTTTCCAAGGAGATCGTCATTGACGAGTTGGCCGAGGCCGCTGGCAAGGATCCGGTCGCTTTCCGGCTCGCGCACCTCGACAAGCACCCGCGCCAGGCCGCGGTGCTGCGGCTGGCGGCCGAGAAGGCCGGTTGGGACAAGCCTTTCCCGAAGGAGAAGGGACGTGGTCGCGGGGTCGCCGTGCACGAGTCCTTCGGGAGCGTCGTGGCGCAGGTCGTGGAGGTCACCGTGAGCGGCGATACCATTAACGTGGATCGCGTCGTGTGTGCGGTCGAATGCGGAATCGCGGTCAACCCCGACGTCATCAGGGCGCAGATGCAGAGCGCCATCGGGTTCGGCCTGGGCGCCGCGCTCCACAGCAAGATCACACTGACCGACGGCCACGTCGATCAGAGCAACTTCCACCAGTACACGGTGCTGCGGATAAATGAGATGCCGCGCGCCATCGAGGTGTACATCGTGCCGTCGACGAATCCTCCTTCGGGCGTCGGCGAGCCCGGGGTGCCGCCTCTTGCGCCCGCGGTGGCCAATGCGGTGCGCGCGGCTACGGGCATAAAGCTGCGCAAGCTGCCATTCGACCTGGCGGAAGCGCGCGCCAAGGCGTAACGAAGTTAAGCCGGAGCGGGCGAACCTGAGTCGGGCTGCTGTCAAGTGCGGTAGAACCGTGTACGGCGTGTCTGCCAGAGTGGCAGCAGCTGTTCCTTGAGCGCGCTCAACAGTTCAGCGGTCTCGCGGTAAACGGCCCCGTCCTCAGCCGGTGCAACGCGTACGTCGCCGTGAGGTGCCGATATGACGTACGCGCGATCCTTGAAGGTAAATCGGTCCCGACCTCGCGACCACAGTGATTGGGACTGATCGTCGAAGCGCACGCCGGGCAGCTGCGCCAGTACGGCGCCCAGCGAGCCCTTGCTCGCGAACTGACTGCTCAATTCAAACAGGCCCACGGCGCCTGCGCTGTCGCTGTATACGCTCAGCAGGCTCGTGCGCACGCTGAGTCGGAATTTCCCTGCCACGCGGCGATCTAAGCAAAAGTCCCGGCGTCGCCGGCGTGAATTTCACAGAAGCCGGCGTCGATTTTTGCGCCGCGAGAAATTCGTATCGGACGCCCCCGAAAGACCCGGGACCTTAGGCCCAGGCCGCTCAGAGTACCTGGCAGACCCAGAGCATGATAGCGTTCGCACGGCGCGCCCCGATACAGAGGAAATCGCAATGACGACCCGTCGTGAAGTCCTGAAGAGCGCCGCCTGTGCTGCGGCAAGCGCTGCTGTGTCCACCGTGAGGGCTGCCGGCCGGAAAACTCTGCTGATTCTCGGTGGAACCGGCTTTATCGGCCCCCACCTGACACAGGAAGCCCTGCGTCACGGTTGGAAAGTCACGCACTTCAACCGCGGCAAACAGATCGCCGGCGGCGTGAAAGGCGTGGAAACGCTGGTGGGCGACCGCCAGGGCCAGTTGGATGCGCTGCGCGGTCGAAAATGGGATGCGGTCATCGACGACACGGGCTACGTCCCCAAATACGTGAAAATGTCCGCCGAGCTCTTGGCGCCCAACGTGGGGTATTGCCTCTATATCTCGAGCATCTCCGCCTACGCCAGCTTCGCCAGGCCCAACAGTGAAAGCTCGCCCACCGCGGTCCTGTCGGATCCCGACACGGAGACGGTCACGGACGACACGTACGGCCCCATGAAGGCGTTGTGTGAGCAGTACTCACGGGCCGCGTTCAAAGGCCGGATGTCGATCGTTCGGCCGGGCTATATCGTCGGCCCGCTCGACCCCACCGACCGATTCACCTATTGGCCGGTTCGTGCGTCGAAAGGAGGAGAGATGCTGGCACCCGGCACGCCGCGGGATCCGGTGCAATTCATCGACGTGCGCGATCTCACGAGTTGGATGATGAGGCTCGTGGATGCCCGCGCGAACGGCACATTCAATGCCGTGTCGCCTCCAGGGGCTTTCACGATGGGCGACCTGATAGCCGCCAGCCAGCAGGCGAGTCCCCGGTCGGGCACGAAAGCGACCTGGGTGTCGGAGGACTTCCTGGCGGCGCACTGGAAGCGGGAGGAGCTCGATATCCCGCCGTGGTCCCCCATGAAGGGCGATTCCGCGGGGGCTTCCCTCACATCCATCGATCCGTCCGTCAAAACCGGCCTCGAGTCCCGGCCGCTTGCCGAGACCGTGCGCGATACACTCGCGTGGTTCCAAACCCTGCCCGCCGAGCGCCAGGCCAATCTGCACGCGGGACTGGCTCCACAGAAGGAGTCCGATACCCTGCGCGCGTGGCATGCGGCTCAGACTGGATAAGGGCCCTTCCCGAACGCGGTGGTGTGATAGCCCTTGCTGCCGACTTCGCGGGCCAGCGGACTGTGGAAGTCATCTCCGCGGCGAAGGCAATCGATAACGTGCTGGAAATCGTATCGGGGACGCCACCCTAACTCCTCTCTGGCCAGGTCGTTCACATACACGCTTGTGCAGAGTGGCCGCGTGGATGACCGTGCGCATGCCCCGCATCCGTTCCCTGATGAACACGCGCTCGCGTATGGAGCCAACGTGGTCGGTGAAGGCCGACTGTTTGATGTCGATGCCGGTAGCTGCTCGCCCTTCAGAGCGAAGCGCGCGCAGCAGCGCCTCTCCAAGGTGACC
>DASZVD010000333.1:0-22984 GCA_035547375.1 Steroidobacteraceae bacterium
TAGGACTTGGCCATGCTTTCGGCCGAATACGTCTCGTATACGAAGCGCCGTCCCGCCTCTCCCAGGGTGCGGCGCAGCCCGGCATTGCCCGCGAGGCGCTCGAGACACGCAGCCAGCTCACCGGCATCCCCGAGCTTGAACAACAGGCCGGTCCGCTCGTGTTTGACGATATCCCGGCAGCCCGGCACATCGCTCGCGACCGTCGCCACGCCTGCACCCATCGATTCCATCAGACAACGGGGAATCCCTTCGAGCTCCGAAGGCAGCACGAAGACGTCGAAACCCTTTAGCAGCGCCAGCCGGTCCGCGCGATAGCCGCAGAAACGAACCGCATCGCCGACACCCCGCTCATGAGCGAGACGCTCGAATCGCGCTTGCTCGGGTCCCTGGCCGATCAGGCAGAGGTATTTTCCCGGCACGCGCAGGCGGGCAAAGGCCTCGATCAGCGTATCGATGCGCTTGCGCGCGATGAGCTGCCCGATGTAGCCGATAGTGAACCGGTCCGGCGGCAACGCGGGCTCGGAGCCGGACTCGGGAGCACGGGCCGCCTCCACCTCGGAGAGATCCACGCCATTGGGAATCAGGTGCAGCTTGCGCAACAGGCCGGGAATGCCACGCAGGCCGTCATAAAGGTCGGGTGACAGAGGCGCCACCGCGTCGAAGAACGGAAAGATGACCCGATCCAACGCCTCGTACGCTTGCAGTTTGAGCCCGGCCTGAGCGCTCCAGCCGTGCGGCGTCGAGACCAGGCGGCAATTCGTGCCCCGAGTGGCCAACAAACCAAGCAGGTCGGTCTTGTAGAAGTGAGTGTGCAGCACGTCGATGCCGGCGTCGCGAATATAGCGACGGATCTGGCCCACGGCACCCCAACTCATCTTGCCGTATGCCTCGAAGACCTGTGTCTCGAGAGACAAGCCCGCCGCGTAACGGCAAATTTCCGGATCGGTGCCCGGCGTATCCTTGACGGAGCCCACAATGGAGGTGATCTCCCCGCGCGGGAGGTGCTTCACCAGCGCAAGAATCCAGCGCTCTGCTCCGTACAACCCGTTGGGGCTGCCGAGCTGCAAAACCCGCAGCGGACGCGAGGGGGTCATGGCCACATCCCGCGGGCTAGGACGCCGGAGCGGCGCTCTTCCACAGGCCGAGCATGAGCAGGCCCCAAAGGAACACGTGGTGATCGCGGGACCCGGACAAATGCTCCCGCCACATGCGGCGCACTTCCCCCATCTCGAGCACACTGGCGGCGACGCCGTCCGATCGCAACGCAACGTCCTCCACCAGCGGCCGCAGCTCTTCCCGCAACCAGCGCGCCGCGGGGATCGAAAAACCCCGCTTGGGAGCCTCCAGCAGCGCCTGGGGCAGGCGCTGCGCCGCCAGGCGGCGTAGGACCTGCTTGCCCCGGCCGCCGTCGATCTTCAGCCGGGTAGGCAGCCTGGCGGCCAGCTCCAGAATTCTGTAGTCGAGCAACGGGCATCGAACCTCCAGGGAATGCGCCATGCTCATACGGTCGACCTTCACCAACACATCGTCCGTCATGTAGAAGTGAATGTCCGCGTATTGGCTGCGCCCGAGGGCATCAGTCGCGTCATTATGTAAATAGTACGGAATGACGGTCTCGGCCGGTGTGAATCCCTTCAAACTCTGGCGGAACCCCGGGTTGTAAAGGCGCGCCCGGGCGGCCGGCCGCAGCCAGGCGAGGTCGCGGAAGTAGGCTTCGCTGTCGGCGACCGCAAGGTTCTCGAAGATGGTCTTCAGGCGCAGCGGCCGCGGCAGGCGCGCTGAGGCTGGCCATAACCGCCCCAGGCCGCCGAAAGCCGGTGAGCGCAGCAGGGGCGGGATGGCCGCCCGCACTCGCGCCTCCATGAGGTGCGGCACGTACCGGAAGGTGTAGCCGCCAAAGCCTTCGTCGCCACCGTCGCCGGAGAGAGCGACAGTGACGGTCTGGCGGGCCATTTGGCACACGTACCAGGTGGGTAAGGCACTCGAGTCCGCCACGGGCTCATCGAAGTGCCAAGCGATCCGCCTCAGCACGTCCGCGGCCCGTGGCTCGACCCGGAATTCGTGGTGCTCGGTCTTGAATTGCGCCGCGACCTGCGCGGCGAGCCCAAGCTCGTTGTATTTCTCGTCATCGAAGCCGATGGAGTTGGTAATGACGGGACGCCCCATGAGCTTTGCCATGGAAGCGACGACCAGCGAGGAATCGAGCCCGCCCGAGAGGAACGCTCCAAGGGGCACCTCGCCCATCAGCCGGCACTTCACCGCATCGTCGAACAGGACCGCGAACTCCTCGGTAGCTTCGTCGAGACTGATGTCACGGGGCGTACCGAAGCTCAGGCGCCAATACGGACGCTCGGTGTCGCCCGCCTGCGTTACGAGCAACGTGTGCGCGGCGAGCAGCTTGCGCACCCCACGATAAATAGTTCGCGGCGCCGGGATGTAGCCGAACGTGAAATAACAATCGAGCGCCTCGTCATCGATTTCCGACGGACACAGCCCGCCGGCGACGAGCGCCTTGAGCTCCGAGGCGAAGGCGACGACGGCTCCGCGCCGGTACACGTAAAGCGGCTTCTTGCCGACCCGATCGCGACCCAGGGCAAGTTGGCGCGTGCGCGAGTCCCAGATCGCGTAGGCGAACATGCCGTTCAAGCGCTCGGCGATCTGCTCACCCCATTCGAGGAAGCCGACGAGGATCACCTCGGTGTCGCAATTCGTCCGGAACTGATAGCCCTTGGCCTCGAGCTCCGCACGAATCTCCAGGTAGTTGTAGATCTCACCGTTGAAGACGATCTGCACGGCGCCGTCCAGCACCGCCATGGGCTGCTGGCCGCTCGAGACGTCGACAATGGCGAGTCGCCGGTGACCCAGAGCGACGTGATCGTCCACGAACGCGCCGCCGCCATCGGGGCCGCGATGTAGTATGGCATCCGACATCCGCGTTACACGGCTGAGCGCCTCGGAACGCGAGTGGCCGTCAAAATCGACGAATCCGACGATGCCGCACATGCTAAGCGAGCTCCTTGATGACCTGCGCCGGATTGCCACCGACGATACAGCGGTCCGGCACAACCTTGATGACGACCGCGCCCGCCGACACGATACAACCGCTGCCGACATCCGCGAGAATGATGGCGCCCTCGCCTATCCAGCATTTGCAGCCGATGCGCACCGTATCGAAGCGAGTCTCCGAGCTGATCTGCCCGGCATCATCGAAGTGCTGCCGCTTACCGCTGGGGATGCTCACGCGGCTGCCCATCATCACACCGGCCTCGATGTCGGCGTGGCCGATGATGCAGTAAGCGCCCATCGACACGTTCTGCCCCATCGCCCCGCCGCGATGAGTGAAGAGGGAACCGAAGCCAACGTGTGTTTCCCACGAGCACTTGCGCAGCGTGCCGAAGTAGTACGCCCCGCGAAGCAGAGTACCCACCCGGCTCGGCACCAGCGCGAGAAGTTGCGCAAAGGCCGAGAAGAGCAACTCGCCGCCTGTCAACCGTCCCTCGAGGCATGCAAGCACGATGAACGGCCCGACGATGACGACCGCCACCACGAACACGGCAAGCTTGAGCAAACGCCTCATATTCGCGATGCCCGCGTGGTCGCCAACCCGGGATCGAGCATTTGATGATACTCGCCGCGATAGCGCTCGATCATGCGCCCCATGGAGAACTCGTTCTCGAATCTCTGCTTCCCGGCACAGGCGAAAGAGTCTCGTTTCATACGGTCAGCGGCCGCCCACTCGATGACCCGGCTGAGCGCCTCGACGTCGCCGGACGGGACGACCCAACCCGTCACGTCTCTGACAACGACTTCCGGGTTGCCGCCCACGTCCGTCACCGCGACGGCAATTCCCGCGGCCATTGCCTCCAGCAGCGCCATCGATGTGCCTTCGCTCAAGCTCGAGAGCACGAACAGATCCATCGCCTGCACGAGCTCGCGGGCATCGCTGCGATAGCCCGTGAGCCGCACGCGGGATTCGAGGCCGGCGCCCGCCAGTAATTGGCGCACCTCTCCCATCACGGGTCCGTCGCCTACCAGCAACCCATGCACGCGCGGAGTGCCGGCCAGCGACTGACGCAAGCTGGACACCAACATCGGGAGGTTCTTGATCGGATCGAACCGTCCCACCGTGCCCACGACGAAATCTTCGGGCCCGAAGCCAAGCTGCGCGCGCAATCGCACCCGCTCCTGCGGTGTAAGGGGCGGCGACGGCGTGACGCCGTTGTAGATCACTTCGATCTGGCTTGCATCGAGCCCTTCATAGCGCACGAGCCGTTGCCGGATATCTTCCGACACCGCTATGAACCGGTGCGTCAGGCGGCGGATGAGCAGCCGGTTCACGGCGGCCCTGGCTTTGTTCTCGACCTCCGGATAGAAGCGTCCATGCTCTTCCAACAGAAGGCGCGGCGCCGAATATGACAGGCGCGCCAGCGCAGCGTAGAACCACGCCGTGCATTGGTGTGCGTGCACTATCCGCACGCCGCTTTCGCGAAAGGCGCGCGCCAGCCGCAGCGGCAAGCCCGGATCGAACCCCGGTTGGCGCCACATTCCATACACCGCGATACCGGCCGTCCGCAAGCGTTCCGCCCAAGCACCCGGCTCATCCAGGCAGAACACCTGCATGTCGAACTCATCAGCGAACGCCAGGCTCATCTCAACGACCAGTCGCTCCGTGCCTCCCGGGTTGAGAGTGTTCACGACGTAGGCGAGGGCGGGCCTGGCAGCACCGTGAGCGCTCATGGAGCGATCCTGTTCTTCAGGCCGTAGAGGGCCTCTCCGGCGGCCCGCCGCAGCTCCTGGCTCAACAGCCGCAGGTTCCTCTTGAAAGTAGCGGCGAGATGCGCCCGTTGCGGCTCGAATTGCTGCGGTACTCCGAAGTCGTGCCGGACCTCCGCGGGCAACCGTGCCGGCTCGGGGTGCTTCAGGAAGTATCCGTGTATGCACCCATAGACGCTCAAGATGACCAACGGGCGAGTGAGGTCGCGGGTCTCGAACGACAACAGATCCGTCAGGCAACGGTCGAAGAAATAGGCGGCGCGATCGCGGAAGCGCTCACGCTCCGGCGCATCACCGTAGTACGCCGCCAGGTGCAGGATGTGACACTTGCGCACATCGTGCGCAGGCCAGGTCTCGGTGGGCAATTCGACCTTGTGCAGCACGTCCTTGTACGGTACTTCGTGCTCCAGCATCCAGCGAGCGTAGTGCAACAGACTCGCGCGCGCATACCAGAACGAGTAGTCGGCTTCACCAAGCTCCAACTTCACGTGGAGGTACTTTCCCAACACCTGCAGGAACACCAGATATGACCAGCGCCGCTCCGGTTCGTCCAACTGCAGCACCGCGATATCGTCGCGCGGATGGATGACCCGCTGTACAAGCTCCTCGGCCTTCAGCATGAAGCGTCGCTCGCCGGTGAGCACGTAACCGTCGAGCAGCGCATTGATCGAATTGCCCGCGCCGCGTCCGGGCTTGTGGAAGCCCATGTCGACGGTCTTGCTCGCAAGGCCGGTCGGGCCGGGCGCGAACAGCGCAAAGCCGCTTCGCGCCCCGTCGTCCATTGCGCAGACCCACTCCGCGAGCCCGCGCACGCTGGCGGCGGCTTCCCGATCGCCCGTGAGGTAGTAGTAGTGCAGCAGCCCCGAGGTATAGTTGTGCTCGTTGCTCAGCCCACCTCCGTAGTCGCGCCCCTCCGAATTTTGACGGCTGTAGGTTCGGTGGGTACAGGTCGCGGCGGGCTTGTAGTGATCCGTGTGCCAGAACAGGCCGCCGTTGAAGATCGGCCGGTCCTCGGTCGTGTGGTAGATATCGATGTCGATCGTATGGCGCGCCGCATCCCGCATGAGCTCATTCCAGCGGACATCGCCCGTCCGCAGGGAGTGATAGCAGGCACCGAAAATGAAATCGTACTGATTGTTGTAATGCGACACGAAGGGCTCGGGCCCCGTGTGGCGCACCGCTTCATGATCCGCGTAGAGCTCGCCGAAATTGCGCCAGCCGTACTCGTCGATCGACTCCCTGCGGGCGAAGAACGAGCGCGGGCCGGTGATGATGCCGGCGACGTACTGCAGATAGCGCGGGTCGACGGTCTCATCGCCGGCGACGAAATATGGAACTGCCGCGGTCGTCTCGATCCAACGCGGGTCGACCGCGATCTCCAGCGGTACATGCGCCGCGGCCAGGGTGCACGAACCCGCGGGACGGCCGAGCTCGAGCCACGCTCGATGCCGCTTCTGCTCCCCACCTTGGAGCTCGAAGGGCTGACCCGTCTCGCGCGGAAACAGGCCCACCTCCAACGCACCATCGTGCCAGCGGAGCGCCTTGGGAAAGCTTTGCCAGAAATGCTCGCAGGTGCCGGCAATCCAACCTGACGCGCCGCGTGTCTGCAGCACCGGTGTTGCCCGCAGGCCCTCCGCCAGCAGTGCTCGCTGTGGGTCGCTGTCGCCGGCCTCGATGCGATATCCGCGGAATCGCGTGGTGAGCCGGCCCTGGCTATCCACGTGATTACGGGACTGCCAGTTCACGCCACCGCTGGAATCCTGATACACAGTCCAGAAGCGTGCGGTCGTGCTGCGGGGTACGGAATCGAGCTCCGCGCTCCACTGCAACCCGACACCTTCCAGGACAGGCTCGACCACGAGCGACAGATCCTCGAAGTTGAGGGAGCCCGGATCACCAAGATCCCACAAGCCTCCTTTGTGACGCGCGGCTCGCGGATTACGCAGGAGGACCTCCAACTGCACCGCCGCCGAGCCCGCGACGAAAGCGATACGGACCACGCACGGCACCCGCAGGCCGGGGACGCTCGCGAAGATTCCCTCGACGCGCAGTGTCGCGGCAACCGGGCCGACCGCTTCGACTGCAACTCGCTCGATCTCCAACAGCGAGCACGCGCCACCGCGTCCCGTCAGTCGCAAGGTACAGCCGGAGGCGCCGAACATATTCATGTCGTGAAGCCGCCCTGAAGCGATGAGCGTGCTGCCCCGCCTGGGAAGACTGAAACTCGCGCTGCCGGTATCGAGATCGAAGGCCGAGTCACTTTCCGCGATCGTCAGCGTCGGCGACTCATCAGGTCGCGGATCCGCCACGCCTTTGGGTCCCAGCAGCAACGTGCAATGTTCGTGGGCACCGATCGAAATCAATGCCTCGAGCAGCAGCCACTTGATCGTGCCGTCCGGCCAAAGCGCTAACGCTCGCCCCTGGTGAAGCACCGGCCGCCCCTCGGCGGTTCGCAGCGACGCTGCGCCAGGGTCGCACAGGAGCCCACGCGCCAGCGGCACGCCGACTCGCACAGCTGCAGCGTCGCGCGCCAAACCGTGTGTCTCGGCGACGCGAATCGCGATGTTGAATTCAGGAACGCTCACGTAGCCCACTTCGGTTGCAACCGTTGGCCGGCATCAGGACGAATCAGGTCGTCGAGATCGCGCAGACTCGCCGCCCAGGCGTAGTGGCGCTCGACGCACTCACGCGCATTACGGCCGAGCTGCGCACGACGTTGCTCATCTGCCAGGAGTTGGACCGCGGTATCGGCGAAGGAGGCCTCGTCCTCGGCCACGAGTACGTCGCGTCCGGCTTGCGCCCGAAGGCCCTCGAACGCCTGCGGCGTACTGATCACGGCCTTGCCCATGGCCATGGCCTCGAGGAGCTTGTTCTGGATCCCGCGGGCAATGCGCAACGGCACGATACACACCTGTGCCGCATTGACGTAGTCCCTGACGTCCTCGACGAAGCCGGTAACGGTGACCCCCGCGGTGGCAGCCAGCTTGCGCACCTGTGCCGTGGGCCGGTTGCCGACGATCAGCACGCGCACGTCGGGCACCGCCGCCCGAATTCTCGGGAAGATGCGATTGACGAACCATTCCACGCCGTCCACATTCGGCCAATAGTCCATCACGCCCGTGAACACGAGCGTGGGCCCCGAGGTTGGGTAGCGCCGCGCATGTCCGGGCGAGAAGTATTCGAGGTCGACACCATTCGGCATGGATCGCAAATTCGGGAGCTGAAGGTGCGGTGGGATCTGCCGCTTCTCCGCCTCGCTCACCACCAGGACCCGGTCGAAGGCGCGCAGGATACGCTCCTCGTAAGCCGCCAGGCAGCGCGCCTCGTACCGATAGATCCACGCCGCCCAGGGCGGCCGTGACTCGGCGTACTGGCGCCATTTCTCCGAATCCACGTCGATGAGATCCATGACGCGGGCAGCGGCCGCGACCTGCGCCGGCTGGCTCGAGCGGAACAGATACTCCGCCATGGGAGAGCTGGAACAGAAGATGGCGCCGATGTCACCGGCGGCGAGCAGGCTGTCGACCGCCTCCTGCAACCGTCGAGAGTGAAAGTACGATACGGACAAGGCCCTCGAGCGCACCATGCCGGGCAGCGCCGCAAGCTGAGCGAGCCGCGGACGCACGCGGTCGAAGGCCACCGTCTTCACGAGGCTCCGCAACTGCGGGAGATAGCGCAGATCAGCTTCGTCGTCCACGAGGCAGCCGACGCTCACCTCGTGCCGCGCCGCCAGGTAACGCAAGACGTTGAAGGAGCGGATCTTGTCTCCCTTGTTGGGAGGAAAGGGGATCCTGTGCGCCAGGAACAGGACTTTCATGCCAGGCTGCTCGCCATGAGATCCGCAGTCATTGTTACTTTTTTCACGATTTTCCCGTAATCCGGGTGGCACCGGCCACTAACTGCCTCACAGTCCGTGGTCGCCCCTGAAGACGCCCGTGCAGCCGGTATAGCGCCTGCAGCCACCCAGGGCGAATACCGTGCAAACACACGAGCGGCACGTGCTCGTTGGCCAGGTCCTGCTTGTAGTCCCGGTGCCGGCCTGCACCGGCCAGAAAATCGAAATAATCGACACCCGCCGCGTAGGCACTCTCGATGGCATATCCGAGGTGCAGATACCCTGGAGACAGGCCTCTCGTCGCCGCGGCGTCGAAGGCTGACTGGAGGTAATAGTCGCAATTGCCCACCCGTGCAACGTACAGCACGGATATTTCATTACCACCCTCCCGCAGGACCGTCAGGTGCAGCCGGCCCAGCCGGGCAAGATCCTGCGCAATCCCCGTCAGGAACGCACGCAGTGACTCGCTCTTCGTGCCCCAACGCTGCCGTGACATCCGGTGCAACTGCTCAACGGCCGTTGCAACCCGCTCGGCCGGCACCGCGGCGACCTCCGGGGCCCTGAGCTTACGTCGTTGGTTATACAGCTTGCGACGCGCGCCCGAGCTCAGAGACCCGAGATAGACGGCGAAATCGCCGCGCAGCCGAATCCCGCTCGATCGCGCCGGCTCCACCTCGCGCACAAGGGCGTATTCCTGCAGATGCTCGCGTGCCAGCCGCAGCGCCAGGCTGTCGGGCTTGACGTAGGTGAGAGCGATGTCGCTCCACTGGCCGTGCGCGGCGAGCCAGTCTGCGGTAGCGGTCAACACGGCCTCGGCATAGCCGCCCGCGGCAATCAGATCCAAATATTCCGAGAAGGCCGTGTCGCTGCGCCGCCAGGCATTGCCGAGCAGCTCGAGCCGCCATGAGGCGATCCCGAGCCGCCGCACCCGATGCGCATAGAAGGGCGCGAGCCCGACCAGCTTCCCCTCGTTGTCGTAGAACGCGAGCAGCTGCAGCCGCGCGGCCAGATCCCGCGCGTGCGCCACCCACCAGCGCCATTGCCAGTCCCAGGACATGAACAGCGGGTCGGCCGGCGAGGTCTCGAGCAGCTCCTGCCATTGTGAGCGCGAGGTCGCGAACTCCGATTCGCTCCAGGTCCGGGCGCGCAGCGCGGCAGTCACTTCGGCACCAGGCCGACGAGCCGGGCGGCACGAGCGCGTGCCAGCTCGAATGAGTTGCGGTCGAGGACTCCCAGAACGACGCCGTAAACCAACACACCCAATGCAATTTCCAGCCCCAGCGCCAGGACGGGCGCCACACAGTCCTCGAGCCAGAGCCGGCCCGAGCCGTAAACCGCCAGGGCCATGAGGCCCGCGGCCGCCGCCGGGCCGCGTATCGCCTGCAGCACGGCACTATAGGAGATCCCGATAGCTCGCAGGATCGGGCGAAACGCCACGGCATAACTCACCGGGAAAGCCAGGACCCACGCCAGCGCCACGCCGTCGACGCCCCCAAGACCTGCCCCCAGCACCAGGGCTACGGTCATGGCAGGAGCGACGACCAGCTTGGAGCGCAGCAGCGTGGTGGGCTTACCGATACCGGTCATTGCTGGTGTCTCGACACTGCCGATCAGGCGCAGCGGCGCCACGGTAGCCAACGCCATCAGTGGCAGAATCGCCGCATCCCAACGTGCGCCGAAGAGCAGTGGCACGACGACGGGCGCCACGGCGGCCAACCCCCAGAACAACGCAAAGCCAATGGTGGCGTGGGTGCGAATGGTCTCCAGCATCAGCTGCGCCGCGTTGCCGCGGTCCTTGCTGAGCTCGGCGTACGCCGGGAGTGAGACGTCGTTCACAATCGTCGAAATTTTCTCGAGGGGCAGATCCGCTACCTGCTGGGCGAGACTATAAAAGCCCAAGGAAGTGGCACCCACCCAGCGACCCAGCAGAAACGTGTCCAGCGAGACGTACCAGCGCCAAAGCAGATTGTCCGCAAGCAGCACCCCGCCGAAGCGGATGTGGCCCCACGTGCCAGCGAGGTCCAGCGTCGGCCGCAGGATAGCGGGTGCCGCTACATTGAGCGCCACGACGCGCACGGCGATCCCGGCAATCATGCCGAGCGCGAGCGACCAGACTCCGGCTCCGAACGCCGCGAGAGCGACCGTCGTCGCGGTAGTGAGCGCGGCTTGGAGGGATGCGATCACCGCCAGCCGCCCAAACTCCATGGTTCGCAGGAGCTTCGCATGAGGCAGCACCGTGAGGGACGTCAACATCAGCGCGGCGGAAAGCGACATCGCGAGCGGCGTGACGGCGGGCTCGTGCACGAGACTCGCAACGATGATCGAGAGCACGCACATGACCGCCGTAGTCAGGATGCCGACGCACAGCAGAGCGGAGAACACCGCCCGACGCTCCCGCTCGTCCGCAGGATAGCGCTGCACGAGTGTCTCGGTGAGCGTGCCGTCATACAGCATCGACAGGAAGTTATAGGCGACCAGGGCAATGCCGAAGAGCCCGACGGCGTGACTGTCAAGCTTGCGAACCACGAACACGGTTCCAATCCAGGAGATCAACTGCGTGAGGGTTCGCGCCACCGTGTATGATCGCAGTCCTCCAAGCAGTCTTTCGTACACTGACACGCGTTCTGGCCCCTTGAAATCGCGCAACAAGCTTACAACACCCGAATCAACGCCCGGAAAATCCAGAAAATCCATACCCCTGCATGTCAGACTCCGCGTTGTCAAGTAACTGGCCCACAAAATCAGCGCATGCGGCTCCCGGCCGCGGCAGGACGCAGCGCGTGGCGGAGGCCGCGGAGCGGCTCGGCCTCCTGCCGACTCTGAAACTGTTGCACGACCGCGGACGCAGCGGACTCACCGTCCTCGCCTATCACCGGGTCGTCCCCACCGAAGGCAACCGCCCCTATCCGCTCGACACCGAGCTCATCAGCGCCACGCCCGAAGGCTTCGAGTGGCAGATGGAGTATCTGCGCCGACACACGAGCCCCGTGTCGCTGGGCGAAGCCCTGGCGCACCTGGAGAGCGGCAGGAAGCTGCCGCCCGATGCGACCGCCGTAACCTTCGACGACGGGTTCAACGACACGTATTCCCGTGCCTTCCCCATCATGCGCCGGCATGGCATTCCGGCGACGGTCTTCGTCACCACGGGCTACATCGACAACCGCGAGCCATTCTGGTTCGAGCTGGTGGCCCACATCGTGATGCGCGTCGCACCTCGGTCGATCGTCATCCCCGAGAGCCCCCGACCCTTGCCGCGCGGACCGTCGCTCGCCGTGCGCCGCCGCAGCCTGCAGTCGCTCCTGGGCATTCTCAAGTCACTTCCCAACGAGCGCCGCACCGAGCTGCTGCGTGAATGGACCGAACGTTACGCCGCCCTGCTCGACCCGGCGATCACGGATCTCGGCCGGCCGCTCAACTGGCACGAGATCGACGAGATGGCCGCTGCCGGCATCGAGTTCGGCTCGCACACCGTCACGCACCCGAACCTCACGACGGTGTCCGATGAGCAACTGTCCTGGGAGCTGTCCGAGTCCAGGCGCACACTCGAGCAACGCTTGCATCGGGAAGTGCGCACGCTCGCCTACCCGATCGGCACACGCTCGGCGTACGACTCGAGAGTGCTCGAGGCGACGCGGCGCTGCGGTTTCGGACTGGCCGCCTCGTACGTCTCGGGCGCCAACTGGCTGAACGCCTTCCCAACTTTCGAAGTGCGCCGCCAGAACGTCGGCCTGCACTGCACGCCGGCGTATTTCCGCGCCCTCGTCAGCCTACCCGCGTGGCTCTCCTGATGCTGCGCTAAGGCAGATTGCGGATGATGTAGGGGCCGATCAGGTTGGCGCACCACAACGGCATGCGCCGCCACAGGTCCGCAGCTCGCGCGTACTTCGGATTCGACTGATTCAGCTTGGGCAGCTCACCCCCCTTGCGGAGCCAGTAATGCCAGTGCAACTGCACCGGCGCCGCGCCCCACTGGGCCTTGAAGCGGTATGTTCCGCTGTCGACGGTGGAGCGCCCGAAATCGAAAGCCTCCGCGCCGGCGGCAATCGAATAGCGCAACATCTCCCAGTACATTCTCATGTTGATCGCGCCGCGCTTGGCCGCCTCAGTCGCCGCAGCCCAAGGCACCTCGATGCGGCGCCCGTGCCGCACGATGATCGCTGCCGCCTGAGGCTGCCCCTGACTGCGTACGATCAACACCCTGCCCAGCGCCCCGAATGCCCGGCAGGCGATTTCGAAAAACCGGCGGGGATACACCGGAGTGCCGAGGCGATGCATGGCCGGTGCGAACACATCGTAGAACTCGGACAGCAGCTGCGTGTCGCCCCAGACGACCTCGACCTGCTCGCGTTCGGCGCGCTTGATCTGGGAGCGCAGCTTCGACCCGAGCTGTTTGGAGAGCGCCTCTTCGGAAGACGGCAACGGCAGAACCATGGAGACCTTATCCAGTCGTTCGGGCAGCGTGAGTGCCGGAACCGCCTCGCTGTGCCGCAGCTCGACGTGCGCCACGCCACGACGGCCCGCGAGATCCGCGGCAGCAGTGGCCAGCGCCTGTGTGGCCTCCGGGCTATCCGCGAGCACGCCTCCGTATGTGAAAAACGGGACGGAGACAAGGAAGCGGCCGAACAACAGACTCGACTGCTCCACGACGGGCAATACGCCTGCCAATCTCCCCTGCCCATCCCTGGCCGAAAGAAAATACGTTCGCAGCCGGAAGGCCTCCGCACCGACCCGAACGGCCGCCGAACGGTGATAGGCGGTCGCCGCGGGATGGGACTCCACGTAGGTATCCCACCCTTCCGGCACCAAGGCATCGAGATCGACCCGCAAGTTCTTTCCCTCAATAGGGGCCGGCGCGCATCGCGCCGCCAGCACCCACCCGCGGCGCGCCTGCTCCGCCGCGAGCCGAGCCGATTCCGTAGCTCAGGCGGACTTCCACACGATCCTCGTGGTACTTCGCGCCCGCGTTACCGCTGGTTTGATCGAAGCGCTCGAACTGGAAGGACGTGCTCAGGCGCGCGAATGTCTTCGTAATGCCGGCCTGGATCATCAGCTGGTTGTAACTCCCCAATCCAATGAACTTGACCGCATCGAAGCGCGCCTGGCCCGTCAGCGAGACAGTCGGACTTATACGGCGCAGGAAGGTGCCTGCCACGGATGTGGTGGCGTTGTCCAGATTGGCACGGCTCTCGTACGAGTCACGGACACGGAAAGCCTCGATCGAGAACGACGTCCTCGGACGATTGAAGCGCCAGCCGGCCGAGTAGGTGCGCTCGTGAAACGGAGGCGCGGCGGCGACGTTTCCGGCGGCGCTGCCCGTGACGGCAGGCGCGCCGTTCCCTATTTCGCCGCGCAACAGGTCTCCCGCTGTCGAGTACGCGTCGTCGCCACGAATGAATACGCTCGAGGACGGCGAGATCCTGCGACCGATCTCGGCGTCGAGGAACAGCCCCCTCCCGGAGACACCCAGATCACTGAGGGACTGATAGCCGACTTCGAGGTTGATGTCCGTGCGCAAGGCATTCAACGCGTATCGGCCGAAGTACCGTTCCAGATCGAAATGGCCGTAATCGACCTGATCGGCGAACTGCGTGTTCTGGTATTCGGACACCAGGGCAACGGTCGATACGTTCGAGAGCCGGCGGGTGAGCGACACCCCGCCCAAGACGCTGTGCGAGTCGAAGTTGTCCGACTGCTGATAGGTGACTTTGGAATACGAGCCGTACAGCGACAACCGCATCAGGCTACTGAACGGGATGTTGAACGTGGGTCCGGTGGAGAGATAGTTGACGTTCTCCAGTGTTGCGGCGGTCGCCGGCGCCAACGGATCGGTGTTGAGCTGACCGAAGGTATCGCGCACGAAGTACTGGAACCAATCTGTCGCGCGTCCCCACTGAGCGGTGCCGTCAAAGTTGCCGAAGAAGCGGCTGCCGTACGTATGCTGGAGGAATTGAGCGTAATCGAGGTCGCCCATGGCGTCCAGCTGCAACTCTCGCCCCTGGCGGTGAACGTTGAGGTCGGTTCCGAGCATGACGATCTCGTCGGAGCGCGGATTGTCGAAGCCGCGCGTGGCGTTATCGGTAAACACGATTCCCGAGTAGACGTCGAAGTAGGACTCCACCGGCTTGAACGGCGCGAGCGGCGCGAGATCCGCCGCTTGAGCCGGGAGCTGGCCCGGTGCGGGCGCCTGGATTGCCGCGGGCCCCTGCGGCGCGTCCGCCTGCCCCTGGGGCTCCTGCGGCGCCTGCGCCTGCACAGCCCATGCCGCGCAGGCAGCGACCCCCCCTAGGCTCCCCAGGAGTCCGCGCCGTACGCGCTGCAAAAAGAGGCAAGCGTGCGGCGCGGCCGCCCTCTTGCGAATGGCAATTGAACTGTCCATCGACCTGTCCGCACGGCGCGTGCGGCCCCCCGACAAAGACGTTTTGGTATCGGTATCGCCTAAACTTCCGACCCGGCCCGACCCGCGTCGCCGTAGGCGACGTAATAATAGCCGGCATTCGACTCCACGACGCTTTGGTTGAGCACGAGAGATACCGACGGGTGACCGCCCAGACGGCCGATTGCATCCTGCAAAACCCCATGCGGAGTGACACCGGCCTTGACGACGAGCACGATCTCACCGGCAACTTGCGCCACCGCGTGCGACTCCGTCGTCAACAGCAGCGGCGGCGAATCGAACAACACGATGCGCTGCTCGTCGCGCCGGCGCAGTGCTCCAATGACCTCCACCATGCGCGCGCTCGCCAGGAGCTCGGTCGCATCCTCGGCTCGCTTGCCGGCGGGCAGCAATGAGAGGTTGGGAACGTCCGTGGGCAGAACGAAGCTTTCCACGTCGAGAGTCTTGTCGCCCAGGACATCGAGGAGCCCCGGCTCGTCGGCGGCCCCCAATTCCCGACTTACATGCGGCTTGGCGACGTCGCCGTCGACGAGCACGACGCGCACATCCTTCTCCGCCGCGAGGCTCACCGCGAGATTGACCGACGTGAAGGTCTTGCCTTCTCCCGGCAGAGCGCTGGCGACCATCACGACGTGCCCATTCGAGGTCGCGCTGCTGTCACGGATGGCCGCAACCAGCGGTCGCTTGATCTGGCGGAACTGCTGCGAAATCTGGCGCTCCTGCGCCTCGGGAGGCAGCAGTCCCGCGGCTCGCAGCGCCTTCGAGTTGAAAGGCACCACGCGTGTCGGGGCAATTACCCGATGAGCGCTGGTGTCGGCCAGGCGGCCCGGCGCGCCCGCGGGGCGGGCCGCGGCAACGGGCGCCGCCGGCGCGGCGCTTGCAGGCCGACTCGCGCTTTGCAGCTTATTGAGAGCCTTTTCAACGATACTCATGGAGCTGGCCGTGTATGGCTTGTGAAATACGTCCATTCATTGCAAATACCACACCGGCGGTGGCGACGAGCATGGCGGCGCAGACAGCGTAGCCGAAGGTGCGCCGTTTCGTGGCCGCCCGATAAGATTCGAGCCAGGTGGCGCTGACGACACCGAGCACCGGCAATCCGGTTACATTGTGGAGCTGACGCGCGCTGATGAAGACCGGGCGCAGCAGGTGCAACAAAAAGGCGACCGCCATGCCCGCACCCATGCTTAGAACGAGCGCCACGACGATGAGCACGCCACGCTTCGGTCCGATAGGCCCGGCTCCGGTCGAAGGAGGATCGATGACCTCGAAGCGCACGTTGCCCGTCGAGTCGGCATCCTCGCTCAGCCGTGCCCGCTGCAAGCGCTCGAGCAGGGAATGGTACTGCGCGCGCGTCACGTCGTAATCACGATTGAGCCTGGCCAGCTCCGCTTCCACCTCGGGCGCCGTGTTGACCAGAGTCTTCAGATCGGCGATCCGCTTTTGGTGATCCGCCACGTCGGCACGCAGCGCCGCGATCTCCACGTCCGTCTGATTCGACTGTAACTGAATGCTCTGATAGACCGGATTGGCGCTAAGACCCGTGCTGGCGGCGGCGACCGCATCGCCCTTGCGGGCCGCGTCGACCTCCTCCTGCTGTCGCTTCTTCAGCTCCACGAGCGTCGCCCGAAGTGCGATGACGTCGGGATGTTTGTCAGTGAAGCGCAGCAACAACTCGTCGAGGCGCTCCTGAGTCTCGCGAATGCGCGTGGCCGTGTCGCCACCCAGAGCTGCCGGCGCGGCCGCCGTTTTCGTGGCATCGAGCGGAGCCGGCAGCAAAGGCTGTTCGCCGTGCAATTGACGCTGCAACTCGTCACGGCGCTGTACCGCAACGTTCAGGTTCGTTTGTGACTGCTGCAGAGCATCCGTCTCCTTCTGCAACCGAGCGAAGTAGTCGCCCTGCGCTCCCGGCATGAGCCCCACGTTCTCCTTCTTGAACTTTGCGAGCCGCTCCTCGGAGGCGCCAAGTCGTGCCTCGTAGTCGGAGATCTGGTCGACCAGGAACTTCTGCGCCTGCTCGGAGCCTTCGCGCTTGCCGCCGAGCGTGCCTTCGACGAAGGAATTCAGCAGGCGCTTGACGACCTCGAGGGCGGCCACACGATCGGTGTTTTTGTAAGAAATGACGAACACGCCGGCCGTCTGATTGGTCATGCCGCCGGTCAATGACAACTGATCATGGAACTTCTGCAGAGTCAGCTCCCGCTCCTGCGCCGTGCGCGCCTTATTCAGGAGACCGACTTCTTGTGCGACGCGCTCGAGCTGCGGGGCGCCGAGAACGGCCTCCCGGACACGCTGAATTTGGGTATCGACGTTGCTCTCTACGCTCAGGCCGCGTGTCACTTCGCTCAAGGTCGTACGTGTATCGACGAAAACGCGCGCCGAAGCCTGGTACGTGTCCGGAATGAGGAAGATACCGATCCAGGCCAACACGCAAATCACCCAGGCGATCCCCAGGGCAACCCAACGGAAGCGCCAGGCTCCGCGCAGTTGGTCGAGTATGTTTTCGAGTACCGCCTGGGTCTGCAGGTCCATGACAGCCCCTAGAAACGCGACTCGGGCACGACCAGCAGATCGCCGGGCTGCAAGGCCACATTCTGCCGGGTATCACCCTTGTTGAGCAAACGGTCGAGCTTCACCTTGATCTCCGTCTCCTTACCGCCCACCTTGCGCACGATCTTGGCACGGTTCCCGGCTGCGAACGGCCCCAAACCACCAACCTGCAGGACGGCATCCAGCACGGTCATTCCAGCCCGGTACGGCACCGCCATGGGCTTCGTGACCTGTCCGATCACTCGAACCTGACTGAACGTGCTCAGAGCCACCGTTACGATGACATTAACCTTGGGCGCCCGGACGAACTCACCCAGCACCTTCTCTATATCGCGCGCGAGCTGCGGGGGCGTCTTGCCGACGGCAACCATGTGATCTACGAGGGGCATCGAGATCTCACCGTCGGGCCGCACGACCACTGGCGTCGTCAGTTCCGGATTGCGCCAGACGAAAATATGCAAGGCATCGCCGGGGCCGATGATGTACTGACTGGTCTCTGACTCCTGCAAAGCTGCAGCGTCGGGCACGGGCAATTGCGCACTCGCGCCCGCCGGCGGCTGAGCCCCCGGGCCCGGAGCCGCAACGCCCCCCGTTCCTCCCTGAGCGCGGGCCACCGTAATCAGCAATGGAAGCAGCACTAGCGCGAACCCGAAGCGAACGCCGCGCGCCAACCACGTCCTAAAGGAGACTCTTTTCACAGTTTCGCCGACCAAACCGCTTTCTGAGCGCGAGGGTATCAGACTCTTAAGTCTCATACGGGTTTGGATGACGCAGTGTGCGCCCGCTCACGGACTACCGAAGTGAACACCTCACCACTCATGTCCCGTAGGAAGCTCGAAAGGACGGCACGCGCCGCGTCGCAGGTGGGCACGCAACTCGCCCGGAACGCGAACAAAGCCGAATAGGGCGTTCCGGTAAGGGAGCTCACGCCGTACCATAGCTGCGAGAAGAGCGGTACCACGAACTGCCGGCCGCCAATATCGTAAACGGACCAGATGACCCAGCGATGCCCCTGAGGATCGGTGATCAGTGCCTCCCGGTAGGGTATATCGTGCGCTGCAACCATGCGGTCCTCGAGCACCGTTAACGCATCGTTGCCAAGGAGTGAGTTTCCCTCGTTCACCAGCTCACGACCCTGCTCCTGCGCATCGTATCCCACGCCCACCACTTCGACACGGTTCGCTCCCGCGCCTTCGTAGGCAACGTGCCACTGTATATGTCGACCAATGAATTGCGGCTGCCAGGCCCCCTCACCCACCGGCATCGGGCCCCGCCATTGCGCGCGCCCAACGGGGGGATCGATCTGCTTCGGTGCACCGCCGGTGACACGAGTCGGATTGAAGGCGTGTACGATTCCCACAGAGAGTAACAACACGGTCACGGCACCGACGGCACCCCAGAGCGGCAGCGTAGGCCTGATCTTTCCTGCAATTGCCGCCGCCATCGGGGCTGTGGCCGCCTCATTGGGCTGCTGCGCAGCACCTGGCCGGCTCACGAGCCGCACGAACACGAGCAGTATGGCCGTAAACAATACCCAGCCGAACAGCAGATGCCCTCGTGTGACCAACACATGACGCATGTCAGTGGCATAACCGATAGCGATGATCGCCAGCACGCGCAACCAGTTGGAGACGATCGCGACGAGAGCTACTCCCCCGAGCAGCAACGCCCGCCTCGGCAAGGAGGCGTCTTCGAGCTCCCCCAGAAGGGCCATGGTAGCGAGGCCAACCACGAGGAAGTTGACACCACTGCAGCCGCGCGCGATCTCGAACACGCCGTTGGGCAGCATGACCAGATGTCCGGAAAAATGCGCTGGCAGTCCGACGAAAGGCGCGAGAACAGCAACCGCGGTGGTAGTGAGATCCTGCAGGCCATCGCCCAAGGTACCCCAGGCCGGCAACGAGAAACCTAGGTAGCCGATCGGAAAGGCAAATGCCTTCGCCCCCTCGTAACCGAATAACGCCAGGAGCACAAGGAGGAGAATGACGGGCATCAACATGAGGTGCAGGTCCTGGATCCCAGCCCGAAGGCATACGAGCCAGGCGATGCTGCATAGCAACAGCACCAGGTACCACGCCGGCGAAAATTGGGTGGGACGGATCGCCAGCATAGGGGAGGCACGACACAACAACCACCCAGAAAGGGCCGCAACGAGCAACCCATGCTCTGCGCCGCTGTGAGGGTCCACCCAGTAGTCCCACAGGGCACGAGTGCTCGGCCAGCAGGCTAGCAACGCAAGCAGCAAGAGTCCGGCGCCCACCCAGATTTTTTTTGGCGCGTCCCCGGATTTGTCCATCGCGCTAATCAGCTCTCTCTCAGGCTGTAACGAAAAGTGTAGCCGACGATTCGACGCGCTCAGCACGACTTCATCACAGACGGCCGGTGGATCAATGCGGATATATGACACTCAGATTTCACGGGTGATATTTTGCACTGCAACAAATTCTGTCGAAATCATGGATGTCGGATTCTTGAACGCTACCAGCGAGTCGGCCGGCGACATTCCAAAATAAAATAACTCATTGTATATAAAAGAAAATATGCGCACTGAAGGTAAAAGGGATAATAGGCAGTTTGTGACGTGCCTCAAATTTTTGCTAAGTGATGGCGTCGGATTTGTTTACAGTCGTGTGACATTATCAGCTGGGAACGCGCAGAAATCGCGCAAATTGCTACTCTGCACAGGGCTGGCCCGCAGCTTGCAAGGCTATAATCAGAAATAGTTTGGCTTTGTTTTTGGAGATAAAAGGATGACTTTCGTGAGGCAAGTAGCTTTGACATTGGTGGCCGCCCTGGCATTGTCGGCGCTCGGAGCGCCCGCTGCTCATGCTGGCGTCACCTGCAAGTGGGTCCCGGGCATGTGCTCGGATCCGTCTCCTCCGGGCAACTCGGGGCCGAACGACGGTGGAAGCGGTGGAAACAGTGGCGGCTACCCCAGCGAAGTGCCGGAGCCTGCGACTATTGCGCTCCTAGGCGCTGGCGTGATCGCTGTGGCTGCTGCGCGCCGCCGCCGCCGTAAGGACTAATCTCCTCGCTCCTCGCCGACCGACCTCCGGCGCAGAACGACTCGAGGCCGCGCAATGCGGCCTCGAGATTGCGGGGGGCTCACCAGTGGGCGGGAAGGAGCCTTCTCCGCCGCTCTCTTTACGGAATGGTCTTGCTAACTACGGTGGACAGGGCGCTCTGCGCACCTGTGCCGGACACGGCACTCACCGCAAAGTACCAAGTTCCTGACGCCAGATTCTGGATCGTGTAGCTCGTCGCGGTCGGATCGCTGATGGTGACGGTCTGCGACAAGGCCGTCGCGCTGTTCCCATAAGAAATCGAAAAGCCCGCCAGGTTCGTAATGGCCGTCCCGTCCGTATTCTGGGTGGGCGCCGTCCAATGCAGAGTCGCGGTACCCGTGGTCGTCGAGGCCGGAGCCGCGGCAACGGTGTTGGTGAATGCAGCTAGCGCGGCGCTCAACGTGCCGTCGCTCACGGTAATGACAATACCTGAATCGGTTCCCACATCGCCGGTGCCGGGGGTACCCGCCAGCGTGCCGGTGGTCGTACTGAAGGTCGCCCAACTCGGCGCGTTCTGCACGCTGAAGCTGAGGGACTTGCCGGTCGGGCTGCTGGCTGTCGGAGTGAACGTGTACGCCGTGCCGACCTGCGCCTGAGTGGGCGCGGTTCCTGAAATGACCGGTGGAACATCCGGCGGTGCGGTGACCTGAATACTGAACGGCGCCAGCGAGACGCTCGTAGTGCCATCACTGACGCTGATCGTGATGTTGGAATACGTGCCGACATTTGTCGTCGCCGGCACCCCGCTCAAGTGACCGGTCGCAGTGCTGAAGGTCGCCCAGGACGGCTTGTTGGCGATCGAGAACGTCAAGGTATTGCCATCGGCATCGGAAGCCGCGGGCTGAAACGAATAAGTGACCCCGGCCTGGACGGTGGTGGCGGGCGTGCCGCTGATCTTCGGCGGTGTGTTGGTCGGCGTGCTGGTCGTGATCGCCGTCACGGTGATCGTGAACGGCGCCAAGGAAGCGCTCGAATGACCGTCACTCACGCTGATGGTGATATTGGGATAAGTCCCGACATCGGTGCTTGCGGGAGTACCGCTCAAGAGGCCCGTGGTCGTGCTGAACGAAGCCCACGAGGGCTTGTTGGCAATCGAGAAAACCAGCGAGTCCCCGTCAGGATCGGACGCGGAAGGCTGGAATGCGTAATGCGAGCCGGCCTGCACGGAAGCAGCGGGCGTTCCGGAGGTGATCGTTGGAGGCGAGTTCGTGGGCGTCGGGGTCGGCGCGGTGGGTGCCGCCGTAACCTCGATGGTAAACGGGGCGAGCTGCGCGACCGCCTGGCCGTCCGCCACACTGATGGTGATCGACTGGAAGCTGCCGACATCATTCGCCGTTGGTGTCCCTGCCAGCGTTCCAGAGGCCGGATCGAACGTCGCCCAGGATGGCTTGTTCTGTATCGAGAACGTCAGCGCATCGCCACTCGCGTCGGAGGCGCTCGGCTGGAAGGAGTACTTCGCGCCGACTACTACCGAAGTCGCCGGACTTCCGCTGATCGTCGGCGGCGCGACGACCGCATCCGCGGTAGCGCCCGGAGCCGCTGCAGCCGCGACGGAGTTGGAACCAACATCCACGCCGCCACAGGCGGCGAGAGCGAGCGCCAGCGAGACGGCGGCGAACAGCCCGACGATGCGCTTCGAAACAGTGAGTCTCAACGGTTGCATCTACCCTACCCTGTCAGTGGGAGTCTTCATACCCGTACATAACACCAACACGAAAAGCCCACGGCACAGGGAGGAATGACGGCAGGCGAATCGCACTGACGACCGCTCGCCGGCAACCCCGCTATCTCCGGTCCATGTGGACCGCCGGAGACCGGAAGCTTTGCGTCCCCGCCTCGCGGCGGGTTTGCCGGGCGCGGAACTTCCCGAATCGAAGAGCGCCGCGCCCCTACAGAAATACGCAATCAGCCAGGACTTTGCAACACGTCGCAGGTAACCGACATCACGTCGACCTAACAGTCTCCACTCGCAGACAGTGGATAACGATACGACCGGCTTTCAACATAACGCCTGACCCAGGCGTCACGATGCCGTAATAATCATCGCCCCGGCTTACCGCCGGCCGCGGCACGACGGGAACGAAAAAGTCAAATGTCGAGCCGAAGTACGCGAGACACCTTGGAAATTCGCCGACATAACAGCCGACGGCGAGTTGGATTTACTTGGGCCGCGATGGCCGATTCGTGCGCCCGGCCGAGCTGGAGATTGAGCGTGGCCGCAGCGAGCGGCGGCCACAGGAGCGAAGCGCCGGCCATGCGGCCGGCGTTCTCAGATCGTCTTCGACACGAGAGAGGAGCGGACGCTTTCCTCGCCATCCGTCGTATACGAAGTTACAGCGAAATACCAGGTTCCGCTTGCAAGTCCCT
>DASZVD010000334.1:0-3444 GCA_035547375.1 Steroidobacteraceae bacterium
CCGATCAACGTGCGGATCATGGGGCGCAGGACCGAGAGCACGAGTACCAACAGTACGGTCACGCCGCCGAGCAATTTCGCCATGTTGAGGAACAGGGCGGACTCCCAGAAGGGCGGCTGCTCCATCTGGCCGTCCGGAGAGGGCGCATCATTGGTGAACGAAGCATTGACGACGTTGACGTTGTCACCGCGGGACTCGTCGAAACCCACCGCGTCCTTCACCAGCTGCGTGATGTGATCGAGCTGCTGCTGCGTGAGCGGGACGTCTTTGACCTTGCCGTCCTTGCCGGTGGTGCGCATGTTGTCGACCAGCACGGCCACCGTCAGTCGCTTCAGGCGCCCGGCGGGATTGCGCGTGTAGTTCAACGTGCGGTCGATTTCGTAGTTGCGGGTTGTGGACTTGGAGGTGGAGTTATCGCTTCCGGCCCCGGTGCTGCCGCCGACCGGCTGCGTGAGGGCGGTCTGCCCGGACTTATTGGCCGCGTTGGCGCCCGCTGCAGCGCCATTCGCGCCGTTGGCGGTGCTGTTGGCGGCCGCGGCGTTGTTCGGCGCAGTGCTCGGGGGCGGCTGGGCCACGCCCGCCGGAGGCGGCTGATTCGTGAGCGCTCCCGGCACGCCGCCGGCGGCGGACCCGTCGCGGCTGCTCTGTTCGGAGATCTGCTCGCTGCGCACGATCTGGCTGTCGGGTCGATACTGCTCGTGCGCCTCTTCGCTGACCGCCATGTCCATCTGCGCGACGACCTGTGCGCGGACGCGCCCGGGGCCGATCATTGGCGCGAGTAACGCTTCGATGCGCTGTGTGTAGTCGTCCTCGAGGCGATGGACCATGTCGAACTGCTGCTCGCGCAGCGCGAATTCGTCATGGCTGTCGGGCGAGGAGAGCAGGTGGCCCTGCTGATCGACCACTGTCACCTGACTGGCTTCCATCTCGGGAATGCTGGAGGCCACGAGGTTCACGATGGCCTGCACCTGGCCGGGCTCGAGGCGGCGGCCGGGCTTGACCTGCACGAACACCGACGCGCTGGCCGGGTGGTGGTCGCGGACGAAGGCGGTCTGACGTGGGATGGCGAGATGGACCCGCGCACCTTCCACGGGACGCAGGGCGGTAATTGTGCGGGCGAGCTCGGTCTCGAGCGCGTGTTGATAGCGTGCGCTCTCGACGAACTGGCTGACGCCGAAACCCGGATCCTTGTCCATGAGCGCGAAGCCCCCGCCGCCTTCTGGAAGGCCTTGTCCCGCGAGCTTCATGCGTGCCTCACTGACGCGCTCGGAGGCAACCTCGATGTTGCTCGTGCCCTGTGGGATGCGGTACGGAATCTGCGCCGAATCCAGGGCCTGCGCGATTTGCGCCTGGTCCTCGGCGGCCATGTTGGCGTAGAGCAGGCTGTAGCTCGGGCCGCGTGTCCACAGGACGACGGTCACACCGGCAGCCACGGCGGCAGCGATGCCGACGAGCAGCAGAATGGGCTTCAAGCTCGCGACGAGCGCAACAGCGGGACCTGATGCGGGGCCGGAAGGAGTGGGCAGAGTAGTCGCTTCAGCCATGGGTTACGTCACATCTGCATGTTCATGATGTCCTGGTACGCGCTCACGAGACGATTGCGCACCTCGGACACCGCTTTCAGGGAAACACTCGCCTTGGAGACTTCCAACATGACCTGCGGCAGCTCCACGCCGGGCGTGCCGCGCTGGAAGGCATCACTCAGCTGGTTGGCTTTCTGCTCGGTCTGGTTCACCTGGTCGAGCCCGGCGCGCAGAATGCTGGCGAACTCGCCCGGTCCGCTCTGCGGCGTCGGGTTGACGCCCTGAGACGTGCCGAGGCGGTTTTGCGCCTGCGTGGTGCCGACGCGGGTCTGCGCTGACATCGAGCGGATCTGCTCGAGGACGCGGTTGATTTCCATCTGGCTCATGACGGTGCTTTCCTCGCGTGATCTTAGGCCGCGGGCACGTCGATACCGGCTTCACGCAGGCGCGCGAGCTTGTATCGCAAGGTCCGCGGGCTGATACCGAGACGCTCCGCGGCTTCGCGGCGGTTACCCTGTCCGCTGCGCAACGCATCCAGGATCAGGTCGCGCTCGGCTTGGCCGAGTGAGCTCGCCAGCGAGCCGTTCGCAGCCGCAGCGCCGATGCTGCTCGAGGTGGCGGCCGCACTGGAGCCGGATGTGCCCGCGCTGCGCGCCACGCTGCGCACCGGCAGCTTGACGATCGAGCCCCCGCCGGGACCGCTCCCAGGGCCGCCCGCGTCGTTGGCGAGCTCGAATTGAATGTGCTCGGGACGGATCACCGGGCCGTTGACGAGAATGAGCGCACGCTGCAGCAGGTTGTCCAACTCACGCACGTTGCCCGGCCAGGGGTAGGTCAACAGCAGGTGCGCGGCTTCAGCGCTCAGTGCCGGAATCCGGTCGCCGGGGCGGACGCGGCTCGACAGCAGTTGCATGGCGAGCGGCAGCACGTCGTCGCGGCGCATGCGCAGGGGCGAAAGCGCCAGCGGGAATACATTCAGGCGATAGTAGAGGTCTTCACGGAAGCGGCCGGCGGCCACTTCCTCGCGCAGGCGACGGTTTGTCGTCGCGAGCACCCGCACATCGAGAGTGATCGAGGTCCGGCTGCCGATGCGCTCGACTTCACGCTCCTGCAGCACGCGCAGCAGCTTGGCCTGCAGGGCGAGCGGCATCTCCGTGATCTCGTCCAGCAACAAGGTGCCGCCCTGGGCCTGCTCGAACTTGCCCGCGTGCGCGGACTGAGCGCCGGTGAAGCTGCCGCGCTCATAGCCGAACAGCATCGCTTCCAGCATGTTCTCCGGGATCGCGGCGCAGTTGACCGCGACGAACGGCTGGCTCGCGCGCGGCGAGCTGCGGTGGATGAAGCGGGCCAGCACTTCCTTGCCGGTGCCCGACTCACCAACGATCAACACCGTGCAGTCGCTCGCCGCGACACGCCGGGCCAGCTCGAGCAGGCGCAACGAGCTCGACGCGTAGGCAACGGGCTCGGGCTCCGCGCGGGTTGCGCAAGCGGCGGCGGATTGTTTGTCGGCGCAGTCGTCTGTCATTTGACCTCCCCACCACACGTGGGTACTTCGTGCCAGGGGAGGTGCAAAAGGCGTGCCGGGTTGGAATCGGCCGCGAAGCGTGAGAGACGTCACAGGCGCGGCAAGGTTTCACCGCGCGAGCGTCAATCTTCCGTCACGGCCGGGGAGTCAGACAGGCTCCTCCAGGCCATCCATCCCCAGCTTGCGCAGCTTTTCGACGAGCGTCGTGCGGCGCAGGCCCAGGAGACGGGCAGCGTGCGCAACAGTTCCGTTCGCACGCTCGAGCGCCTGCTCGACGAGCCGGCGCTCAATGGCAAGGAGATGGGCGCGCAGGTCGAGACCGGCCTGCGGCAGGATGGTGAGAGCCTCGAACGGATCGAGCGTCGCCACTTCGGCAGGCGTGGGACCGGTGCCGGT
>DASZVD010000335.1:0-3216 GCA_035547375.1 Steroidobacteraceae bacterium
TGGCGGCCTGCACCTGGGTGAAACTCAGGACGCTCTCGTGAGCTCACGTGCCAGCCGCTCGATCAGCGACATGAAGTGAGCGCCTGCGACGCCTTCGGGCCCAACGCATCGCCGATGCAGGCGGCTGCCGCTTCCCAAAGGGTCGAGCCCGCGCCCTTCGCATGCTCCCGGATGACATCGAGACTCTTGGCGCCGATACCGCGCGTCGGCAGGTTCACCACCCGTTCGAACGAGGCATCGTCGTTGCGGTTCGAGATCAGGCGCAGATAGGCCAGGGCGTCTTTGATCTCGGCACGCTCGAAGAACCGCAGGCCGCCGTACACCTTGTACGGAATGCGGCCCGAGATGAAGGCCTCTTCGAACACACGGGACTGCGCGTTCGAGCGGTAGAGGATCGCGATGTCGCGACGGCTGCCGCCGTGAGCGACCCAGTCCCGGATCCGGTGGGTCACGAACTCCGCCTCGTCGCGCTCGTTGAAGGCGGCATAGACCCGGATCGGGTCGCCTTTCGCGCCGCTCGTCCACAGATTCTTGCCCAGCCGGCCGCAGTTGTGAGCGATCAGGCCGTTCGCCGCGGCGAGGATGGCGGCGGTGGAGCGGTAGTTCTGCTCCAGCCTGAGCAACAGGGCGTTGGGGTAGTCGCGGCGGAACTGGTGCAGGTTCTCGACTCGCGCGCCCCTCCACCGGTATATGGACTGATCGTCGTCTCCAACCACGAAAGGGCAACCCTCCGTGCCAACCAACAACTTCATCCACCCATACTGTATGGCGTTCGTGTCCTGGAACTCGTCGACCAACACATGGCGGAAGCGCCGCCGATAATGAGCCAGCAGCTCCGGGTTGTCACGCCACAGCTCGTACGCCCGCAGCAGCAGCTCCGCGAAGTCCACGACGCCCGCTTTCGCGCAGGCCGCCTCGTATTCGGCATAGAGTCTGATGAATTGCGCCCGGGTGGGATCGTTGCCGTCCTTGAGGTCCCTGGGGCGGCGGCCCTCGTCCTTGTTGGAGTTGATGAAGGACTGGACCTCGCGCGGCACCCACCGCGACTCGTCCAGCTCCTGCGCCTTCAGCAGCTTCTTGATGAGCCGCTGCTGATCCTCGGAGTCCAGGATCTGGAAGCCCTGCACCAGGCGCGCCTCGCGCCAGTGCAGGCGCAGGAGCCGGTGGGCGATGCCGTGGAAGGTACCGATCCACATCGCGCCGCCCGGGATGCCCAGCAGCCGCTCGACCCGGCCTCGCATCTCCGCGGCCGCTTTGTTCGTGAACGTGACCGCGAGAATGCCGTGCGGCGAGGCGCCCTCGGCCTGGATCAGCCAGACGATCCGGTGGGTGAGGACGCGAGTCTTGCCGCTGCCCGCGCCAGCCAGCACCAGAACAGGCCCCAGAGGGGCTGTGACGGCTGCGCGCTGGGCGTCGTTCAGGGGGTCGAGGAGGGGGCTCAAATCCATGGGGGGCGCATTATGCCTGCGGTACGTTCTCTTCGGCGAACCGCACGAGCGCGACCGCGAAGCTGAGCAGTACGGGCCCGATCACCAGGCCCAGAACGCCGAACGTCGAGGCCCCGCCGATGGCGCCGACGAAAATCGCCAGCGTGGAGACTTCGGCACGATGGGCGGTCAGCAGTGGGCGCAGAACGTTCTCCACCACCCACATGGCGGCGGTCCAGAACGCCATGAAGATCGCCGCACCCCAGCGCCCATCGATCATCAGGTAAATCACCGCTGGTATCAGCACGGCAGCTGCCCCCGCGGGCAGGAATGCAGCAATAGTGGCGAGTACACCAAAAACAATGGGTGACGGCAGCCCGACGATGGCGAACCCGACGCCCACGAAGATCCCCTGAATGAGCGCTGTGGCCGTCGAGCCGAACACCACGGCGCGGATGACGTCAGCCAGGTATTTCAGCAGCTGACCCCGTCGGACCGGCTCCATCGGAATGAGGCGGGTCAGGTGCTTCAGCATGGATGGGCCGCCCTGCAGGAAGAAGAACAGCAGGAACAACATCATCACGAAGCTGATGAGCGTGCCGAACACCCCGAGAGCAACACTGCCGCCCATGGTGGCCGCGGATCGCAAGGCTGTTTGCGCGCCGTCGGAGATCCACGACTGGACCTGCTCGGCGCTGATAGGGGCGTTTTCACGTGCCCAGTGCACCGCGCCACCGATGAAAGAATACCCCTCCAGCCGCTGCAAAACCTCGCTGTAGGACAGCAGCGTATGGCTACGCATGTAATTGAGGAGATGGATCACCTGACCCGCGAAAGAGACGGCCAGGATGGATACGGGCGCCATCACGCAGAAAGGAGTGAGCCCCGTCAGGATGCTGGCGGACAAGACACTGCGCCCCTTCAACTTCCCGGTCAGCCGCTCGTGCAGCGGCAGCAGCAGAAAGGCCAGGACGGCAGCCCAACCGAGCGCGGCACCCAACGGATCGAGCACCCGGAACAGCAGGTAGGCCATGATCGCCGTGGTGGCGATCACAAAGCTGCGGCGGTAGAAAGACGAGTACATGGTGACCTGCGCGCGCTGCCTGGAAGGTGCGCAGGTTACCCCAGAAGCTGGCGCACCACTGGGCCCAACTCATCGACGGTCAACGGCTTCTGCACGACCGCGCGAATGCCCATGGCCGTCGCCCGGGTGACATCAGTGGGATGGACGTTACCGGTCAGGATGGCAACCCGCGTACCCGGAGCGATCGCGAGCACTTCGCGCGCGAAGTCGAGTCCGCTCGCCCCCGGCATCGACAGGTCCGTCAGGACGAGAGCGTATCGCTCGGGGTTGCTTCTGAACGCGGTCAGAGCGGCCGTGACGTCGGTGAAGCCGGACGGCGCGTAGCCGAGCCGCTCCAGCAAGCGCGTCACCAGAAATACCAGCGGCTCTTCGTCATCGAGATACAGGATTGCGCCGCCGGTCACGTCGACTCGCTGCTGCATATTCAAGCTACCCGGGAGCAATTTCGGATCATAGCAGCCCATCGGTCGAAGGTCCGGCCTCCCGCGGCCTGGGAGCCTGACTCAGGATGCGCCTGCCGCGGCCCCCGGCGGCCGCTTGGGGCGATCATGAGCCGGACAGGTTCCCCGTCACCAGCGATTGCGCAGCTCACGGAGCTTGATGAAGACGGTCCGCGCGTCCGGATGCTCGCCGACGTCCGGAAAGGCCTTCTGCAGGTGCGCGATGACCGATGGGCTCTGCAGCCGGAAAAACGTATTTACCATT